>CAZLNX010000131.1:0-15673 GCA_964560795.1 uncultured Anaerolineales bacterium | reverse complement strand
ACCAATGCAATAAGATCATTGGAGTCACGAACTTCCCCGGGGAAAAATGAGCGAAATAGATCAATTAATTCTCTTACGGTGAGTCGTGGGTATAAAGCAGTATTTTGCAGTTGCACGCCAATTTGTGCCTTGACCTTTCGCGGATGTTTGGTGACATTAATTCCCTGAACATATACCTGGCCACTGTCAGCTTTGCTCAATCCTTCTATGATTTCAACAGTAGTGGTTTTGCCCGCCCCATTAGGACCTAGCAAACCGAATATTTCACCCTGATGTACTTCTAGATTGATCCCATCTACTGCTTTTGTATTTCTATAATATTTTTTTAAGTTTGAAATTTGAATTGAAACCATTATGCAATCCTAAATTGTGAATTACTAAATAAAGCCTGCATTGTATCACGCCCTCTTGTTGACTCATATTAGGTATGAATTTAGGCGTATTTCTGATACTCTCCAAAATTCATGGGTTACTTTGGTACCAATATTGCTCTTTAAATTTGACAAAATATATCCAAATTGGAAGAAATAGTATATACTATAAAAGATTTGCAGCAAAATTACAAAATCCTGTTGTTTATTGGCGGGCGAAACAAGAGTTTCATCATTATAAATTGTCCTTTTTTTCTAGCGTTTGATTGTTGAAATTGATAAGGAGTATACATTGGCAGAAATAAAACTGATTCAAGTCAAAGGTCCAAACCCTGGTGAAGAATTTGTGATGACGGCGGAGACAGTTACGATCGGACGTGACCCTGCAAGTAGTTGGTCACTAGATTACCAGGCAGTTTCTCGCAACCATGCAAAATTAACCAAAAAAGGGGATAGTTACTTGCTCCAAGATTTGGGAAGCAGCAACGGCACATTCATTAATGGCGAAAAAATCCCTGGTATTTACCGGTTGAAAAGTGGTGATGAGATCGGCTTCGGCCATTCTGTTAAAGTGCGGTATGAGGTAGTTGGCCTCTCCCAAACCACAGTAGAAGAATTGCCGGAAATGCAGCCAGCTGATCAATTGGGAGCCACAATGGCCGAGTCGGCCGGGTTGGACCAGACCATGGAGACAGTTCCTGGCGGTTTAGGCCAAACTGCTGTTGGCGAAGTTTTACCCACTATGGATGAACCGCCTAAATTATCCATCGCAATTGCCGGCTCACAAACGGAATCTTATACTCTCGACAAACAAAAGTTATCCTACGGACGTGGTGAAGATAATGATATTGTAATCCCGTCCCCAGTTGTATCTCGAAACCATGGTTATCTTGAGAAAACTACACTTGGGGGCTACCAGATCGCAGTCTTGCCCGAGGCTGGCAATGCCGTTTATGTAGATGGGTACCCCGTTTCTACTCCAGTAGCATTAAAAAATGATGCTAACATCCGTATTGGTGGGCAAGATCCTGGTGTCATGGTCTCGATGGCCTATATCTCTCCGTCGGAAGCGTTTACGGCAATAACTGCAGAAATCAACTTTGGCGATAAGAACATCATCCAAATTGGACGCGCCCACGAAAATGATGTTGTTTTGAGCGTTCCCCAGGTTTCTCAATTTCATGCGCAGATCGAAAAGGTTGGCCAGCGTTTTAAGGTCAAAGACCTGGATAGTACCAATGGCACCTTTGTAAATGATGTGCAAATTAAAACTGACACATGGTTATCACAAAATGATACGGTCCGAATTGGTCCTTATCGCTATGTGATGGGGGTTGAGGCTCTAGCCCAATTTGATGATTCTGCTGACTTGAGAGTTGAGATCCTTGGATTGAATAAGTGGGTGCGAAAAGATCTAAATATATTGCAGAATATCTCATTGGTATTTCAACCACGCGAGTTCATTGTTGTTGTGGGGCAGAGTGGTGGAGGTAAATCTACACTGGTAGATGCAATTGCCGGATATCGGCCTGCAACCCATGGTCAGGTAACGGTCAACGGCACCAATGTGTACGAGAATTTCGAAGCCATTAGAGATATTATTGGCTTTGTTCCTCAAAAAGATATTATCCACATGGAATTGAGCGTATTTGATGCCCTCGATTACACGGCTCAATTACGTCTACCCCCAGATACAACTAAGGCAGAACGCCATCAACGGGTCGAGGAAGTAATGGAGACGCTCGATATCGCCCATCGTCGCGACAATCAAATTATGGAATTGAGCGGTGGCCAGCAAAAGCGCGTATCGATTGGCGTCGAACTTCTAACCCGACCTGGCTTGTTTTTCCTGGATGAGCCATCGTCCGGTTTGGATCCCGGTACAGAAACAGCCTTGATGCACTTGATGCGCCAGATGGCAGATCAAGGCCGCTCGATTGTTTTGATCACCCACGCGACCAAGAATGTTTTCCTAGCAGATAAGGTCGTGTTCCTGGCACGTGGTGGCTTTTTGTCCTGGTTTGGTCCGCCCGATGAAGCCCTGGCCTTCTTTGACCAATACCGGTCGGAGCGAGATCGACGAGTCAGCGAGATGGAGTTTGACCAAATCTATGCTCTCTTGGAAGATACAAGTAAGGGAACTCCTGAAGAGTGGGCAGAACGATATCAACAACATCCTGCTTATCAAAAATACATCATCGACGCGCTAGGTGATAGAGGTGGAAGCGTGCAACAGAGCAGCCCCATGACCTCTGTCAGCGCTGTAGAGACAAGGGCACTTCCTAAAAAACAAAAGAAAGTTTCCGCGCTGCGGCAGTTTTTCATTCTTTCAAAACGCAACATACGCATATTGATGAAGGATCGTTTCAGTCTGGTCCTTATGCTGGCTGCTTCGCCCCTAATGGGGATGATGTCTGTATTAATGGCCAAAGTTTTGGGAAATAAACCCTTCGATTTTGTAAATGGATCGGCAAATGACATAATAATTTCGCTATTTTTATTAACCATTTATGGCGTGATGATCGGTGGGTTATCTCAAATGCGGGAGTTTGTAAAAGAGGGAGAGATATATAAGCGCGAGCGCCTGGTGAATTTGAAGATCTTCCCATATGTACTATCCAAGGTTTGGGTGGCAGCCGCTTTAGCGCTGTACCAAACTGCTACCTATATAATCATTCATTATATGGCCTTCTATATGCCTGGGGGCATCCTCGAACTTGTCCTAATGTTTATCACACTGACATTGGCAACCCTTGCAGGAATGATGTTGGGGTTATTCTCTTCCGCGATATCCCCGACTGCCAATGCAGCACCCCTGATCGTGATCTTGTTAATGCTCCCCCAGATTGTTTTGGCTGGTGCGTTAGTACCGATGCCTGATGCAGTCACTGGAATTACTTCAACGCGTTGGGCTTTACAAGGATTCCTGGGCATTACGGGCGTTGGTTCCGATATTGCTGCCGATGTCTGTTTGGATTTGCCCACCGAGCAAACCTCCGCAATGTCAAATGACGACAAAATTGCCATTGGCTGTAATTGTTTGGGCACCAACGCGCTTAAGGAAGATATGTGTAATTTCCCTGGTAATGGGTTCTTCTATAACCCAATAATTGATGAGCCCCTACCACAACCAGTTGGCAGGGAACCCGTTCGTCCAGCTGATCCTGTGATTCCCGAAGCTCCACCGCAGCCTGAAGACCAATCGGATTCGGTGGCAGTAGCTGCCTATCTTGAAGAATTACAGAAATATCAAGAACAAGTTGAGCAGATACAGGCAAATTCTAAAGCTGAATTTGCTGCCTACGAGGCCGCGCTTGGTGTGTATAAGGCGCAAGTTGTCGCCTATCAAGAAGCTTCGATCAAGCATAAAGCGGGCATGGCTGCAGCCGTTCAACCTGTAGAAACAATAGTAAGAAAATATGATGAAAAGTTTGGTTGGGCATTTGTAGATAAAGATAACGATCTAAAATACTACACGTTTATCGCTACAACGTGGGCTGCCCAACTTGTGATTAGCGGTATCTTGTTTGTTGGCATTCTCGTTTTGCAGAAGCGCAAGGATGTAAACTAGATGAAACGGCGATCACTTTTACTTACGATCCTACTATTGATAATGGGTTTGAGCGCGTGTTCAGGTGGGCTAGATGCACCTGAAATGACGGCCCAAGCCCTTGGACAATCAATTTCCCTGACGGCCACGGCCGGCGCTGGTTCCAGTTTGGATGCCCAGGCGAATTTACAAACTGCTGTCGCACAAGGCACTGCAAGCGCAGCTTCGGCTGCGGCCACACAGGCTGCTGCCGCTGGACAGGATGCAGCCGCAATAGCTGCGACCGCCACAGCTGAAGAGCCCATCCGGGCAGAGTTATCCAAATATGGAATTAATCCTGCCTACGGGCGTGTTGCTTGGGTGCACCCCCCAGCCGCACTATCGGTAACTGGCTATTTGCAACATGATTTTGTGAACGATTATATTGGAACGGTAGCACAGAACTTTGTGCTTTCGACGGATATTACCTGGGATACGAAAACCGGACTCGCAGGTTGTGGCCTGGTTTTTCGTTCGAACGGCAACAAAGAATCTCTCAGTCAATATTTAGTGATTGCGACCCGGGGTGCTAATGGGCATGTGGTTTTTAACTCAATGTTGGACGGGGAACTGCAAAATGCAATTGATTATTATGCAAATGGAATAGACCGCAATTTCAATTCTCAGAATGGTTCCACAAATCGTCTGACAGTTGTGGCGCGTGGGAATACATTTACTATTTTCACAAATGGCATTCAAGTTGGCCAAGCAGTGGCTGGGGATCAGCCAATACTAGCTCTGCCACTTATGCCAACTCAACCGCCCTCAGATGCCTCTGCAGATCAAGTTGCGCAATTCAATCAAGAAATGACCGATTTTGATGATTTGGTTGCCAGTATCCAGGGGAACTTCAATCCAAATCTTGCCATTGTCCAAGCGGAAACCCCTTATTTTGAGCGAGGTTTTGTGGCCATGGCCGCCTTGAGTGAATCAGGAACGACAAATTGCCAATTCAATAACACCTGGTTGTGGCTTATTGAAAGATAAATGACTGCAAGTACTAAATGGTTTTCTCGGGAAATCCATTTAGAACCCGCTCAAGTCGGCGTCCCCGCCGACGAGGACGTCGGCTAGAGCGAAGTTTATTTTACTAATTTAGCGAAAGCGCCACTAAACTAACTTTTGAAATTAATATATAGCGGATTTATGGAGGAACCTAATGGCTGAACCCTCATGGATAGGGCGAAAATTAAATGACCGTTACCTGATCGAGGATTTACTAGGTGCAGGAGGTATGTCATCTGTTTTCAGAGCGGATGACCCTAATCTTCGCCGAACAGTCGCGATCAAACTAATTCATCCTCATTTGTCATCCGATCCGAAGTTTGTAAGCCGTTTTGAGGAAGAAGCGGTTTCGGTTGCCCAATTACGTCATCCAAATATCATCCAGGTACACGACTTCGCCCATGATGGCGATACCTATTACATGGTCCTTGAATTTGTACCAGGCGAGACGTTAGAAGACCGCATGAAACGCCTGCACACAGACGAGCGCAGTTTTTCAACATCCGATGCGGTTGAGATCATCGCTAGCATATGTGATGCATTAGAGTATGCCCATAATCGCGGGATGGTTCACCGGGACATAAAACCTGCAAATATTATGCTAAATCTGCAAGGCCAATCCATTTTGATGGACTTTGGCATTGCCAAGATCGTGGGCGGTAAACAGCACACGGCCACTGGTGCAGTTGTTGGGACAGCATTTTACATGGCGCCGGAGATCATTAAGGGAGAAATAGCATCACATCAGAGTGACGTGTATTCCTTGGGAGTGACATTATTCGAAATCTTAACTGGCAAGCGGCCTTACGAGGCAGAATCTGCCATGTCGATCATGATGATGCATGTTAGCGACCCAGTCCCAGATGTTCGTGAGATAAACCCTGATGTACCATCTGAACTTGTTGCCGCAGTGGTGAAAGCCATGGCAAAAGATAAGGGAGATCGGTTCAACACGACTTCCGAGTTTGCGGCTGCTTTGCGTGCTGCAAACCTTACCACAAGTGCTGGAGTAGATACATCGATAAGCGCGGCAGCTGCCGATTTATCTGGAACAATGATCGAGGAAGCACCCCCCGAACAGTCTCAAAAGATGGCTGGGACGATGATCGAAGATGCTCCGCCTGCTGAATCGTTAGAGATCTCCGGAACCATGATCGAGGATGCTCCTCCAGCTGAATCCCTTAAGTTTGAAGGCACCATGATCGAAGACGCCCCAGTCTTGGGGGGGCAATCTGTGGAGACTGCTCCAGCGAGTGTGCCGGCTGCTCAAACACCCCCAACGCCTCCGCAAGCACCCGCTGCAAGAGCGAAAAAACCGGGAGGTGGATTGCCACTCAAATGGATTGGGATTGGTGGAGTGGGACTCATCCTCGTAGCGGCGTTGGCCTTCTTTGGTTTCAAGGGATTTAGTTCCCCGGAGCCAACTGCTACTGCAACTGCTACTGCCGAACCTGTCGCAGTTGTTCTCGAGCCAACTACAGCGCCAACTGCCACAACTGAACCAACGGCGACTCTTGTCCCAGAACCGACTGCAACTCTGGAACCGACAGCGACATTAGTACCGTCGGAAACTCCTACGGCAACATTACCGCCCGGCCCCCAAGTTCGCATAAAATCAATTGTGTTAGATGGATCTACTTATGTGGTTGAGTACGAAACCTTTGAGTACACCGAAACGCTGCCGGGGATGCACATCCATTTTTATTGGAATACATATACTCAAGAACAAGTAGGTTCTGGTGGAGGCGGCAGTTGGAATCTTTATGGGGGTCCGCGCCCCTTCCGCGGCTGGACAACGGCGAATCGCCCTACCAGTGCTACCCAGATGTGTGCGATTGTGGCCAATTCAAATCATACGATCATATTGGATACGGGCAATTGTATGGATTTGCCCTAAAAGATTATTGGACAAGTAAAACTTATTCGAAGTTCGATTTCAAGGAGAAGAAATGTTTACTAAAAAGAAAAAGCTCGTTTTTATTATTTTAGCTTTAGTTATTGCCGGGCTTGCCTGTGGTGTGCCATCTAATGACACGTCCTCGAGTGAACCAAATCTTGAAGCAACCCTAATGCAAATCACAATAGACGCCTTGCAAAATCAAAATGCCCAGCAAGATGCTCCGACAGTAGCTGTGCAAGCCCCTACAAATACGCAAGCCCCGGTGAATACTCAAGCGCCTGCAGCAACCGCGGCCCCAGCAGCAACTGCTACCTCAAGTACACCTATGTTGTCAGTGAGTGTAAACACAAACTGTCGTTCTGGCCCCGGTCTTAAATACCCGATCACTGGCTCGATCGCAGTTGGTGGTAGTTCTCAGGTGGTTGCAACAGCACCCAAACCAGAACCTTATGTAATTATCAGGAATCCAAGCGGGGGTGCCGACTGTTGGGCCTGGCTCGAGCATGCGACAATCACTGGTGATACCAGCTCATTGCCTATACTTCCCGTACCGGACCCCCCAGTTGGGTCGATCAGCGGTTTAGTTTGGTTAGAAGACTGTGATGACACAAACCCCGGGAATTCTTGCGTCAGCTTTGGTGGTAACTTGCCCGAAGGCGATGGGATATTCAGTGGCGAGCCTGGCATCTCTGGTGTTACTGCTGAGTTGTTTTCTGGCGCCTGCCCAGGATCAACTTCCGTTGGTAAAGCAACGACAAATTCGGGTGGTACCTTTAAATTTGATGGACTTGTCGCTGGCACATACTGCATCAAGATAAATGATTCGTTCTTGAAAAATACCGCCTCCTTCGGTGGAATTTTTACTTTCCCCAGTCGTGGCAGCTCAATCCAAACTGCCCAGGTTGATCTATTGCCTGGTGAGAACAAAAGTGGATTTAACTTTGGTTGGGATGATTTCGAACAATAAACCTTAGTTCTTGCCCTTTGAATTTTATCGTGCATAACAAAGACCCTTCCGATATTGCATCTACCGGAAGGGTCTTGTTATATGCTAAATGTTGTGGACTTACGACATTTTTGGCAAAGCATCTTTGTGAGAATTTCCTGCCCGATAATCAAATTCCTCTGCCAATTGAGTCTGGACGTGATTGAATATGATCGTCAAGGGTAGGTGTTGGGGGCAGGCCTGTTCACATATGCCGCAACCTGAACAGGAGATTAACCAGCGCACGATTTCGGGCTCTTGGAATTTTCCATCTTCAGCGCGCTGAGGATAGTGGATGTCACACAAGGGGCAGACATCCATACAAGTTGCACAATCACCACAACTTTCAAATTGCTCGATCAATGCACCAACATTTTCAGGGAGCAATTCAGCCAAGCCGTTGGCGATGCGCTCGCGGGTGTTCTCACTGCGCTGTACCAGGCGAGCGACGACTCGCTGATGACTACCGAGTACTTCGGTATCGATTTCGTCTTCTGCAATCTTTGTCATGTTGAGTTTTTCAGCTAAGGTTTCGTCCTTGATCGTGATCAAGGCATGCTGCCTCACTGGCAACCCAAGGATACCGATGTTGATATCTGCCTCTGTCGCTTGGGGTGAGATGCATACCTGACAGGCTGAACGATAGCGATAGCGTACAATACCACCTTGACGGCTAAACTGCAGTGCTTCTTGTGCCAGTTTTTGGGGAGAACCTTTTCTTTCGGCGCGCCACTGATACTCATCCATGGGCAGCGTTCCCAGACAATCGACGCTCAGGGTCAGTAGGTTTTCTATTTCGAGACCGTCCTGTTTGGTCATCTCGATTAGAGTGCGCATCTCACAGGGGCGCAGCATGGCGCCTACTTGCCCGGAGCCATCCATGAGCAACTCTGGGATCAACTTGGCGGCATTTATTGGCATCAGTGGTGTGCAAGGGCTCAGGGCATCGAGTCCAACAGGATCATCAATGAAATGCGGACCAGTATCCTCAGCTTTGCCATTGGTAGGCGCCACCATGCGTTCTAGATCAAAGGTTTCCCAGACCAACTTGGTGAAATCGCGGACGGTCCCTAAGGGGTCACCATGGGTTTTAATCATCCATTGCGTCTTCATGATACATCTCCATTTCTGGAGATTGGAAGTTAGAAGCTGAAATATTCCAACCTCTAACTTCTAACCTCTAACTTCGTATAACCATTAATCACCAATCTGTTTTTCTAGCACTTCCGCAATGTCCATCGCCCGAATCTGCTCACCAATGCCCTTGGAGTTTATGGCATCTTCGAACATGCTCAAACAGTAAGGGCAGGCAGTAGCTACAGTATCCGCTTGAGCATCCAGGGCGTCCTGCAGGCGGTTCTGATTGATGCGCTTATCAGCATCAGTTTCGATCCACATGCCGCCGCCACCTGCGCCGCAACAGAAGCTGTTCTCACCTTGACGCTTCATCTCAACGCGATCGACTTTCGCTTGATCAAGCAGTTGGCGTGGCGCTTTATAGATATCGTTGTAGCGTCCCAGATAGCAGGAGTCGTGGAAGGTGAGTGTGCCCTTCAGTTCATTGCCATTGGGCGAGATCGCTCCAAAGGATGGCGCGATTTCTTCGAATAACTCCGCATAGTGCAGCACTTCGTATTCGCCGCCCATCTGAGGATATTCATTCTTGAGGGTGTTGAAACAATGTGGACATTGGGTGACAATGCGGTTGAATTTGACCGAGTCGAAAATCTCGATATTCTGCTCAGCAAATATCTGGAATATATACTCGTGACCCATGCGCCGGGCGGTTTCGCCGCAGCAAGCTTCGTCGAAACCCAGGACGCCGAAATCGACCTCTGCCTTTTGCAGCAGACGCACCACGGACTGAGCAACTTTCTTATTGCGCTCGTCAAAAGCCGCTGCACAGCCCATATAAAGCAGTACATCGACTTCGTCGCCGGGAGCCAGCTCGCGTACGTTCAAGCCTTCTGCCCAGTTCAGGCGATCTTGGGGGGGCATGCCCCAGGGATTGCCCTGGCGTTCCATATTGCGCAAGGTATCGCCAACGGATTTGGGCATCTCGCCGGTCATTAAAATGGAGTAGCGTCGCATATCTACCACGCGCTCAGGGGGGCGAATGAAAGCCGGACAGCGGGTCAGGCAGGCACCACAGGTAGTGCAGGACCACAGGGCTTCCTCTGCGAAAAAGTGTGCGGGCAATTCCTTTGATCCATTACCGTTGCCATTGGCACTCGGTGTCGCCAGGGCATCCGTCATGGCATCGCGCATGCCCATCAGCAATGTTTTGGGGGAGTATTCCAGGCCGCTACATGTCGCCGGGCAGACCTCTTCGCAGCGTCCGCAGCGCAGGCAGGCGTCGAACTCCAACAGGTTTTGGGGCTCGAACTCGGTGACTTGTCCAACGCCAAGGATTTCGGAGGTCTCTAGATCTTCGACCTTTGTCAGCGCGCCGTAGGCACGGCGAGGGTGCAGGATGATGTTCAAGGGGGCGTTGACCAGGTGGCGCAGCTTGGTGAAAGGGATGCTCGCAACGAAGGTCAATCCCAGGGCAATGTGAGTCAGCAGCAAGATGGGATGGATGTTGAAGGCTATCTCTGCGGTCAGACCGGCATTAGATAGTAGACCAGCCAACCAATTGCCAACGAAGGAGTAGCGCGCCCATTCGGGAGTGGCGGAGATCAGGCGCATGGATTCGGTGAAGTACCCGGCCAGGGGTAGCAAGGTCAGCAGGATCAGCGCAAAGTAGTCGTCCCAGGCGGTGGGCAAACTCTTAGGGCGTAGTACCAGGCGTCGGAAAGCAGCCATCAACACACCCGTGAGGATGAACAGCCCTGCTAAATCCATGATGAATTCATAGGCGAAGTACCAATTCCCTCGAGGAAAATTTTCCAAAGCAAACGGCGTGAAGAGGGCCATCTGCATCAGGTTGATGGCGGTGCCTATGACCTGGATGGTCACGCCCCAGAAGATCAGCAGGTGCATCACGCCTGCGTAAAGTTTTTTCCAGATGCGCGGTTGGGCAACTGCGTGAACAAAGAAATCTCGACTGGCAACTGACCACTGTTTAGTGTTCACTGTCATGATTCACCTCCGGCGCTGACATAGATGTCACCATCTTTAATTTCTGTTTGTAATGGGGTGAGGCCTTTGGGTGGCGGCCCGGATATAACACTGCCATCGGATGGATCGAAGAAACCATCATGGCAGGGGCATACGATCTGCTCTTTATCGGGGTCCCATTTGCAGATGCAGGCGAAGTGAGTGCAGACCGCTGAGTAGGCCTTTAGCCCGGCAGCGGTATTGATTACCAAGGCTGGATAACGCCCGAAGGCCACCGTGCGAGATTCGCCTACGGGCATTTCAACTTCGGGCGCAATCAACACTGGTTCTGAAGGCGTTTCTTGCAGGTCGGGGGGGTAGAAAAAGGCTACGACTGGACCGAAGACCGCGGCTAATCCCGTAGCTGCCAGAACTCGGTTGACGATCTTAAGGAAGTCGCGTCGGGTAATTTTGCTCATAGTTAACTCACCTCTCCCCAAATCGTCAGGGCGATCAAGATAACCATCAGCACGCTGATCACGATGAAGCGCGTGCGCGCGGTTTTCTTTGATTTATCGGGTTTGTTGTCTAAAAATGGCCAGATCAGCACGATGCCGGCGAAGATTACTGGCAGCACCGCACCTGTGGTTTTAGGTAAGAATTTGATGATTTGGTACAGAGCCAGGAAGTACCATTCTGGTTTTACATGAGCAGGCGTATTCATCGGATCAGCAGGGGGTTGCAGACCCACGGGAATGAACAGGCCGATGATGCCAATGATGATCAACCCAATACCGAACCACATAGCCACTTTGGCTTCATTGGTCACGTGATCGGGGTAGAAGGGGATTGTGTTTTCTTCGGGAGATGTGTTTTCAGTCATGATTGTTCTCTATTCACTCAGATCACAGCGGTTTCATGATGCCCTGACGGCGCACCATGAGGAAGTGCAAGCCCATGAAGGTCACGGTGGCCACGGGGATGATCAAGACATGCAGGGCGTAGAAGCGACTCAGGGTTTGCGCACCGATATTCCATCCAACACGCAGGAAGATCAGCGCCAAATTTCCGATGGCGGGCATACTCCCGGCGATTTCTGTAGCGACAGTGGTAGCCCAATAAGCTCGCTGATCCCAGGGGAGTAGATAGCCGGTCAGGCCGAAGGCCAGCGTCAGGACAAGCAAGCTGACACCACTGACCCAGTTGAGTTCGCGTGGATTTTTGTAAGCGCCCATGATGAAGACACGCAGCATATGGGCTGTGCACATCAAAATCATGCCATTGGCAGACCAGTGATGGATCATGCGGATGGCAGCACCGAAGCGTACTTCAGTCTCGATAAATTGGATGCTGGCATAGGCCGCCTCGGGTGTGGGTTGGTAGTAGAAGGCCAGCATCACGCCGGTGATTCCCTGTACAATGAAGAGAAAAGCCGTGATACCGCCCAGGCAGTACCACCAGCGGCGCTGCCAATCGGGCACGGGCTTTGCGAGCATCTTGGATAGCGGATCGGAGATCTCGTAGCGCTCGTCGATCCACTCACCAGCGCGGACCATTAGCGGCTTCCAAGGGGCACGGCTCTTCCACATACTACCGGATTGAGCGATGCCAAAAACAGCCACCAGGCCGGCTGTACCGAAGACTAACCAGCGAACTAGAGGAGTCCAGAGACCTTTTTCCTCCCCAGCGATGTGACAGTGCAAACATGGATCTTGCTTAGCCGGGGGTGGAAGGCTTGATGAGATAGCTGGTACCACAGCTGAATCTTCAGATGCAGGAAGCCCAGCACTCTCTCGGGCTAATTCCCAGTTGGGCTCATACGCCCTGGCCTGGCTTTGGTGAGCGAAGACAAGCAGCAACGCTGCAACCAGGACGAAGGCTACTACGCCCAAAAGGATTCGACGAAAGAATAGATTCATAGATCACCTCGATTTAGATAGCAAGGTTGAACTTACGCTATTTTTGCTTTTATAGGATATAAGGTTATGGAAAAAGGAACAATGTCTAATATCTGATATTAGATCGGGTATTAACCCTAGATTTATAAAAAAAACACCCTATGTGCGGTGCGGTTTGTGCTTTGAAATATAACTGGCAAGATTTTCCGCACCGCCTGTGCAGATTTCGGCAGGAGCGTGAATTTTAGTTTAAGGTGCATTCCGAAATCTGCTGATTAGAGCAATAGTTACAATGAAGGTTTATCTGGCGGGTCATCAGGCCATGGAGATAATCCCAGTGAGCGATTGTAGATATATCGACCGATAACACCTGCAGATGCCAGAACAGGGATAATGATTAAGGCCCCTAGAATGCCCCCAATTACAACCGCAATGATAATTGCGATAAAGACAAGCCCTTCGTGCATATGAACGCTGCGGCCAAATATACGTGGTCTAAGCCAAATGTTCTTAATATTTATCAGCGCCATGTATACCCCCAGAACAAGTATTGCAAACCAGAAATTGGATAGGGGTAGATAAGTTGAGCCTTCAATGAAAGCAACGATAGCTGCGAAAAGGGCGGCAATTGCTGGCCCTAGGTCTGGAATAATGGTCAGAATCCCTGCAATGATGCCTAGGACCAGCGCTCCTGGAACACCTAATGCCAGCCAGGCGATCGTGAATACAATTCCGACGACGGTCATTAAAGCTAGATTGCCGCGCAGATAACCACGCCAGATTTCTTTTATTTCTTGATATATGCGGTTGGCATCGGGTTTGTAAGGTTCTGGGGGCAATGAGAGCAGCCAGTCTCTTAGGTGAACCCAATCTCTGAGTAAGTAATACATGGCCACAAATGCCACCAGAAGCCAAAGTAGATTCTCAGTGATTATCTCTATCAAGTGAAATGCGTTTTCAGTTATTCCTTGGGCACCTTCAGAAATCCAAAGTATTGGATCGGGAACTAGAGACCCCAGAAAAAGCTCATATTCAAAGATCAAGATTGGTTGAGCAAGAAAATCTGTCACTAGCATTACAACTCGTTCAAGGTCTAGGATGAGAGCTTGAAATTCATTGATTAGTGCAGGCAGCATAAAAGCTGGCAATGCTGCAATTATTCCAAAGGTTATGATTAGCACGATGGTCGCAGATGCAGAAGCGGAAAGACGAGTTATCTTTTCTAGGCTAATTTTTATCGGATTAAGGACATAAGCCAGAAGCGCACCAATTACAAGTGGTCCAATAGCGTCTCGAATATACCAGCCTATGATGAATAATATGATGACCATAGATGTCATCATTGCATATCTAAAAGGTTGACTCCAAGTTTTGTCCATAATGATCTCATTATAACTCCCTATTGGAGTTATTTTTGGAGAATAGGGAAATTATATTTCAATTATCTTCTTGCGAATAGCATATTTTATCAACTCCCCCTTGCTGTGTAGATCGAGTTTTTCCATAAGGTTGGCGCGATGAGCCTGGACAGTCTTGATGGCGATACACAAAATCTCGGCGATTTCTTTATTGGTGTAGCCCTCGGCGATTAGCTGCAAAACCTCGCGCTCTCGACCGGTTAAGCCATTATCTGTTTCTGTCGGTTTGATTTCTCCCCATCGTAGATAATCTTCAATGACCAAGCGGGTAATGGCAGGGGAGAGCACAGCTTCTCCCTGATGAACACAATGGATGGCATCTATTAGTTCACTTGCATTGGCATCTTTGAGAATATACCCTGCTGCACCTGCGGCAAGTGCCTGGCGGATGTAGCTCTCGTAGTCGTACATCGAGAGGATGATCACTTTGCTCTCCGGGTGGGATTGCACGATTTGAGCGGTGGCCTCAAGGCCATTGAGCAGGGGCATGGCCACATCCATAAGTACAATATCTGGTTTGAGTTGACGCGTCAACTCAATGGCAGCGCGGCCATCTCCGGCTTCGCCGATCACCTTCAACCGAGGGTCTTTTTCTAGTAAGGAGCGGATGCCATCTCGCAGGATAGCATGATCATCCACCAATAAAACGCGGATCTCTGCCATGTTTCGATTGTATCATTTAAGAAACCGGGTTTCTCGTGACTTAATTCTTAAGTTTGAGAAACCCGGTTTGGTTCTTTAGAAATGAAAAAATGCTTTAAAGTTAACGTATCTCTTCCAATACCATTTCCGTCACTTTGGGAATGGCTTTCGCCACGGCTGGCGTTGGATCGTCGCTGAAAACAAATATCTCTTCAACTTCAACGGCGAAGATAAGAATGTCTTTAGGAAGAGGCAATCTCATTCGATCTGCCATGTCTAGGGCGGTGTCAAGGGTTGTATCGTGAGCGGAGGCGCTGTGTTGCGTGGGGCTGATGTCTTTGAGATCTTGTAGTCCCATCCGGAAGATTGAGCCAGGTTCATGGCCGTTTCCGTTAGGGCGGTAAAGAGCATCGATGATGATGACTCGGTCGTAGCCGACCATCAGCTCCATCAAACGCAGCCCTCCAACGCTGGCTTCAGTGACCGTGATGTGTTTTCGTTGGGCGTCGATGAGTGCGTCATCTACCTGATACGCAACCTTAACACCAACACCGTCATCAGTGAGAATGGGATTGCCCAATCCGACAATGAGGGTCTTCATACCGGCAAAAGTGTACAGTGGATATGGAGAAGTGAACAGTGACAAATAGCCACTGTTCACTGTCTACTATCACTCTACAAATTGGCTGACAACGTCGAGGATTTCGCCATCGGCGTCGCGAATGGTCACCTCGAGGGGCATCTGTCCGGGCAAGGAGTGCGTAGCGCAGGACATGCAGGGGTCGTAGTTGCGGAAGGCCATCTCGATCATATTGAGGATGGGTTC
>CAZLNX010000130.1:0-15677 GCA_964560795.1 uncultured Anaerolineales bacterium | reverse complement strand
AGCAGCCAATTTCGCTTCACAATTTTTCTCTGAGCAAGCTGTACGTCGAGTACTTATCGGGGGAACAGAAGACAATATCGCCCGCTTTCGCAACTTCTTACCAAAAACCTGGCAAAGTCTGGTCGTGGGTACCTTCCCCATTAGCATGAATGCTAGCCATACCGAAGTTCTCAACAAGTCCATGGAAATCGGACTAAAGAATGAACACCAGAGAGAATCTCAACTTGCAAATTCGCTCGTAACGAATGCTCTGAAGGGCCAGGCTGGTGTTCTCGACCTTGATGAGACACTGCAAGCAATACATGATGGCCGCATCAAAACCCTCTTAATCCAGGATGGTTTCAAAGCACCCGGTTACCGGTGCCAATCGTGTGAATATTTGACTGCGAAACCGGCAGACCATTGCCCATTTTGCGATGGCGAATTTTCAGAAATTCCCGATGCAGTTGAAATGGCCGTACGCAGAGTTTTACGAGAAGGCGGCGAGGTTGAAGTTCTCCAAGAAAACGAAACTCTGAAAGAACATGGAAATATTGGTGCTTTACTGCGATACTAAATCTTGACATACTTGGGTAGGGTGCATTTGGGAGAAGTGCACCCTACCTGCACAGCTTACGGTGTACGATCGTATAGATTCCGATAAATAGAGAAGATTTCATAAACCCCCCGGATATATGACTGAGTTTCCCCAAAACGAATAACTTCTAAAAACAAATCTGGATCATCCCCTGCCATCTCTTTCCAAACCGCCGCATTCCCCGGTCCCCCATTATACGCAGCCAAAGCCACATAGAGATCACCACCGAAATAATCGCGTTGATCGCTAAGATAGTCCGCGCCAAATGTGATACTAACTTTGGGGCGATATAGGTCATCCGCCGTATAGTTTTCCGGCCATCCCGCCTGGGCAGCAATATGCGCTCCGGTGCTAGGGATGATCTGCATCAACCCTCGGGCCGCGGCGGATGATTCAACCCAGCTTGCAAATAAACTTTCATGCCGCATCACACTGTATACGAAGAGGGGATGAAATTCGTAGGCCTGGGAAATGGGGATCACAAGGTCACGGTAGTAACTCCCAAACCGAATATGGTTGAAATAGATGGGAGCATCCATGGTAGCAGCATCATCCATTTGGTTTAGGTTTAGCACCTCACGTGCTGCGAAGATGGCCAAGCGATAGTACCCTAATTCAACCAGGTAATTGGCCAGACGATAGTTATCCATAGGGTTTATACGGATATCCTGCCACAAGGATTCAAATTCTCGGCGGGCTTTTTCGAACAATCCCAAATTCCAAAGCTCAGTTCCCCGGATCATGCGAGGGTCATTGTAGAGGGGACCCGGCCCACTGAGATCGACACCTTCAGGAATAGCAAAAACCTCGCGCATCCAATATTCGGCATCATCACGCTCGGATTCGGGGTCAAACCCTAAATCATAAACCAAAGGAGGCGTGAAAGGCTCGCGATCCAACAAAATATCTCGCGCTCTTTCACTGTAATACCCTGTGGGATCTTCACTAACGGCGCGGTTGAATGCCGCATTGGCGGGATTCCCGTCTCCTTTGGATTGATACGTTTTCGCAATCCAAAACTGTGCTGCGGCTCTATCGCCCGGCGTAGCCGCAGCGTTTGAAAAACGCTGGAATACTTCCAGAGCAGAGTCATAATCCCCCAGACGGTAATATGAGATCGCTGCCAAGAAAAGTGACCTGGGAACATAATCACTAGAAGGATATTCGGAGGCAATGCGCTGCCAAATTGTGGCTGCCCCGCTCAGGTCATAGTCCCGTTCGGCCACACGTCCAGCATCAAATAGAAACTCCGCGGCGCGCGTATGCCAGGGGCTCTGGCGTACAAACTCTAACAAGGTTTCTTCAGCCAGATCATATTGCTCAAGATATGCCCATTGGGTATAGGCCTTGTGTTCCCAGGCATCATCCCAACGGTCTGCTTCTGGGTAAGATTGAATGACCCCATCCCAAATAGAAATTGCTGCATCTGGGTCACCTAATGCTCGAAAGGCTAAGCCGCGATAATAATCTGCTGTTGCGGCATCATCATCAGCTATATTTTCAGTCTCAATCAAATAATGGTCAAAAGCAGCAATCGATAGGCTGTATTGACCAGCATAATAATCCACCAGGCCGCGGTCGAAATTGCTAACAGGGTAATTGGCCTCAACGAGAATGATCAACGCCTGATAGCTATCGTAAGATAGAGGGTAATTCTCAACAGCACCGAGGTAGATCTTATAGGCTTGATCCATCTGTCCCAAGGCTGTATAGGACTGCCCCATTAAATAATTGAGATATGCCTTAGTGAAATCATTATTCGTGCGGGTGAAAATATCTTGATAAGCGATCAACGCAGTGTTGTAATCATCCTGATAAACATAGGCATTGGCAATTTTGATTTCGATAGACAAAGTATCACCTACCCGTGGGGAGGCAAGTGCAGCCTGGTAGGCATCGATTGCTGTCGGCATATCCCCAGCAGCAACCAGCGCATCGCCGCGCAATTCTTGGATATACGAATCAACTAGTCCCGGGCGGACCACCAAATATGCAGCATAGGCTTGTGCCGCATCGCTGTACAAAGCCATCGCCTTAAATGTCTTTGCTAGGGCAATTTGAGTACAAGGAATATGTGCCGATCCAGGATATTCATTGAGCAGCGTTTGGAAAGACTGCAACGAGAGTTCGTACTCCCCTAAATTGAAATATGTTCTCCCTAAACTCAGCAGAGCTGCACTGCGCAATTCAGGATCAGCGTTATTCTCATATGCAGCGGAATAGGCAAGCAAGGCTGCATCCCAATCTCCGTAAAACAGCGCTTCATCGCCGTCTTCGACACTTACGAGCTTGGCAGGCGTGGGCAAAGGTGTTGGTGCAGGCGAAGTGGTCTGGATCGGAGTCGTTGCAACAGTAGGCAATACCAAAATTTGTGTTGCTGTTGGTTGAGAAGCAGCACTATTAGGCAAATTGCACGCTGACAATACGCCAGCCGCAAGGAGAACAATGAGCAGTTTTTTAAACATGAATTAGGATATATTTCCTTGAGTCAGATAATACCAAAAGAAGCATCAGAAAGAAAAAAATTGGGGGAATTGGGAACCACATCGAATTGTTTACTCTTTTTAAGAATTGCGCGCTTGACTCGAAAGCCACAATGTAATATGGTATAATCAACTGGTTTACGGGCTGGCTAATGCTTGGGATTTATTAGTGAGTTACTTCCTCAAGCGGCTTAATTCGTTGGGACAAAAAGTCTCCAATAACAGCCATATCTTCGAAGGCATAAAGCCTTAGGTTCAGCACTCTGCACTCGGTTTGCGTCCGTATACGTCAGCCGGGTTTTCATTTTTTACCTTCAGAGCGCATCTCGTAAACTTAGTTTTATAAGTATACATCATCGCGTACGGCAACACCGCGAAGGTGTAGTAGTCATGTGTGTAAAACACAATGTATTCTGTTGCCAGCTAAAATTTTATCTTAGAGAAAGGAGTGACGCAACTTGGTCGAGGTTACATTCGGCCAGATGAATTTGAAACATCTACCAGTGTTGTCATTATGAAAGCAAACTACAGACCGGAATAAGCAAGGGAGCATTCGCTTATCAAAGTCTGAAATCAAGCGCAAGAGGAAAGCCCCGATGCGCCGACAACGAAGTAACCGACTAGAGTATTGAGAGGTTTTATGGCAAAAGCAGAAGACAAAATTCGAGTAGACGGTGTGATCACCGAAGCCCTACCTGGCACGCAGTTCAAAGTTGATTTAGACAATGGACATGAAATCATTGCCTACTTAGCAGGCAAAATGCGTAAATATTATATCCGTGTTCTACTTGGTGATCGCGTAACGATTGAAATGTCTCCCTACGACATGACTCGTGGACGGATCGTCTACCGCCATAAGAAGTATACTCAGCGTTAACCTCACCTGCTGATATACGTCATTATGATTACAGAAATTAACGATAAACTACTAGATTCGCTGGAAGACGGCGATAGCAAGTATTCCGCCCTTGGAAAACTGGTTGAATTAGGACGCCAACAAGGGTTTGTTAGCTACGATGATATTCTCGGTCATTTCCCTGACGCAGAACAGGATGTAAGTCAACTTGAGGAAGTATTCGCTGCTCTATTGAACGCGCAAATTCCTTATGTTGAAGATGATGAGAAAGACCCTAGTGAAGCCGAATTGACCGAAGATGTCCAAGACGAAAAAGAGCGCCGCATCGCACAAGAAAACCGGCTAGCCAATATCGACACAAAAGATCTGCTCGGTTTATATTTCAAAGATGCCGCGCATGTTCCGCTACTCACCGCAGAAGAAGAACTCAAACTTGCTAAACAGATTGAACGAGGGCGTAAAGCCCGCAATAAGCTAGCCCAAGGATCGGTTGCTACAAAGGACCGCCTGAAAATACATAAAGCCATTCGCGGTGAATGGGAAGCTGTTGAGCATCTAATTACGGCCAATACCAGGCTGGTAATTAGTGTGGCCAAAAAGCATATGGGGCGCGGAGTTCCCTTCATCGATCTGATTCAAGAAGGCAATATTGGTTTGATGAGAGCCGCCAAGAAATTCGATTACAAGCGCGGTTACAAATTCAGCACCTATGCTACGTGGTGGATCCGTCAGGCCGTGACACGCGCTATCGCAGATCAGGGTCGCACAATCCGCATCCCCGTTCATATGGGTGATCAGATTTCGCGTCTGTTCCGCACCCAACACAAACTCAAACAAGATCTTGAGCGCGATCCAACGGTTGACGAACTTGCCCGCGATTTACAGATTTCCCCTGACAAAGTACGTTATATGTTCCAGGTGGCTCGGCGGCCGCTCTCCTTAGAGATGCCCACAACCATCGAAGGTGACGCAGTCTTGGGCGATTTCATCGAAGATGGTGATACTCCCTCCCCTGATGAGACAACCACGCATCAAATTTTACGTGAACAACTCGAAGAGGTCATGGAGGAGTTACCAGCACGAGAAGCCAGGATTCTGCGCCTCCGATACGGCATCCCCGATGGCAAAAGCCACACCCTGCAAGAAGTTGGCAACAAAGTTGGCGTATCTCGTGAACGCGTCCGTCAAATTGAAGCACAGGCCTTACGCAGACTGCGCCGCCCTGGTGTTCGTCGGAAACTGCAAGATTTCTTAGGCCCAGTTCAACCAACCACAACTACTACAACTACCACCACCTAATACGAATTTGTCTTGACAAGATGGGCAGGCAGAAAAATATTTTTCTGCCTGCCCTCACTAACTAAGCAAAATAGACACGAATTTTGTGACAAAATATAAAAACCACGGGGGGATTGAGACGACTTTAGCAAAATATTTGCTATTCCAGACACACACCTTTTCTACAAAAGGTGACCACCTAATATTGTCAAAAACCGAATATATACGTAGAAGGCCATGGTAAAAACATGAACGCTGATTCTTTTGAGAATGATCAGGTATTCGATGATATACAAACTAACCCAGAAGAAAATCTAACCCAAAGCTCAGAGAAAAACACACATACTCAAACAACACGAAATCTAGAAGAAACGTATCCAGAAACAATAACTAAGAGAACTGCAGAAAATCCGGTTGCACATCTTGACAATGGGGACAAAGATAGCGATTGGGATAGAGCCGAAAGCTATCTTGAAAGCAACCAACCAATAGAACTAAAAATCATCGATCAAAATAAAGGCGGTCTTCTGGTTGCATTTGGCCAATTGCGGGGATTCTTGCCAAACTCATATATTCCAGAAATTAAAAATATCAGCCAAAGTAAAGAAGCCTTTGAGATCAAAAGGCGCATGATCGGCACAATGATGCAGCTATTGATCATTGAAGTAGAAAGAAAACGAAACCGCTTGATTTTCTCTGCAAGAATTGGACAAGAGGAAAAACCAAAACATCAATTAGCCGGGTTATCCGTTGGCCAAACGCTTTCAGGCAGGATTGTCAATTTGGTCAAATTTGGTGCCTTTGTTGATCTCGGACGCGGCATTAATGGACTGATCCATATCTCTGAGCTATCCTGGCAACGCATAAACCATCCATCTGACCTGGTGCGCATCGGTGATGAGATCACAGTGATCGTCCAAGAAATCGATCATGAACGCAATCGGGTGAGTTTGAGCCATAAAGCGCTACAACCCAATCCCTGGATTTCCATAGAAGAACGTTATAAGATTGGCGATCTGGTTGAAGGGCAGATCACGTCAATACAACCTTTTGGCATCTTTCTAAAATTGGCCGCTGGTGTTGAGGGATTGCTCCACCAGAGTGAGTTTTCAGACAATGGTCAAATACCCATTCAAGATTCTGCCAAAACTGATGATAAACTACTTGTACGAATCATCAACATCCAACCCGAACAGCAACGGATAAACCTGAGTCTTCAGCAGGTTACTATGGAAGAACAACTTTCCTGGATGATGTACAAAGACCAACAAGCATCGGAAGATAGAGGGCGAAATGATGCTCATAAAATGAAAACAGATTCGAATGAGGAGACGCCATGAACACACAAGTAACACCCCCACCCAAAAGGAATAGGCTACGCGGTTTTCTACGGTTTGTGGTGCGTCTGTTCTTTGTGCTGATCCTGTCCGTAGGCCTGGGAGTTGGGATTTACTACGCCGCAGTTACAGGTATCCCCTGGTTGTACCAGCGATATGTTCAACCTGTTGAGGATAACACCTTAAGGCTTGATGATCTCGAGGCTCGCCAAGACCAAGAGATAGATTTGATCACGGCACGACTTGAATCAACGCAGCAGCGCTTGACGGACTTGGAAATTCAAAGTGACGAGTACAAAGAGACCATCAGCAGCTTAGAATCTCAACTCGCCGCAAGTTTGGAAATACAAGAATCGCAGTCTGAAGCGCTTTTTGCCCTGGAAGTATTGCCATCCACTCTAGCAGCAACTCAATCAGATCTAGAAACACTTCAAGTCGCATTGGATGATTTAGCAGCTACTGTTGAAACTCTCGACCAACAGATCACAGCGATCAGCGAGAAAAAACCAGCAGAGCCCCCTGGGTTGACCGAAGTGAAAAATGATCTCCAACTGCTGCGAAGCATGGAATATCTAACAAGAGCGCGGCTTTTCCTATCACTGAGTAATTTGGAAGAGGCAGAGACCAATCTTCAAGATAGCCTTGAATTGTTGACCATCCTTGGGGCCGAGGTGCCTGATCACCAGCAAGATGCCCTGGAGCAGATCAATGCTTATTTATCAGAAGCACTCCAAGCCTTGCCAGATTCGCCTGTCAGGGCCGCGGATCAACTTGACGGCGCCTGGGTGCTTATTAAGCGAGGTTTACCAGACGAGTCTGGCGAATCACCTGCGACAGAGGATTGACCAAAGGGCGTACTATAAGAAAGCAAGGGGTAAGGATAAGGTACCTCATGACAAAAGACAAAACTCAAACCACCGCGCTGATTGTCATATTGCACGACCCCGATTTGTTACCCAAGCTACTAAAAGCCTGGGATCGTGCGGGGGTTCCGGGCACAACTATTCTACCCAGCATGGGGGGATATCAGGCGCAAAAACATGCCCGGCGTGGTGGGCTAGGGGTGTTGATCAATATGTTCACCCAGGATGAACCCGGCCAGCGCACGGTGATGAGCCTTATCGACGAACCTGAAACCCTTGAAAGAGCCATCTCTGAGGCTGACCGGGTTGTCAAAGGCTTCGACAGCCCACGCAGTGGAATCTTGTTCACCATCCCCATCGGAGATGTGCTTGGATTGCAAAAATGGCGCGTTTCCCAACCCGCTGAGAAGCCTGAACTCTCAGCGAAAAAAGAACCTTCAAATCTACTGAAATGGTTCCAAGAAGATATCAAAGAAGCCTATGGCAAGGATGCGCTCATAGACTGGTCTAACCAAAGGACCACGCAGGTTTCTAAAATTATCCAACAACTTTCTCTGGACCCCATCGTTATATCTGTGGATACACCCATCAACACAGTGCTCACCAAATTACTAGAAAACCCGAACGTATCCACAGCATGTGTAGTCAATACTGAAAACAGGTTGATGGGCATCATGAACATCGATGCTATCGGTGAAGTGATGATGGCTCCCGTTGTGCCAGAAGCTTATATCAACGACCCCGATGAATACAACAAAGCTTTGAAGTTCGCCAAACCGGGTCAAGAACTTGTGGCGGCAGACATCATGAGCGAACCTGTTTATGCCATGGAGGATGCCAATCTAGAGGAAACCTTCCAACGCATGAAGAAGAATGGGCTAGATGGATTACCTGTGGTCGATGAGCATTATCATGTAAAGGGGCATATTACGATGCTGGAGTTGTTGGCGGTCTGTTTTCCAACTGGAGATTAGGCCATGTTGACACTACCTAGATACTGGATATCAGAGAGTAGATTTCGTGAAGATGCGGTAGAATACGCTGCTGGAATGCAGAACTACTTTTTACATAATTAGATCTGGTATCAATCTCCAATCTCAAAGGATTTCTCATGAGAACCACAGAATGGAACTACTCATCTAGTAAATTCCAAATGATCGACCAACGGCTACTACCGGGCGAGTTTAAAGTAGCCGTTTTTGATGACTATCGTGAAGTGGCGCAGGCCATCACCGACATGGTGGTGCGCGGTGCTCCAGCAATTGGCGCTGCAGCAGCATTTGGTTTGGCGCTGGCTGCTCAACAATCTGATGCGAAAGACGCTTCAACTTTACGCACAGACTTGACCGTAGCATCGGATTACCTGAAGGAAGCCCGACCGACCGCGGTTAACCTGGCTTGGGCGTTGGACCGCATTTTGAATGCTACCGCCGATAATCAAGGGGGCGCTGATGATCTCAGAGAAGCAGTGCTCGCTGAAGCCCAGAAGATCGCCGACGAAGATGTAGAGATCAATAAACGTATGGCCGCGTATGGCGCTGAATTAATCAACGATGGCGACACGGTCATCCACCACTGCAACACGGGCGCGCTGGCCACCGTCGATTGGGGTACGGCCTTGGGCGTGATCCGTATGGCACATGAACAAGGCAAGAATATCCATGTGCTGGTGGACGAAACCCGCCCCCGGCTGCAGGGTGCGCGCTTGACGGCTTGGGAACTGACCCAATACGGTGTGCCTTTCGACATCATCAGCGACAACGCAGCCGGATCATTCCTGAGCAGCGGTCAGGTGCAAAAGGTATTCGTCGGCTCGGATCGCACAGCTGCTAATGGCGACGTAGCTAACAAGATTGGCACGTATATGTTGGCGCTGGCTGCCCATGATAACGATGTACCCTTCTATGCTGTAGTCCCAACATCAACTGTAGATTTATCATTAGCGTCCGGGGACATGATCCCCATCGAGGAACGGGACCAGGCCGAGGTCCTGGGTCTGACCCTCCTGGGACGCCAGGTTCCCCCCGAGGGTGCCACGGCGCGCAACCCTGCCTTCGATGTCACTCCGAATCGCCTGGTTACAGGCATCGTTACGGAGAATGGCGTAGTTAATCCACCATTTGATATCAATCTACAAAAATTCGTTCGCACGTTTGAAGGGTAGAACGTTCAAACGGCCAACGTATCAACACTCAAACGGAAATTAATATGAACATAGTACTAACTGGTTCAGTCGCTTACGACTATCTGATGACCTTCCCTGGCCTATTCAAGGATCACTTCCTACCGGACAAATTGGATTCGATCAGTCTTTCTTTCCTGGTCAATTCCATGGCCCGCCATCGCGGCGGCATCTCTCCCAATATCGCTTACACAATGGCGCTGCTGGGCGGCCGGCCACGGGTAATGGCTACCGTAGGAGAAGATTTCACTGAGTATCGCGCCACATTGGAAAGCGTTGGCGTCGATACCAGCCTGATGAAAGTGATCCCTGGCGATTTCACAGCTTCGTTTTTCGCCAATACCGATCAATCTAACGCACAGATCGCGAGCTTTTATCCCGGCGCAATGGATCATGCTGGAGAACTTTCCTTCCATGATTTGGAAGACAAACCCGACCTGGTGGTCATTTCGCCCAATGCGCCTGATGCTATGGTTCAGTATCCTCAGGAATGCCAGGAACTGGGCATTCCCTACCTGTACGACCCCAGCCAACAAATCCCACGCATGACGGGGGAAGATTTGCGTGCTGGCGTGGAAGGATCATTCGCTCTTATGGTCAATGATTACGAAATTGAGTTGATCAAAAAACATACAGGGATGAACGAATCTGAAATTCAAGGTGGTCGCAATTTTGTTGTGGTTACCCGGGGTGAGGATGGTGCCTCGATCTATGTGGACGGTGAAGATGTCCGCACCCCCGTTGTCCCACCTACAAAAATTGCCGACCCCACCGGTGTAGGCGATGCTTTCCGCGGCGGATTCTTGACCGGATATTCCCATGGTCTAGATTGGGAATTATGCGGTAAAATTGGCGCTTTGGCTGCCACCTATTGTCTTGAAAGCACCGGAACCCAGGAACACGTTTATACCCCTGAAGAATTTGTGGCCAGATTCCGTGAACACTTCGACAATGGTGGAACGTTGGACGTATTACTCAGCTAGTTAAGGAGAAAACAATGTTAGATTCCGTACTTAAAAAAACTACTACAGATTATTGTGTGGCAGATATGTCACTTGCCGAATGGGGCCACAAAGAGATCGCTATTGCTGAAAAAGAAATGCCCGGCTTGATGGCCTTGCAAGAAAAATATGGCGAATCCAAACCTTTGGCTGGTGCACGCATCGCAGGCTCCCTGCATATGACCATCCAGACCGCCGTGCTAATTCGGACGCTCGTCAAATTGGGCGCAGATGTCCGCTGGGCTTCCTGCAATATCTTCTCTACACAGGATCACGCAGCTGCCGCGATCGCCGATCAAGATATCCCCGTTTTCGCTTTCAAAGGCGAAACCCTGGATGAATACTGGGATTTCACCCACCGCATCATGGAATGGGCCGACGGCGGCACCCCTAATCTGATCTTGGATGATGGCGGCGATGCCACGCTACTCGTAATTCTTGGTTCCAATGCCGAAAAAGATCCTTCTGTGTTGGACAACCCCGGCAGCGAAGAAGAAGTAGCTCTCTTTTCTGCCATCCGCAAACGCTTGAGCGAACAACCCGGTTGGTACAGCAAACGCATTGAAGCTATTCAGGGTGTCTCCGAAGAAACCACTACCGGCGTGCATCGTCTCTATCAACTCTTTGAAGAAGGCAGACTCCCCTTCCCCGCTTTTAACGTGAACGACTCTGTCACCAAATCGAAATTTGACAACCTTTACGGCTGCCGCGAATCCCTCGTAGACGGCATCAAACGCGCTACTGACGTTATGATCGCTGGGAAAATCGCGGTTGTCCTGGGCTACGGTGATGTTGGCAAAGGCAGCGCCCAATCCCTGCGCGGCTTGGGTGCCACTGTTTGGATCACAGAAATTGACCCGATTAACGCCTTGCAGGCAGCGATGGAAGGCTATCGTGTTGTGCATATGGATGAAGCATGTTCCCAAGGCGATATTTTCGTCACCGCTACAGGCAATTTCCATGTCATCTCCCACGACCACATGGCTCAGATGAAAGACGAAGCCATCGTCTGCAATATCGGTCACTTCGACAACGAAATTGACGTTGCCAGCCTTGAGCAGTACGAGTGGGAAAATATCAAACCGCAAGTTGACCACATTATCTTCCCCGATGGCAAGCGAATCATCTTGCTTGCAAAGGGGCGCCTGGTCAACCTTGGCTGTGCCACTGGACATCCCAGCTTTGTGATGTCCAACAGCTTCACCAACCAGGTTCTGGCACAGATGGAATTGTGGCAGAACGGTGACGATTACGAAAGTGGCGTTTATACACTTCCCAAGAAATTGGATGAAGAAGTTGCCCGCCTGCACCTTGAAAAAATTGGTGTCAAGCTCACCGAGTTGTCCAAAGAACAGGCTGAATATATCGGTGTTTCTGTTGATGGTCCTTACAAACCCGATCATTATCGCTACTAGACCAACACACTTTTTTAATCTGAAAGGCAGGAGAAATCCTGCCTTTTTTCTTTAACTGGCCCCGACATAACGAAATTTCTCGTTTGAAGCTGGCCTCCATGAACGTGGATATCGATGTGCTCACCGAAGAGCAAATCGCCTATCTCAGTTCCTGGCAAGAAGGAACATAAATCCAGGCTTGCACACAAAGGTACAATTAAGTCCGTCATATTGGCGGACTTTTTGTTTTCTATAGGGAGTTTTGAAATGACATTAACAAATGAGTTTCAATCCAAACACTTTGACTTGCAGAGATTATGCGAAGGGGTTTTCGCTGCGGTTCACAAACAAGGAGGGGCTGCATACAACAATGCCGGCATCATTGATCTGGGAGACCGCACACTGGTAATTGATGCATTCGATACAGCGTTAGCCGCTCGAGATTTACGCAAAGCAGCTGAGGAGTTGTTCTCACGGCCAGTTGAAATTCTCGCCCTCACCCATTCTCACAACGATCATTGGATTGGCGACTCTGCGTTTGGTAAGCAAACAACTATGTATGCCAGCGAGATAACTCGAGATGAAACAGTGAAATGGGGCGAGAGCCTGTTGGAAGACACCAAAAACCCTTCCGAATGGGATGAATGGGTTACCGAAATGGAAGAGCAGCTTCAAACGGAGGAAGATGAGCGTGTCCGCGTTGACCTCGAGGCATCAATCACCCGCGCCCGTTACTTCATCGCTGAGATGGCCGAGTTCAGTCCGCGCTATGCAGATCAAACTTTTGAAGAAAGCATTTCTTTCCAGGGGAACAAACGCCAAGCAGAGCTTCGCTCATTTGGCGCAGGCCATTCCAGCGATGATGTAGTGGTACAGCTACCTGAAGATGGCATTGCCTTTATTGGTGACATTGGGTTCTTCAACCAGCAACCTTATATGGGCGTCTGTGATTTAGATCATTGGCGTACACAGTTGAAAAGCCTGCAAAATTCTGACCACCATACCTTTGTCCCGGGCCACGGGATCTTGGGTGGCTTAGACGAGATTCGGTTACAACTCGAATATTTCGACGTTATGGAAGAACTCACTGGTCAGGTAGTCCACAAAGGAGGGTCTATCGAGGATGCCATGCAAATCAACTTGCCCGAACCTTTCTCAAATTGGTTGATGGGTGGCATGACAAGGTTTAGAGTTAACGTCCGCTTCATGTACAAACGTTTGGGGGGAGAATTAGCGGAAGAAGTTTGGGAAGTGTAACCATCACATCAACAAGTCAGTACTTACGCATTTGGGGTAGCCAGCCCAACCGAGTTGGGCGTAGAAATGCCTAGCCAACACCCAACACGGTTGGGTTTCTACCCTAGAAATACGTGAACTGCGTAAATCCTACAAGTATTAGCATTTCCTAAATATCAGTAGTATTTACGCAGTGCGTGATAGAATCCATCTGCATTTGACTTGTAAGCATCCAGTAATTATTACCACTAATCGGAATGCTGGTTACTCAATAGCAAGCCTAATACAAGAACTAATTTTTGGATGCGACCTTGTTTTACCAATCCAGGTCGATGACCTGGAATTTTGTTTTATTAAGGAGAATTTTGTGAATCAAGTAAAGAAACGGTATGGGTGGCTTTTGGTATTTGTCACCCTTACCCTGATATTGACAGCCTGCCAGACGGCAGACACCGAATCCACTGAAAGCACAACGGAACTTGAACCCTATATCGAGTCAGAGAGCGCCAGTGATGCAGCTTCAGAAGAAATCATTGAAGAAGAACCAATTCCCGCGGAACCTATTACGCTAGATGGCGCCACAACTACTGAGAGCGGTTTACAGTATTTAGAGGTCGTAGCAGGTGATGGCGCTGCTCCCCAAGAAGGGGATATCGTTCTCATGAACGTGATTGGGTCACTGCCCGACGGCACGGAAGTTGTTAACACCTACCAACAAGGCCAACCGGCTATGGCAATTATGGGTAAAGAACAATTACTTCCTGGCTGGGAAGAGGGCATTATGCTGATGCAAGCCGGCGGATCAGCAAAACTGGTATTGCCACCCGAGTTGGCATTTGGTGAAGCGGGATATGGCATCATCCCACCGAACTCGCAAATTGTCATGGAAATAGAAATTGTCTCTGTCGAGGCTCCCCCAACACCTATGGAAATTACTGATGATGAACTAACCACGACAGAAAGTGGCCTTCAATATACTGACATCACATCCGGTGAGGACATCCAAGCGGAAGAAGGCAATACTGTCATAACACATTACACCATTTGGGTACAAGGCGAAGATGAAGACACGTTTGTATTTTCATCATCATTCAGCCAGCCACTCACCTTTGTCATTGGCAGTGGAAATATCGTTTTCCCCGGCTGGGATGAGGGCGTGACCGGAATGAAACTAGGCGGCAAACGTTTTTTGGTGATTCCTCCTGATTTAGCTCTAGGTGAGAGTGGCCAGGGAGATATCCCGCCGAATTCTACATTGGTGATGGAAATCGAATTAGTTGATTTGACCGTTCCCCCAAAGATGAGCGAGGTTTACGAGGATGACTACGCCACTACAGAAAGTGGTCTGAAGTACTACGACTTTGAAGTTGGTGATGGCGCTACACCCGAAGCTGGGCAAACGGTTATTGTTCACTATACCGGATGGTTAGATGACGGTACCATGTTCGACAGTTCTGTCGAACGCGGGCAGCCATTCCCCTTTGTATTAGGCGAAGGCAACGTGATTGCCGGCTGGGACGAAGGACTTGCGAGCATGAATGTTGGCGGAAAACGTCAATTAGTCATTCCGCCCGAATTAGGCTATGGCGAAACCGGTGCTGGCGGTGTCATTCCACCCAATGCGACATTGATCTTCGAGGTCGAACTCTTGGAAATCCAAGAATAACCAAGAGAAAGAAAAATAATATGCATCAACAGAGCCGTACTCCCCATCAGAGTGCGGCTCTGTTAAAATCTGATCAGGTTACTCATTTGAGAAATTTCAATTGGTATCCCCTAAACAAAAGGAGCCAGGTATGAAATTGCGAGCATTTCGTTTCTTGACTTTGTTCATTCTCTCGTTGATGATGATCAGTTGTCGCCTCAATAAACCAGCAAAATCGCCCACAACCACCCCGACCGCGCGAACTGCGCTAACCCTTACACCTTCGCCGGAAAAGGTCACGGAAATTCAGTCAACACCAACTGCACTGCCACCAACAGAAGAACAACCCACTCAGCCCCCTTCGCCCACACATGAACCCACTTCAACACCCATTGAGTTTTCATCATTATCGAAAGTTGAAGTGATTTACAACGATGAGCTGAATTTATTTGGTTATCTCTGCACACCTCGTGGAATCGGACCTTTCCCGGCCGTCATATTCAACCATGGGGGTTTAGGAGAGGTAATTGGTGGAGCTCCAGAAGAAAGCTGCCAGGCTCTGGCTGAGGAAGGCATAGTTGGATTCTCACCAATACGCAGACAGACTATTCCTTTCGATGGGCATGTCGATGATGTCCAAACCGCGATCGATTTTGTAAAGAGCCTCGAATATGTAGACTCCGAACGGCTTGGTCTGATGGGCTTCTCACGCGGCGGTTTGCTGACCTTTATCGTCTCATCTCAAAGGTCAGACCTACAAGCTGCAATTATCATGGCCAGCGCCTTACCTAAAGATCAGCAATTCCCGGAATAGGGGCAGTTGAG
>CAZLNX010000129.1:0-15832 GCA_964560795.1 uncultured Anaerolineales bacterium | reverse complement strand
GGCAGGCTCCTCAATCATCCTAATTCTCACAAATCCTATTCGCGATTAGTATACACATACTTTGACAGTGCGAGCTTTCAACAGCCTGGGAACCCGCGCCCACGGCTCCATAACCGTAGAAGCTGTCGAGCTTCCCGATCGAGATAGCGACGGTATCGCTGACGAAGTCGATGCTTGTCCTGATGATGGCAGCCCAACACCCGATGGCTGTCCTTTATCCGATGATCGCGATAACGATGGCGTTGCTGATGCGGAGGATGCCTGCCCAGATGAAGCGGGATGGATCGATCACGATGGCTGTCCAACGCCTGGCGATAGCGATGGTGATGGCGTGCTCGATGAAGATGACGCATGTCCTGATGAAAGTGGTCTGCCTGATGTTGAAGGCTGCCCCGATCGCGATGGCGATAGCATTCCCGACGATGTGGATGCCGACCCTGACGGGCCTGGCCCGGCTGAAAGTGGGGGTGCTCCCGATGCCGATGGGGATACCGTCCCCGATGATCATGACCTGGCCCCCGAGGACCCTGGAGCCCCTGAGGACGGCGGCGCCCCAGAGTCCGACGCACCCGACAGCGATGGCGACGGTGCTACTGATGATGTCGACCCCTGCCCCCATGACTTTGGCGAAGCCGAAGATGGCTTCTGCCCACCTCCAGAGGGTGATCCTGCTCCCGAAGATGATGGACCAGTGTTCGAAGGGCCAGGCGGTTTCTTTGAAGACGTTGAGATTCCAGTCAGCATTGAAATCGAAGCCTACGAGTTCACCGTCAGGGGAGAATACGATAATGTCTGGTGCTACGTACGCCTGGCCGAAGAAGATATGCGGCGATATGAGTTCGAGCCCGAAGGTGAAAGACAGTGGAACATCCGTAATGTCTTGGGAGGAGAAAATAGCGTTCACCTGGTAGCTACTTGGGGTGAACCGCTGCCCGTTTTCATCAACTGCGGAGCTGACAACATCTACATCTACGATGCCGAGGATGGTGGCGCAATTGGGGATGGCGGTGCTTGGGGAACCGTCTACGATCTGGGTACCCACATTGCCAGTCATGGTTCGCTAGAATGGGATGGCCGCGAATTACTTGCTGCCGGCATCGGTCCAGATGGTGAATCATTCCTTGGAAAATATCGTATCTGCTCCCCTACGTGCGACGAAACCACCTTGCAGCCACCCATCCTAGACCCAATCACGCTTGGTCCCAGGGGAGAAGGTCCCTTCAATATACGCTGGCGATGGGACGGCAACGAAGAATGGATCGATGCTTTTGCCATGCACGTCAATGGAACCTTTTTTGATGCCAGTGGTGCAATAGAACCCAATATACGCTCTCTCGATATCGAACGCTTCAGACCAGAATGCGGCGAAGAAATCGAATTTAAAATCTATGCCTTTGGTGGAGACCCCGCCTATGGCACCTATCGTAGGTCGCCTTACAGCAACACTCGGGTTTGGGGCGGTGATACCTGCCCACGTACTGTCATGCTAACTTTCCTATCCTTCGACACAGGGGCTGGGTTAGGAAGCCGTCAGGGACCTATCAGCGGCACATTTTATGCCAATGATCAATCGCTCATTGCCGAATTCAGAGATGGTCCACCCAGCTTCGATGCCACGGATGATACTGAGAGGTATCTTAATCCCGGGCATGTTTACAATATCGCCTCGCTATTTTCAGATATCGAAAGCGAAGCCCATGGATGTGTAGGCATCGCCTGCACCAGCAACTATGCCCCTAGCGTAAACTACCTTGAAGTGGAATTAGGCCCCCGAGAAGCGCTTACTTTCGGTGCCAATATCTGGAAAGAAGGCGGTGGCAGAGCCTTCGAAGGTTCTGCCTACATTCCTGCTGGTGATATTGTTCCAGGCGAGTACGTTGTCTACGACAACGGCATCAACATGACCGTTTTGGTTGATGTATTGGTTGGTCCTGAAGCCGGTGGGACAGATCACTTACCCGATTTGACTATCACAGATGTAACGATGGAAGAAGCGTCAAGACAATTGCAGATTCATGTTTTCAACAATGCTTCCGATTTGTTAAACGAAGATATCACACTCAACCTAGTAAATATGAGTACCAATGAGCACATCGATCTGCTCACCTGGGAGAATAGAACCATCCCATCGGGTAACATGCGCATACTGCAAACAAGCGCCTTTATCACTGAACCCCACGATCTGCGCGTTATCGTAGACCCAGATAACGCCATCGAGGAAATTAACGAGGGGAACAACATCTACGAGACACCGGTCAGTATGCATGTCGAGTTTACCGAACTTGGATGGGGAGCGCCCTGCGAAAGTTTCCTTGACCAGGAAGCCGAGTATCGCTTCCGGATTTGGATCGGTCACCGCCCCCCTAGCGGCGACGTGATTTGGATTGCGCAAAGAAATCACCCCTGGACCGGCACAGCCGATGTCGACACATCCATCGGTGATTGGACATATGACGAGGAAGACTGGGTGCTGGCAGGTAATCCACGGTTCACCTTTGATTTCGATATACCGGCAGATCATACGCTGGTGATCAAGGCGGATGGCTATGAAGACGATCCAGGTCTGGCGGCTGATGATTATGCCGGCAGAGTTTATGTCGAATACCCACGCGAGATGAATTATGGAGAGAGTAGTGAAACATACCATTATGCATCCACAGGGTGGCATGATTGCCCAGATGGCACACCGCTTGGCTGGGACGAAAACAACTTTCACATTTATTGGCGCATCGACCGCATACATTAGGCATGTGCAATCATTTATGGTGACAGTCATCGGTCCGTGACTGTCACCATAGTGAAAACAAGGAGGGTCCAGATGCTCGAGAAAAAACGTTTCCTTTCTTGCTTGGTTGCATTTATTATTTTGGTGATATTACCAGCTTGCAACCTGCCCACTACCGGGGTGCCCTGCTTTGTGCCTGCATTGATAAAAGCTATCCATTCCGCCAACGCTGATCCCGACCTCGACGTTCTCGAGTTAGCCACTGATTGTACATATATGTTGACCGAAGTGGATAATACGGCATCTTTTACAATTGAAGGCTTAATCTTTGAATACGGTGAAAACGGGTTACCCATGATCACCACGCCCATCATTATCAATGGTAACAATGCCACCATCATTCGGGCGATTGATGCACCGGATTTTCGAATTTTTTACATCACACAAACCGGTATCCTGACGATTAACAATCTGTCCCTGATAAATGGATTCGCCGATGCTTCCATGGGAGATGGAACAGGTAGCACTTTTCATGGTTCAGGAGGCGCCATTTACAATGACGGTGGATACCTGACAATCAATAGCTCTAACCTGGAAGCCAATTACGCAGGTGCTCTTGGCGGAGCTATTTTTTCCACAAGAAACACGTCTACATATATCAATGGCTCCACAATCCATGATAATTCTGCTCCTAGGGGCGGCGGCATTCTCCTTTATGGGGGTGGTCGGCTAGCAGTAGACAGCAGCGAGATCTTCTACAATAGTGCCAGCGCCAATGGTGGTGGTATCAATCTGGGATACGGAGCTGAACTGGTTGTCACCAACAGTCACATCGCGTCTAATCACTCCGGGCAGCATGGGGGCGGTATTTTCAAAGACGGTGGTGCAGATCGCCTGCCAACGACCATCACCAACACCACGTTCCAAGACAATACAGCCGATTGGAGCGGGGGAGGAGTATTCATCTGGCGCACGCCGCTTTCAATATCCAATACTGATTTCATAGAAAATCACGCTGGAGAATACGGCGGCGGCCTGGGGTATCAAAACAACTCCACCGAAACTGTGCAAATCAGGAATACCACGTTCGAGGGCAACATCGCTCTCCTAGACGGCGGTGGGATTCACTTCTCTGGCGAGTCGATGGAGATAAACGGCAGTGTCTTCAAGGATAATCAGGCTGAGAATGGCGGCGGCATCCACAATGGGGAAGTCGGGAACCCCAGCTACATCAACCGAGCAGACTCAGCCATGGTCATCACCGAAAGCATATTTCAGAGAAACAACGCCGATATTAACGGCGGCGGCATGCACAACACGGGTGATACACAAATTCAAGATAGCACCTTTGTGGGCAATGAAGCCGGATTCGATGGGGGTGGTTTCAACACCTATAGTGATGCTGACATCACCGGTAGCACCTTTGTAGGCAACTCATCTACGCGCGGCGGCGGTTTGGCCTCCATTGGCGGGGATGTTCAGCTTCTCAACAACACATTCTCAGAGAATAGTGCTTCTGATTCGGGTGGTGGCATCTTCAACATGGGACTTGTCATCGGCGATTCAAGCTCCGGTGGGGGTATGCTAGCCAGTCATATTACGGTTGCAGCAAACGGCGCCCTTAACGGCGGCGGCATCGCGGCCAGTGGCGGAATGCTGGAAATCAAGAACTCCATTGTTGCTTACAGTGATTCTGGCAGCGACTGTCACAGCGGTGGGGGAGATTTTTTGGGCGTTTCTAAAAATCTTGATACTGATGGAAGTTGCGCTGGCTTTACAATAACCGACGACCCGCGGCTGCATGACCTTGCTGATTACGGCGGTCCTACACATACTCATGCCCTGAAAGCAGGCAGCCCTGTCATAGATGCTGCACCTGATTGCACCACTATTGGGGGAACTCCAGTACTCGTAGATCAACGTGGACAGCCGCGACCCGGGGGTCTGCAATGCGATTTGGGTGCTTACGAAGATGAAGCCGGTGGTCCTCCCAGAGAACCCACCGACACCCCTACACCTACCTACACCCCTACGACTGTTCCCCCGGCACCTATAGAACCAAGAGGCACTGCCAACCAGAATGCTACCTGCCGCTTTGGGCCTGGTAGAGTTTATAGCGAAGTAGATTATTTGCTTGAAGGCGAAACTGCACTCATTACCGCCGTCACGCAAGATGGCACCTGGGTAGAAATCGAAGGGCCTAATTGGGGCAAACTCTGCTGGATTTGGGTTGAACTGCTTGATATCGAAGGCGATACCGACCAAGCGCCAGTTAAAACACCCCCACCAACACCTACATTTACACCCACACCGACTTCCACACCCACACCAGAGCCGAAAGGCTGCTGGTGGCAAAACCCCAATATGAACCAGGCAGAGTGCAAAGTACCTTGCCCAAACGACCAGTATTCAGGAGGTTCTTGCAATCCATGAGTCTTGACACCTGAGGCGAAATAATCCCTTTCGGGCAATTCATATTTCAAAACAAACCTCCCATAAACTCATTCATGCCAATTTTATGGGAGGTTTTCTCAATTGGTTGTGCTAGAATGAACTAAATTCAACTTATCGGCGGGGAACACAATAATCTTTCCATAACGCCCCCGATGTATCCCATGCCAAAGTAAGGAGGTACCCATGGTTACTCGGCGACGATTGGTAGGGATTTTCTTACTTCTTTTACTTTCTATTCTCGTTTCAAGCTGCGAAATGCCGACAACAGCAGGGGGAATCAGTGTCTGGCTCGATGTCCCGGTGGATGGTATCACTGTACCAGAAGGTGAATCCATCCAAATCGAAGGGCATGCATCCAGTCCCGAAGGTGTCAATAAGATCGAAATCTGGATCAATGGCGCACTGCACTTCGAGGTAGAAAATCCCGCTACCGAAGGCAGGTTATCCCGCTTCTCTCAAGAATGGATGCCCCCTGGGCCAGGTGAGTACACTATTCAAGTATTGGCACTTGGTGGAGATGGTTCTGCCAGCGAACCTGATCACGCACGAATTCAAGTTAGCACGCCAGTTGCAGATGATCAGGCTCCTCCCCCTGATGAAGAGCCTGCACCAGAAGAAGATACACCATCGACAGCAACTTTCACACCAACAGCAACACAAACAGCTACAGCAACGCCCACATCACATCCCGATGTCGTTGTAGATTTCTGGGCCGATCCCGGGGAGATCGCCGCAGGAGGTCGATTCACAGTTCACTGGCATGTGGAAAATGTTCAGACTGTCATCTTTGGTGGTACAGAACAGGCTTTTGATGGCTCCTATTCTGATACCTTGTGCAAAGACCAACGCTACACTCTCACCGTGATTCACAACGATGGCACAGAAGAAAAACGCTCGGTGGATATTCGCGTAACGGGCACCTGCGCCACGGCCACCTTCACTCCTACTGCAACCTTCACACCTACTGCCACATTTACTCCAGTGCCTGTTGATAATACAGCACCGCCCGCACCCAAACAGCTAAAACCAATTAACGGCAGCAATTTGGGTTGTGTGAGTAGCGTGATGATGCGTTGGGAAGCCGTTTCTGACACTAGTGGTATCGCCCAATATCAAGTCGAAGTACAACACCATCCTGGCGATAGCAACTGGAGCAATGTATCTGGCAGCCCCTTCACAGGTATCGGCGGCACCGAGAAAGAAATCTCTGTCGAATGCGGATGGGAATATCGCTGGCGTGTGCGCGCCATTGACGGTGCGGGCAACACCGGCAACTGGTCTGGCTGGTTTACTTTCGTAATCCCACTGACGTGATCGAGGAGGCAAGCAAAATGAAGATGACAAACCGAAAATTCGTTATCGCTTACGGTGTCTTGATTCTCACAGGGATTTGCGTCGCAATCGCACTCCTGCTTTACTTTCCTCAACGCGTGAGAGCCACCTTTTCGCGACCGTTGGTGCTCATTCACGACCCCATAAATAACGAACAGCTTTCACTAGATGAGGGGATCATCATCCATGCCACCGCGCGCAATGACAAAGGGATTTCTCGGATCGAATTGTGGGCTGATGGAGCATTTGTCAAAGCATATGAATCCCCTATCGGACCAACAACACCTCTGGTATTTCATTCAAGCTGGCAACCCACATCAGTAGGCAAACATATTTTGGTGGTACGTGCGATCTCATCAGACAATGTCGATGGGCAATCAACAATCAACGTGGAAGTTGTTGAAGCTGACCTGATTCTAGATACCCATATTGTAGAAGAAGGCGAAACTCTGGAATCCATCGCTGAGGAACATGGCACAAGTGAAGAAGAACTTTCAGATCTCAACCCCGATCTTCCGCCTGAGGGCCCTGCCCCAGGTGACTCAATAGATGTGCCTGCTGGGGGCGGGTCTGATGAATCAGATGTAGGTGGTGACGAACCTGATGTCGAGTCTCCCCCTGCTGGAGATGAACCTGCCATCGAGCCCCCTCCTGCCGATGAGGAACCACCTGAACCACATCCGGATGCCCCAGGAGGGTTCGCGGATGTGCTAGATTTTTACTTAGGTTTGGAGTTAAGCGAATTTTTGATTCCCGATGAAGATATTCCCATCGGATTGCTTATTGAAGTGCTCAGCTTCTCAACCAGCAGCACCTACGAAGGTGTCAACTGTTATGCATCTTTGGGGGATGGCGCTTGGGACGAGGTTGAGCTCGAAGGCGCTTCGAACTTCATCGAATGGCCTGGGGATCAGCCGCTACTCTTTGATTCGGAATGCGTAGGCATCATCGCCGGAGGTACTGATTCTGTGGATTTAAGCCGCCTGGCAATGCGCATTCCTCGCCTGCATTGGGATGGCGTCACGCGCTCAGCTTCCAGCATTGGCGGCGAGGGATCTTACAATATCCAGTACCGCGTTAGCCAGGAAGAATTGACACCCAAAGATCCTGATCCCGATATGGCTGTGCCATTCAATGTGCATCTCGATGATTTCCGCTATGCCTTGCGCTGGGAATATTTCCCCAACTCCGGGGAAGATCCAATTGATGGATTCCGGATTTACTTGAATGATAATCTCCAATGGGTGGAGCGGCGAGAAAACACGCGCATGAGCGAGCTGCCCCCAGAGTGGTTTACGCCACCTTGTGGTGAAACCTATCGTTTCACCGTGACAGCCTTCCGCGGCTACACCCCCGATGCGCCGGAATCCTATCACTCAGATCCGCCGGCAATCGCCGAAATCCCCGCGGAAGATTGTCAGCGGGAAGTGAGGGTCACTTTCAACAGCCTGACTACATTCGATCTTGGCGGCGATGGCGATGCTGATCATCGAACCGGTGATCTCGGACCAGTTCATGGTTACTTTTTCACCAACAGACAACGTGCCACATACGACACCGGCAGCTTGGGCGGTGGGGCTAGAGTGGGCACAGCGACGGGCATATCTCACAACACCACCTACGATCTCTCCGAATTTGCAGTTGATGAAACCCGAAGCTGGTATGGCTACCCCATGCACAACGCTGAGATGCCCGAGGGGCAGGTGCTGACTGTGGGATTCCACATGATGGATGAAGACAGCGGTCGCTGCACTTGGTCAACTGACCCCGATTGCGATGATCTGGTTTGCGAGGCTGAAACCTTTCACTTTACTGATTTCGATTACGTCCGCGAGTACACCCTGCGCTCAGAAAACGGTCGCTGTGAGATCAACTACACCATTGGTCCCTCGCCGGGCAGCCCTATTGGGTCTTCATCGTCAGCATATCCACCGCTGCCCTGGATTGAAGTAGTGGATTTGCTCTACAACGAGGAAGAGGGCCAGGAATATGCAGTTCTGCTCAACACCGGTTCAACCTCGTGGCCATATCAAATTCTTAGTTACACATTGAGTTCGCCAGGAGGAAGTCCGCTAATCGATTGGTGGTTCGCTGAATTTGGATTGGAACCTGGTGCAATGATTACATTACTGCTCGAACGCCGCCCGCCAACTCCAGCTCTGGATTTTTGTATCAGCATTTTCCCTCAAAATAATTTCCCAGACTACTATGAAACCTGGAGACGAGAACCCGGCGAGCGTTTCTGCCCGGATTTTCCAGATCTAGTGATAACTTCTGTCGAACACGATGCCACGGGAGCCGGCAGGTTGCGGGTCACTGTTCAAAACATAGGCGAGAAAACGATGGATAATCGCACCCTGCGCCTGGAAACGACATTGGCCGATGGAAGCCGGGCTTATCTTGACGGCATGTGGCCTAATGTTACGTTGAGACCCGGTGATACGACCACCCGGGACATTGTTGGTCTCAGTGACCATGCTATGGAGCAGTTGGCATCTGGATTCACAATTACGGTGGATCCAGATGAAGAAATCACTGAAAGCGATGAGGGCAATAACACTTACACTGCTGAGGGATTAGTTAAGATTCGCTTTGATCCCATTGAACTTCGCCCTGGAAATGAATACATGTATCAAAGAGCAGGTGAACACGAGCTTCACTGTCGAGCTGAATATTATTTCGAAATGTACGTTGGGCACGGACACGCGGTAAATGAGGCTGAATGGGTGATGAAACGTTTCCCTAGCAGCGGAGAAGTCATATACGTGCTCGATACGTATTCATGTTCCGGATCAAGCGATTCTTTCCGCCCACATGAAAATTATGATATTGAAATAGTGGTGCCGAGTGGCGAAGATGTGTACGTTCGCGTAAAGGGTTGGGAAGTCGACGCCGGCGACAATACAGATTACCTCGGAGAAATATTAGTTGAACATCCAGCAGAAGAGAACTACGGTGAGGGGACACATGGATGGTTCACATCTTCAGGTGGATCTTGCAACGATGCCCGACCTCGGGGCGATCCCCAATTTGTTGCTCGTTGGGAGATTTTTGTCTCGCCATAAAAATTCTCAATGAATTGCAAATGATAGTCCGGTGTTCCTAAGTGCCGGACTATTTTTTGTCGGCATACTTGACAATGTGTCTATTTCGCAGATAATTAGTGCCTACAACCAAAGACCAACCCAAAAGGCTACGACGGAGAAAAGTACGACATCGAAAACCTCTAGAGAGGCGACGGGCATAGGCTGAAACCCCCGCCAGGTGAAAACTGACCGAAGTTCCCTCCCGAGCCGCCCAGGGGAATGTGCAAAACGGAATGTTATTCTGTTTTGCCTAGTAGTCTGGGACGTGACCCCAACGTTACATGGGGAGCCGATCGCCTTATGTCAGCGACATAGTAGGCCGTCAGCCACAGAGTGGGCCGCCAGCGCGGCCAAAAAGGGTGGTACCGCGGGAAAGAACCCCGTCCCTTATGAGGGATGGGCGTTTTGCTTTAATGGTAAATTATGAATTGTAAATGATTAATTGAGAACGGATATTTGTCATTGGCAATTCACCGTACACTATTCACAATTAGTCATTTGTTCGGAGGTGTTCATGCTCGAAAAATTAGAAGAGATCAAACAAGCTGGGATGACCAGTCTTCTCGATGTTGAGGACGAGGAAGCATTAAACCAGTGGAAAGTCACCCACATTGGGCGCAGTTCTGCCATCATGGATGTGTTCAAGAATATGGGCACAGTGCCCAAAGAGCAGCGAGGAGCCATGGGACGCGCGGCCAACGAGGTGAAACAAGCCCTTGAGGCAGCATTTTCTAAAAAAACGGCTGCCCTGCGCGATGTCGCGCTGCAGCACTCCCTTAGCGAAGAACGCCTGGATGTGACACTGCCTGGGCGCGCCCTGCCGCGCGGGCGTCTGCATCCGGTCACCCAAACCCTGCGTGAGATCTATCGCGTCTTCGCCGATATGGGCTTCCAGGTATATCGCTCGCGTGAAGTCGAGACTGACGAGTATAACTTCCAGCTGCTCAACTTCCCCCCCAACCACCCTGCTCGGGAGATGCAAGATTCTTTCTACGTGCAATCTGATGATGAGCGCGGCGATAACCCTATCTTGCTTCGCACGCATACTTCCCCCGGCCAAATTCGGGCAATGCTCGAATATTCTATGGAGAACCCTGAAAACCCGCCACCTGTGCGTATCATTCTGCCAGGAATGTGCTACCGCTATGAGCAAGTCAGCGCTCGCTCTGAAACTCAGTTCACGCAGGTAGAAGGACTAGCAGTGGGAGACAAAATCACATTCAGTGATCTCAAAGGGACGCTATCAGATTTTGCTCGCCGCATGTTTGGTCAAAATGTGCGCACGCGTTTTCGCGCTTCCCACTTCCCATTTACAGAACCTAGCGCCGAAATGGATGTGGAGTGTTTTCTGTGCGGCGGCGATGGATGCTCAGTCTGTAAAGGGTCAGGCTGGCTAGAGATTCTCGGCTGCGGTATGGTACATCCGGTTGTCTTAGAAAATGGCGGGTATGACCCCGAGCGCTACACCGGCTTCGCCTTTGGCATGGGACCAGAACGTATCACGATGCTGCGCCACCGCATCGAAGACATCCGTTATTTCTGGGCTAATGACATGCGTTTCTTAGAGCAGTTCTAAAGGAGCAAGACATGACTCAAGATACAAATCCTGAACCCGATCTGACTTCTCAATTCCGCGAATTGGGCGATAACCTGAAGAATATTATGAAGACCGCCTGGCAAAGTGAAGATGCTCAAAAATTTCGACAGGACATCAAAAATGGCCTAGATGGATTAAGTCAGGCAGCCAATGACGCAGTCGACGAATTCAATACCAGTGAGGCGGGCCAGCGTCTCAAAACAGAGACTCAAGAATTCAAGGATCGCGTACGCAGTAGTGAGGTTGAAAGCAAAGCACTTGAGGAAATTTCTAAAGTGCTGCATACGATCAACGCAGAACTTCAAAAGGCCATCGCCAAGATGGATATTGATAATGACAGCGACAGTGAACAGTAAACGGTTCACTGTATATTGGATTATTAGACTACGAGACTATCAGACAAATCGGACTAAACATGAAAGTACCATTATCTTGGATTAAAGAATATGTGGATATCGATCTCTCCATTGCAGACCTGGTTCGGCGCTTGACGCTGGCTGGATTGGAAGTGGAAGAAATTCAATATGTTGGATATCCGCTCCCCGAGGGCGATTTGCGCCGTGAGGCCAAAATCACGGGTTTCGCCTGGGAGCCGGATAAGATTGTGGTGGGTGCCATACTCGAGGTAATGCCACACCCCGACGCTGACAAATTAGTGCTTTGCCAGCTCGATGACGGCGAACAGGTTCATACTGTGCTTACCGGCGCGCCCAACTTGTATGAATTCAAAGGGACTGGCCCGCTCGATACGCCGCTAAAAGTAGCGTATGCCCGAGAAAGTGCCACGATCATCAATGCCTACGAGCCAGGGAATAAGCCTACCAAGCTCAAACGGAAGAAAATCCGCGGCGTGGAATCCTACTCCATGGCTTGTTCTGAGCGCGAGCTGGGTATTTCCGACGAGCACGAGGGCATCATAATCCTCGATGAAGATGCCCCGGTAGGGACACCACTTGTTGATTACCTCGGCGATGTGGTTTTTGATATCGCCATCACCCCTAATATCGCCCGCGATGCCAATATCATAGGCGTCGCACGTGAAATTGCTGCCAATACGGGTGCGGAGTTGCGCTATCCTGATCTTGAAATCCCCATGGATGGGCCACCCCTGGAAGGCCGCGTAAAAATCGAAATCACCGATCCCGCTCTCAATCCTCGCTTTGTCTTCGGGATGATCGAGAACGTAAAAATTCAGCCCAGCCCCTACAAAGTTCAGCTACGGCTGCAGCTGTCAGGCATGCGCCCCATTGACGCCCTGGTTGATGCCACTAACTATGCCATGCTTGAACTGGGTGAACCGCTGCACGCCTTCGACTACGATGTGCTGCTAAAACGTGCCAAAGATCATGCTGAGCGGAGCGGCAGCGAAGTCGAAGCGCCAACGATCATCACTCGCCCAGCTGAGCAAGGCGAAAAATTGGTCACGCTCGATGATATCGAGCGCAAGCTGGATAATTTCACTGTGATGGTCTGCGACCAATCTGGCTCGCTGGCTTTGGCCGGTGTGATGGGCGGTCAAAAATCCGAGATTAACGAGAACACTACCAACGTTTTGTTGGAGGGCGCGGCTTGGAATATTATCAACACCCGCCGCACAGTCATTTCCCAAAACTTACCATCTGAAGCTGCGTACCGCTTCTCACGCGGAGTACATCCTGAGATGGCACCCAAGGGAGTGCTGCGCGGTCTTAAGCTGATGCACGAATGGGCTGGCGGCACCATTGCCCAAGGCCTGATCGATGAGTATCCGCTGCCCCCCGATGATCCCGTTGTAGAAATTTCCCCCGAGGATGTACACCGCTGGTTGGGTATCGAACTCAGTGCCGAGAAGATTATTGAAATTCTTGAATCTCTCGAATTCGAATGCGAACTGACCACTGACCAGGTACCACTGATCAGTGCAAAAACGCCGGACCACCGTCTCGATATCGGCACCGGCGTGATTGGCAAGGCCGATCTAATGGAAGAGATTGCCCGCGTATATGGATATGACCGCATTCCAGAAACGCGCATGGCCGATGATCTGCCGCCCCAAAAGGGGAATTTCGAACTGGAAATTGAAGATGGTCTGCGGAATCTTTTAGCTGGACTTGGCCTTCAAGAGGTTATCACGCACCGCCTGACTTCCCCTGAGCGCGAAACCCGAAGATTATCACCGGGCGCCCCACCAGATGATGCACCCTACTTCGCACTAGCCAATCCCATCACTCCGGAACGCTCGGTGCTACGCCACAGCTTGCTTTCCTCGGTTCTGGAGATCGTTGAACGCAACGCCCGCATACGCGAGCGTATCGCCATCTTTGAGATCAACCCCGTATTCATGGCTTCCGAAGATAGCGATTTACCAAATGAAATCAAGCATTTAGTCATCGCACTCACCGGCCCGCGCGCCCAGACTGATTGGGCAGGTTCCGACACAACCCCCATGGATTTCTTCGACCTGAAAGGCATCGTCGACTCGACCTTACGAGGCTTGCATTTGGAAGATGTCGCTTATGAGGCAGTTCAACACCCTAGCTTCCATCCAGGGAAATGCGCTCGTGTAATGTTGGGGAAGACACAAATCGGCGTGATGGGTGAACTGCACCCCCAGGCAAAAGAGAAGTACGATCTCCTGGATGCACCCCTCTTGGCCGCTGACTTTGATATCGCAGCCATTATCAATGCTGTGCCAGCGCTCTTTGATGTTTCCTCGATCCCCAGCCAGCCCCCGATGCTGGAAGATATCGCCTTGATCTTGGATGAAAGTATCCCCGCAAAAGATGTGGAAGCCCTTATCCGCCAAACGGGAGGGCGCTCTGTAACTAATGTGCGCTTGTTCGATATTTACCGCGGCGAACAGATTGGCACTGGTAAAAAGTCACTGGCATATAGCCTGACCTATCAACACCCTGAACGCACCATGACGGACAAAGATGCTAATAAATTGCGCAACAAGATCGTCAAGCGTTTAGAGCGCGAACTCGGCGCGCAGTTACGAGGGTAATAACATTAGACCCTAAAGGATTGGCTCCTTCGCTGGCCGTAGGCCCGTCTTCGACGCGCTCGGAGTGCTACGCAAAAACCTTTAGGGTCTTTTTGCCTATTGATATTGAGACTATTTTCATCTACACTCTAAGAAACACCTATTGCTAGTATTAAGGAGAATGAGATGGACAAGAAAACGCAAGGAATTATCGCTACAGTCGCAGCTGTTATCCTGTGCGGCTGCCCAGGCCTGGTGGGTTTATGCTCCGGCGCTATTTTCGCTTTTGCTGGTGTTGTACCAGGATCAGAAATCGATGTTTTCGGCAGCAATGACCCCTCAGCCGCCATAACAACTGGGATTGTCACACTGTGTATCAGCATCATATTCATCGCCATCCCCATAGTCGTAGGTTTCCTGATGCTGAGAGAAAAGCCCCTGGAGTCAATCGAGGGAGAAATCATTGAGGAAGAAATCCCTGGCGGGGATTTATAATAACAAGTATTGATAACAGAAGACCTCCGCATGAACCAACTGCGGAGGTCTTTTATTTTCGCATGCGTTAATACTCAGCTTTCTGGCTCATTCCCCAAAACAGTTTCTATTTCATCAAGCAGGTCGTCATTCAACAACTCGATTGCATCTGCTGCACCTAAATTGTCTTCTAGCTGACTGAGCCGGGTAGCCCCGGTGATCACGCTGCTGACTACTTTTCGGCGCAGCAACCAGGCTATCGCCAATTGGGCCTGTGAAATGCCCAAATCTGCAGCGATCAACCCCAAATCCTGGACAATGTCCAGCCGCTCCGGGGTGAGATAATTTTGAACCCAGGCCATACTATCAAGGGATGCGCGGCTGCCCTCGGGGATGCCGTCATTATATTTTCCAGTCAAAATACCAAAATATAGGGGGCTGAACGTTGTCAGGCCAAACCCGAGTTCCTTGGCCAAGGGCGCGATATCTGTTTCAAAACGTTCCCGGTGTAGCATACTATATTGCGGTTGCTCCATTGTAGGCGGGATCAGGTTATATTGGCGTGCAACCCCATAAGCTTGGGAAATTTGTGCAGCCGTCCACTCTGAAGTCCCCCAGTAAAGGATCTTACCCTGCTGAATAAGGTGGTTCATCGTGAAGACAACCTCTTCGATTGGCGTATCTGGATCGTAGCGATGGCAAAAATACAGATCAATATAATCCGTATCCAAACGTTGCAGCGAGGCATGGATCGACTCCATGACATGTTTACGGGAAAGCCCGCGCCCATTGGGACCAGGCATTGTGGGCCAAAATACTTTACTAGAGATCACCAATGCTTCACGGGGTAAATCCTTGATGGCTTTACCCATAATAATCTCTGCTTCACCATTGCCGTAGGCATCGGCATTATCGAAATAATTAACCCCCTTGTCATAAGCCTCGTGGATAAGCTTACTAGCCATGCCTTCATCAAGCTGACTGCCAAAGGTCACCCAGGCACCAAATGAGATTTCACTGACTTTCAACCCGGATCGTCCCAAACGTCGGTAGTGCATAGTTGCTCCTAATAATTCTGTTCAATCGAGATTCGTATGCGTTCATTGTATACAATCCGGGCCTCAGATTCAACAGGCAAATTTCATTGGGCGTATTTCAGTTTGGGGGTGAGATGTAAGCATAGCGCCACATTTTGTCAA
>CAZLNX010000128.1:0-15842 GCA_964560795.1 uncultured Anaerolineales bacterium | reverse complement strand
GAAAATCCTTTTATTGATAACCCAATACATTTACAAGTTCAGCAAATTATCAGTATTATACTTTCATTACTTGTTCAGACTATTACTTCATCAATTTCAATTACTCTTCCTTAACAATCTTTTGCAGATTTCTCCTAATTCGAGAGACAATCGATAACTTCAAAAATCTCAAAAAAAATAGCATCAGTCCAGCAAAACAGAGACCGATGCTGATAAATTATCCGTCGACGCTGCTCGAAATGTTGAGAGCGTTGTTTTTATGTTACTTCATAAGTTGGTAGCCCCATATTTTGATCGCGGAGCTTCTAATATGTCATCCTGATCGACTGAAAAGAGCGAAGATTCTCTTAATTTCGTCACATAAAGGGGCAGATTATTCGTCGCTTTAGTTCTCAAAAATTGACATTTCGAGCCAAATTCTCTAAACCACGATTTATTAGTGCTACCTATTATTTATATTGCGTGCAAAACTCTTTCTTTTGTCTATTTGCCACCAATGAAACCAGGATCTATTCGACTGCTCCAAATGTAGCCGCCATCGCCTTGAACATCAACTTGGGAAGTAGTGGGATCAGACATTTCAATTCTCCTAATGTATTTCAATCGCAAATTTGGGTTGGGTAAATGTTGCTAATATTATACAACAAGACCTTACAAAATTGTTAGGTTAATTGACTTTTTAATAATATTTTAAGAATTTAATTGTTATCAATGGAAATTAATCCCTCGATAAGTTCGGGTTTAGATTGTGAAAAGTGGAAGAATTTTACGCGATTCTGCTAAGCTTCATGGTCAGGGAGTAATGCTTCCACCCGTCGAACAATCGGGAAAAGGTAACCAATCGCCCCAGTAATGCCTAACAATATACCTGTCAAAACAAACATCAAAGCAATGCCTGCACCAGTACCTGTCCCCACTAGCCAACCAAAAATCGGCGTTAGTGCTCCTCCATCGGCCATAGCTGGTTCCATGACGTTGTCTGCAAGTGGCCCGGCAATCAGGCGGCTGAGCGGGGATGCAAACCAAGCGATTAGCCGCCGTGTTGAGAATACACGACCCTGAATATCTGGCGGCACTTTAGCCTGCCAGATGGATTGGTTGGATGCATTCAATATAGGTGCGAAAAAAGACAAGATAAAAATCCCAATTCCCCATACCATTAATGAATTCCCCAAACCCGTCACCATCTGACCAAAGAAACCGGCAAAGACCCATCCAAGCAAAACGCCATGGATTCGGCGCTTGAAGCCACCCCAGGCAGTCATAGCCAACCCGCCAACTACGCCACCAACGGCGCCAATTGACTGAACACTGCCAAAAATCAATTCGTTATTCCCCGTTCGACCCAAGATCATCGGTGCAAATACAGCAAAGGCTAATGCGTTGAAAAAGTTCCCTACCAAGAAAATGATTTGTAAGGCCAACAGGCTTGGACGGGCAAAAATATATCGAAACCCATAGGCGGCTTCTTGGAAGAAATTTCCTTCCCCCTCTTTTCCGGCCGCGCTTTTTTCTGGTTGAGGAATATGTACTAGAAATAAAGTCGTAATTGCAAATATTGCTGAAACTAAATCGATGGTTATTATGCCACCGACACCCAAGGGGGCTATCAAGGCCCCAGCCAATAAAGGTGCTACAACAAAGGATGCGTTTCCGGCTAATTCCAACATGCCATTGGCTCTGGCGTATTGCTCTTTGGGCAACATAAGCGATATTGCCGCTGAATATGCCGGCCATTGGAAACCTTGAAAAATACCCGTGATTGTTGCAGAGATGTATAAGTGCCAGATTTGCAAGTTGTCCGTAAGGAACAAGATCAACACGAACAACATGGTCACCGCAGCCGCCAGGTCGCTGAGCATCATCAAAAATTTGCGATTGCCGCGATCGACCAGTGCTCCCACAAACGGGCCTAGGATCACCATCGGAGTCACAAAGAAGAATCCAACTAAGGCTAAGGGGGTTGCTTTCCCAGTAACCTCATAAGCCCACAGCGTCAGCGCAAAATTGCTCATCGCAGTACCAATTAGGGAGATTATTTGACCCACCCAAACAACGGAAAAGCCCTTCATGCCGCCAAACCGGATTTTTGAATTTTCCATCTATCTCTCCAATGAACCAAACCCAACGAATTCAATAATGCCCCTCGAGAGTTCTGGGCGCAGAAAGGGTGACAACAAACCATGATAACGCAACTTTTCTAACACACCCTTACTTGGATATTTATACAATGAATTGTCTACACAAGCAATAGCAATAGACATTTTCAATCTTGAAAGGATACATTTTTAGCGAAAGAAAGTTTGACCAGATACCCCTCCTACGGTATAATCGTCCGTCGGCTTAGAAGACAAAACAGAAAGAACAGGTACAAAATATTATGCCAAAACGAACTTATCAACCCAAGAAACGCCGCCGCATTCGCGTGCATGGTTTTCGCTCTCGCATGTCAACGCGCGGTGGTCGCGAGGTACTAAAACGACGCAGACGAAAAGGCCGTCATCGCCTCGGCGTGAAGATGAATAATCACGTTAAGAAAACAAATTGGAAGAGCTAACTCAAATTTGGGCTGGCAGAGTTCCCCTTTACAGGTTTAGGGGTGAAGCGAACGTTCCGTCTGACCAGTGCAACTGACTTTAAGCGGGTGCGGCGATATGGGAAATCATTTGCCCACCCGCTTGTTGTGTTGATTGTGCTCCCCAATGATTTGGAAAAATCCAGATTTGGGGTATCCGCTGGAAGGTCTGTGGGCAACGCTGTCCATCGCAACCGTGCCAAACGCCAACTTCGCGAAATCATTCGCCCGCTCATTTCGATTATCCCTGCAGGTTGGGATATCGTAATCCTGGCCCGAAGTGGCTGCGCCAAATCAGAATTTCACAAAATCAAGGCTGCCACTACTGAACTGCTAACCAAGGCCCAACTCTTCCAAGAATAAAGATGTCTACCGACTATCATCTAGAGAATACTGAACATATTGAGGATGCGGATCACGCACATCATGAGCAGCCGCGCTTGCGCGATCTTCCCATAAACATTTTCAATATCCCTCGAATTCCCCTGTTGGCATTGATACGACTTTACCAACAGACGATATCGCGCGCCTTGCCACCGAATACTTGCCGCTTCTACCCATCTTGTTCACACTACGGGTACAGAGCAATCTATAAATATGGTGCGCTAAAAGGAAGCCTGATGGCAACCTGGCGCGTTCTGCGCTGCAATCCATTCAACCCAGGAGGTTATGACCCCGTCCCCTAAATTCTAGCTCAATACATTAATACTACCAGTGGCCGCTGAGCAGCGATCAGGAAATGAATCACCGGAGAAATACTCATCCCTGCTTGACGCTCACTGATAGGAGCAACGGACAACATCCCTATGAAAACCAACCGCATTCCCCTAATCATAATTATTCTGCTGATCTCAATCGCCTTGAGTGCCTGCGCTGGCGGCAACCGCGTAGTAGCTTCTGGCTGGGCAGGAATCACGGCAGATGAAGAAACCGCATATCTAGCTTATAACACCCATGTTTATGCTATCAATCTGGCGAATGGCACCGAGATCTGGCGCTATCCGTCTGAACCTGATCCAAACATAACCTTCTATGCGCCCCCTGCGCTGACGGAAGACGGGCAGTTGATCATTGGCGGGTACGACAATATTGTATATAGCCTCAATCCCCAGACGGGATTTGTCAACTGGACCTTTGAAGATGCCGGTGGACGCTTTGTGGGCGGCCCCCAGGTTACCCAACATGGCATCTTCATCCCTTCTACAGATTTTAAGGTTTATGCTCTAGGCTTCAATGGGCAACCCCTGCGCGATGCCTTTAGCACAGATGCTGAAATCTGGGCCAGCCCGGGCGTCGATACAGAGTGTGAATGCATTTACGTTGCATCAATGGACCACAATGTATACGCCATCAACGCCCAAACCGGTGTACTAAATTGGGCCACCGACGATCTTGGTGGGGCTATTGTGGGAACCCCTGCACTGAGCGACAAGCGCGTGCTTTATATCGGCACATTTGGCAACGAAATGATTGCGATGGACGCTGACAATGGCACCGACTTGTGGCGTTTTGATGCCCAAGATTGGGTCTGGGGCGGACCGGCTCTCGGTGAGGATACCCTATACTTTGGCGATCTCAGCGGTGCTTTCTATGCTGTAGATGCTCAAAGCGGACTCCAAAAATGGCAGATCCAACCCGGAAGTGCCGTCGTCGACACTCCGCTGGTAACAGAAGAAGCGATTTACTTTACATCAGAAAGCGGCTTGATCGTATCTGTCAGCCCGGATGGCGTCAATCGCTGGCAAAAAGAATTCGAAGGCAACACCTATGCTGGGCCAGTGGCTGCTGGTGACGTAATCTTGGTCTCCACAACACAGCCAGAAGCTCTGCTTGCAGCCTTTGACTCCAATGGTGTCCAAAAGTGGACCTTCAGCGACACCAGTGAATAGCAATCATATAAAAAAGTGAAATAACGGAAGATAAACTATGTGGGATTCTTTCATTAGCCTAATGATCAACATCTTGCTCTACATCTATTCATTTGTAGGGCAGAACTTCGGACTAGCCATCATCTTGTTCACTATCCTGGTGCGTCTGGTAACCTACCCGCTCAACGCGCAGCAAGTCAAACAGAGCAAGGCCATGCAGGATTTACAAGAGAACAAGAAATGGCAAGATATCCAGAAAAAATATAAAAACGATAAGGAAAAATTAGCCCAAGAGCAGATGAAGCTTTACAAGGAATTAGGGGTGGACCCTTTTGGTTCTTGTCTGCCGACGCTAATTCAATTCCCCATCATCATTGGCCTCTATCAAGCCATCATTCGAGCGCTGGCTGTCAGCCCATTGCAACTACTGAACCTCTCCAAACATATCAACAACGGCGCGGATTTGATCCCGCTCAACAACCATTTCTTATGGATGGATCTTAGTTTGCCCGAAAAAGATTTCGGCCTTGCAATTGCAGGGTTTGGCATTCCTATATTAGCCATCATCGTTGTTGTAACCAGTTACCTGCAAACCAAGTTGATGACTCCCCCAAGTACCGGAGGAGCCAGTGACCAAAGCGCTCAGATGACAAAAGCGATGGGTATGTACATGCCGATATTTATGGGTTGGCTGGCTTATAGTTTCTCATCAGGCCTGGCGCTCTATTTCGTCATAAGCAATACATCCACAATCCTGCAATATGCTCTGATGGGCCGATTAGATTGGAGTAATCTACTTCCAAAAAGAGCGAGCAAATAAACGGAGAGTCGAACATGTCTGATAACCGCGCCACGCTAGAAATCATTGCCCCCACGATCGACGAAGCCGTAGAAAAAGGACTCGCCGATTTAGGATTAACTCGCCAAGATGTTGATGTTGAAATAATGGACGAAGGAAGCGGCGGTTTATTTGGATTAGGCTCGCGTCAAGCCCGGGTAATGTTGATCGTCAAAGGGGCTAAAGTTGCTGTCGGTGAGCCTGATTCTGCTCCTGATGAAGATACCGTCTCCGAGCCCGAATCCTGGCAAGCTGCACTCGATGAAACACCTAAACCCCAAAGCGATGCCAACGTCGTCGATGTCGCTCAGAGCGTAGTCAGTGATTTGCTGTTCAAAATGCACATCGACGATGCCAAAGTCGACGCCTACCTGGGAGATCCATACGGCCCCATGAAGCGCGTTCCTGTACATGTGGATATCTACGGCGATGATCTCAGCATCTTGATCGGGCATCGCGGCGAAACGCTGGAAGCCCTTCAGTATATTGCCCGTCTGATGCTGGGCAAGGAGCTCGAACGCTCCGTGCCATTGATCATCGATGTAGAAGGTTACCGCTCGCGCCGTGAGCAGCAAATTCGCAGGCTCACGCGCCGCATCGCCGACCAGGTCGTTCAGACCAATCGCAGCCAATCCCTCGAGCCAATGCCTGCCAATGAGCGCCGCATTGCCCATCTTGAACTTCAAGATGACAAAGAGGTTTACACAGAGAGCTCCGGAGCAGGACGGCAGCGCAAAGTGGTGATTTTTCCAAAAGATTGATCTTTCTATTCCTGACCACCAATAACCAACACGCGGTTCCTGAGCCTGCGCTGTGTAGATCTTCAGCCAAAACACGCAAAGCCAGGAACCGTGTATTTTTAAATTTGATGTTTCAGGTATAATTCATCCATGCAAACTCCTGCATCCTATGCGCCCATCGATTATCTGATTATTGGGCATCTTTCCGGTGACCGCACACCTGAGGGAATCCGCCTGGGCGGCACAGCAGCGTATTCGGCTCTCACGGCGCGCGCCTTGGGTCTACGAACGGGTATCGTGACAGCATGGAGCGAGGATCTCCCCCTGCACGAATTGCAGTCAATTCCATTGGCTGGGGAGTCCGCTGAACAAAGCACAACCTTCGAAAACATCCTATCTGATAGTGGACGCCAACAATGGCTCCATCATGTAGCACCTGCACTCGACTTCTATCACATCCCTGAACCCTGGAGAACAGCACAAATCGTGCATTTGGCACCTATAGCTCAAGAAGTCGAACCCTCTTTGGTAAGGCATTTCCCTGAAGCGTTCATCGGTGCCACTGCGCAAGGATGGCTGAGAGAATGGGACGCAAGCGGACGCGTTTATATGTCCGAATGGCCCGAAGCGCCTTTTGTCCTCAGCAAAATCAATGCCACAGTCCTCAGTATAGAAGACATAAAACACGACGAAGGTCGCATCGAGGAGATGGCTGATGCAGGACAGGCATTCGTCGTAACCGAAGGCGCAGAAGGTGCTAGAGTATACTGGCAAGAAGAAATGCGCAGCTTCCCCGCGGACCAAACAACAGAAGTTGATTCAACGGGTGCGGGAGATATTTTTGCTGCAGCATTCTTCATCCAACTCCAGCGCACTGGCGATCCCTGGAGATCGGCAGTATTCGCTAACTCCATTGCCGCCATGTCCGTCACACGCTTTGGCCTTGATAGCATCCCTAGACCGGACGAAATATATTCTATTTATTCTGCACAAGAAAAGGTGTAATAAAATGGGAATCGTATACGCAATCGCCAACCAAAAAGGTGGCGTTGGAAAAACTACAACCGCAATCAACCTGGGGGCATACTTAGCAGAGAGCTATAAAAATGTCTTGTTGGTTGATATCGACCCTCAGGCCAATGCCACTGCTTCGATCGGAGTGGACAAAGAGACCATTCAAGGTGGTACCTATGAAGCCCTTTTAGGTCTTGAAGCTGCGAACGACTTTGTCCTTCACAATCCCCGGCTAAAAATGGATTTGCTCCCTTCTACTCCAGCCCTGGCAGGAGCAAGTGTCGAATTGGTCAACGAGGAAGGGCGCGAACAACGCCTTAAGACTGCTATCGAGCCGCTTATCGATAAATATGATTATGTTCTGATCGATTGCCCCCCTGCCCTGGGAATTTTGACACTGAATGGACTCGTCGCAGCCAAAGATGGCGTGATCATTCCAGTGCAATGCGAATATCTAGCATTAGAGGGTCTGGGGCAACTAATGCAGACACTGAATCGTATCCGCAGCGCAGTCAGTCCAGACCTCTCAATTCGTGGGCTGCTGCTTACCATGTTCGATTCACGCACCAACTTATCCAGCGATGTTGTCGACGAGGTGAGACGCTACTTCCCTAATCAGGTATTTAGTTCGATCGTGCCGCGCAGCGTCAGGCTTGCGGAGGCGCCATCGTACGGTATTCCCATTTCAATCTACGATCCAAAATCGACAGGCGCTGATGCGTATCGCGAATTAGCACGTGAAATGCTGATTGCTGACGAGCCCAAAGTTCCAGCTTTCGTCGAAACATAGATCAATGCATAGTTTCTGAATCCTACGCATAAGACTCGGCATCTTTGCGTACTAAAATAGGTGTCCCCATGCAGCGAAAACGCCCTGGTCTCGGAAAAGGTTTAGACGCACTCATCCCCCTGGATGAGACCGCGACACCCGCACCATCAAGTCCTTTGGTCACTCCTGGCGCATCGGGAACAGCAGAGATTCCCATAGCGCAGATCAGCCCAAACCCCCGTCAGCCGCGCGCCCGGTTTGATCCTGAAGGAATCTCTGAGCTGGCATCATCCATAAAAGAACATGGTGTCATCCAACCCCTAATCGTCACGCAGGCTGAAACTCCCGGCTCCTATACGCTAATTGCCGGAGAACGGCGCTTGCTTGCTGCTCAAGAAGCCGGCTTGGAGGCTGTTCCTGTTGTTGTGCGTGAGGCCAGCGATCAAGAACGCCTGGAAATTGCGTTAATTGAGAATGTGCAACGGGCAGATCTCAGTCCGTTAGAAACCGCAGAAGCATACCGCCAACTGGTCGATGAATTCAAATTAGCTCATGGGGAGATTGCTGAGCGAGTAGGGAAAAGTCGCGTCGCTATCACAAATACATTGAGGCTGCTCAAACTCTCCCCCACTGTCAAACAAGCCCTAGCTCAGGGGGATATCTCCGAAGGGAAAGCCCGACCCCTGGTTTCTTTGCCAACGGCACAAGCGCAGGCAGCTGCACTGCAAACCATACTCAAAAAAGAACTCAATACACGCCAAACTGAGGAGCTGGTTAAAAAATTATTGGGTGAGAAAGTCGAGAAGCCACCCAAGCCCGCACCTGCTCCCGAAATTACGGAATTAGAAGAACAGCTGCGCTCTTCGCTGGGCACCAAAGTTACACTAAAGCACAGCAAAAAGGGCGGTACCATCACGGTGCACTATTACTCCGATGAGGAATTAGAGAGCCTGATTGATAAGTTTATGGCGAACGACTAATAAGATAATGCCATGCTAATACTCCATAATGCACGAATTTATACATTCAGTGAGACCGCTACGGCATCTGCGATTGCCATAGATCGCGGTAAGATTTTGGCTCTGGGGGATGACGAGGATATTCTGACTCAGTTTGGGCAGGGGGCGCGTTCCTTTGACCTGGATCAACATCCAGTGATTCCTGGATTGATCGATGCCCATGTTCATTTGGAGCATTACGCATTAAGTTTGCAAAAAATCGATTGCGAGGTTCCCAGCCTGGCTGAATGCCTACGCCGCGTAGCTGAGCGTGTCAAAAATACACCCCCTGGCGAGTGGGTCTTGGGACATGGCTGGAATCAAAATCTGTGGCCTGAAGGTTTCCCGTCCCAAATAGAGCTTGACGAAATCGCACCCAACAACCCGGTTTACCTGATGCACAAATCAATCCACACAGGGTGGGTTAACAGCGCCGCACTGCGAGAAGCAGGCATTAATGCTGACACTCCCGATCCCGCTGATGGAGAGATCCAACGCGACGATCGCGGCAATCCCACTGGTATCCTGCTCGAGGGTGCCATGTGGTTAGTCTATAATGCCATCCCCGAACTCAAGGGAGATGAATTAGCCGATGCTCTTGGCTATGCGCAAACCAAGCTCTGGGAACAGGGATTAACTGGCGTTCATGATTTCGATGGCGCAGCATGCTTCGACGCCTTACAAAGGCTGCAGCAAAGGGACAAATTACGACTTCGAGTTGTCAAAAATATTCCCGTTGCTGATCTGTCCCATGCCAGCGCGCTGGGGCTGCGGTCTGGTTTTGGTGACGATTTTCTGCGCATTGGCGGAATAAAAGCCTTCGCGGATGGCGCACTCGGCCCACGCACCGCGGCAATGCTACAACCCTACGAGAATGACCCTGAGAATCGCGGCATGCTGCTATTAGACGCTGAAGAGATTCTGGAATACGGCCAGGAGGCCGTCAGCGCTGGTCTCTCGATGACAGTTCACGCCATAGGGGATAGGGCTAACCATGAAGTGCTCAACGCATTTGAGCGGCTGAGAGAGCATGAAAAATCCCTAAAGGTTTTGCATAGCACTTCGAGTAAAACGAGAAGCGAAACCTTTAGGGATTTACGGCACCGTATCGAGCATGTACAACTGCTCCACCCTGACGACGTCCCCAGACTCGCTGAATTAGGTATCATTGCCTCGATGCAGCCTATCCATGCCACATCTGACATGGTGATGGCGGATGAATACTGGGGAGAACGTGCGGCATTTGGTTATGCCTGGCGATCTCAACTCGATCATAGCGCGGTTTTGGCCTTTGGCTCAGATGCGCCCGTTGAGTCACCCAATCCTTTCTGGGGTATCCATGCCGCTGTAACCCGCCAGCGGCCCGATGGCAGTCCAGGACCCGATGGTTGGTACCCTGAACAACGATTAACTGTTGAAGAAGCCATCAAAGCCTACACCTATGGTGCCGCTTATACGGCTGGCACAGAAGATTTTCAAGGCAAACTCGCCCCTGGCTTTTGGGCTGATTTGGTTGTGTTGGACAAAAACCCATTCGAATGTGATCCCAATGATTTACACAAGATTCAATCTGTGGGGACCATGGTAGCAGGAGATTGGGTTGTAGCACCCCTGAAGTAGTTACACAATTGAGCAAAACTGAGACCATCTATCCTTGCAACGCAGCTTGGATATGTGTCTTGATTCTGTTGCCGACGTTCTCCCAACGGAAGCGATCCTTCGCGATCTCATAGCCTTTGCGGCCAAATTCTCGACGCTTTTTTTGATCGTCTAACAAGGCGATCAAATATTTTGTCAGCGCTTCTTTGTCGCCGGGCTCGATCAGGTATCCAGTCTCCCCGTGGATAACCCGGTCTGGCGTTCCGCCAATATCTGTTGATATTACTGGGATCCCGTGAGCTGCAGCCTCTGCCAGGGCCGCGGCGGAAGGCTCGAGCTTGCTGGGCATACAGAAAATAGTAGCCGCCTGGTAGTATTGAGCTACTTCTTCTTTTGGCACGCGCCCAACAACGGAAACACCCTTTACATCAATTTCAGGCTGGCATCCCACAATGGTTAGTTTTGCATCTGGATGAGCATTCAATGCCCCCTTGAATGCTTCCACTACCAAAGGTCCATCTTTTCTCTCCCAACCTATTCCGACAAAAAGAATGTGTTTATCCGCATAGTTCTTTTTATCAATCTCAATATCTGCATCGACGTTAATGCCCGAATAAACACATACTGCCTTCTCCGCATCGCAGTCGTAATCCTCGATTACGCTCTTTACCACAAAATTACTTGTGGAAAAAACAATGTTAGCATTTTGATAAATTTTCTTTTCTAATTCAATCCAGGCAGTGGAATAAAGCATATTTGGATCAAATTCTGGATATTTGAGATTTGCTAGATGGGTATGATCGGTATACACAAAATGCGGCAATCCAACCCGGCTGGCATCGAAAAGAGATTGTGTTTGAAGGGAAAACAAATAATCATAAGACACTAATCGACGCCCAATAGCTTGTTTTACTTCGTTGTAGAAATACGTTGTTCGAGACAGAATCTCTCGCTCGGACAATTCACCCATAAGCTTTCGCTTGCCCAATACAATATCTAATCCATAAAACCTGAGAACAGATAAGATATTTACCGGGCTTTTGCGACTCACTAAATCTTCATGAATATCAATTACATCAAGATCGTAATCGGGGAATTCGCGGGAAAGCAAATCTTCGACGTATTCATTAACTAAAGAAAAACTCCCCATCTTAATCAAGGCGATCTTTTGGGGGGATTTTCCCATTTTTTTATATCTACTTTCTGAATTCGCAGCTTGAGAGGCGCGCTGCAGGTATTCTTGCGCCTGGCGTAATAGATATTGCCGAATTCTGGGCCTGAGCAATCGAGCGGCGCCGGTCGCTGGTCCAGAAATGGAGCGATAACGTTCTTCATACCAATACCACATTATCAATATATCTAAGCAGCAAAACGCATAAAGTACTTGCTTACAGGGCATTTCATTTGTAAAGTAACCTTGAAGGACAGCCTTTTCGCTGCGTGCAAGGCTTTCACCCCGCACCAAAAAACCCAGGCTAGAAAATTTAATTTTTTGCTCCATGATCTCAGTGATCATGGTGGCCAAATCTTCAAATATGGTTCCCCATTTTTGAAGATAGAGATCAATCACTGCTACTCTGCCGTCGGGCGTAACAAGAATATTCTTGAAGAAATAATCACCATGCAAATTAACGTGGGGCACTTCGACTCCATCGAGACTCTCAATTAATCGGAGAAATTTTGAGTGCAACGGCGCTAAATCTACTTGGTCGCTAACCAATGGAGCGAGCTGATTGATCTTGCGATTTATTTTTTTTATGAAATCTTGCGCATCAAAAGGTTCCATCTTCCACCCCCCCAGGCCTTGATGGAAAACGCGCAACCACTGTCCGCCACGATACAAAGAATCTTCGAACAACTTAAAATATTTTGGAACACTAAAACGCGTGCGCAAATCAAATGCAAGCTCTTCAAGAGATTTTGACGGCAATTCTTCCATCACAATTGCATTCCACTCTGGAAAATAAAAAAGTGGTTCGATTGCCGTCAACTCCTTGATTTTGAGTTTGTTAACTAGCCATGCAACTTCTCTCAGCAACATGAACTCATTGTTAGTTCTATCTGCAAGTTGTTTTCCTGGCGAGGCGGCTTGAGCAATAGAATCTACATTTTCCTCTCGAGGAATTTTGACCAAAATTGTGCTGCCTGAATCGTTCGATTTAGCAGTTGGGTATCTCAAAAAGAATGATGCTGGAAATTTAATCACTTCAGGTTCCAAAGATGCAAGCGACGAGGCCTTACCTCCCCAACTCGGTAAACCCTTGGAAACCTCTTTGCTGATTTTGGCGATCAATTCTTGGTCTTTTTCTAACGTCTCTCTATTATCCACCATATTTTCTATCCGTTCAAAACCATCAATCAGATTTTATCAATCAGATTTTATCAATCAGATTTTAATGTTATCATAAAGCCATATTTTTAATCAAACATTATGGGCTGAAGCAATCTTGAAACATCCAAACTATTGTTACGAATCTAAATCCTTAATCATTTGGGTTTATAATAAGATGGGAAAAGAAATGGGCACAAAATAGGGTGCTGGAGAAATTACTTGATGACAATCAGCAAAAACAACCCGAATATGTTTGCCACAACCTTTATCGAAGGATTCGACGATCCCCGTTTCAATACCTGGGCTCGGAAAATCGACGTTCCACCAAAGCTGGACTCGCTCTCCAAAAGAGAATTCCGGCTTCTTGATGAATTAACTTTGTTCTTCAGAGTACTAAGGGCTGCTTTCCGAGAAAAATATCTGCTTTTGTTCAGCTCAAGAGGTCGTTTGAGGCCTGAGCTTATAGCGATCATATCCATTGGGTTGATGCCAAGACGATTGCGCCCAGAGATCGTTTTATATGGGGAGATGTTCGAACCTAATTTTGGCATCCGACATTTGATCGAACGCTTGGTCATGAAGCTCGTCGATCGCGTTGTATCTCGCTATATCCTGTTTTCTACCGCAGAACTTGAAGTATTTCCCAAAACATGGGGTGCCACCCGTGAGAAAATTAGAGTCTGCAATCAGTTCTACTTTCCCCCAACCATTTCAGAGGATAACTCGCGAGAACAAACCATGGGGAAGCATATATTTGCCGGGGGTAATTCTTTTCGAGACTACAAAGCTTTCATCAAAGCAGCCAAACAATTACCCGAATATAAGTTTTGCGTCTGCACAACTAAGATTAACCCTAATGAAAATTTACCATCCAATATAGATGTGGGTTGGCCCCCACTTCAAGAATATCTAGAATTGATCGATACCGCCGCAGCCGTGGTAATCCCCATTCAGATGGGATTAAGGCGTACGGCAGGTTTATTGACTTGTTTCGAATCAATGTGGTTGGAAAAAACCGTTATCGTGCCCATGGCCTTGGGGATAGAAGATTATATTCAGGACAAAGTAACGGGTTTGTTAGTCGACGGAACACCAGAGAGTTATATTCGAGCGATCAAGTGGGTTCTTGATCCAAAAAACGAAGAAAAAGTTAAAGCTATTGGCCAATCAGCTCATAAATCAATTGCTGAACGGTATACACTCGCGAACTACATTAATGGTATTGTGGCGGTAATGAACGAAATTGCTGACACAGCATAATTAAAGTGTAAATTCCCCATCACGGCAGATAATCAATCAGGATATCAACCACTTCATGTGCAATGCTAGCATGCTTGTCCACATCAATATGCCCATCATAAAGGTATCCGCCACTGACTTCGGCAATATGCAAAATACTCTTCACAGAAGGAGATTCCAGTAAACTCATGATGGCAAATACTTCTGCAACCTCTTTATCAACGATAACAACCATGGGAATTTGATTGGCTTTTACGTTCTGCAAGATAGTTTCCAAGCTACCCGCAGCATCATTCCACAAATTATTGTTCGGAATTGTCGCCAATTGATCCTCGGTTCCTCGATGGCGTACTGTTTGATACGCCCTGGTCGCATACCGCCAAACCTGAATACTGTTAAGTTTAACTCTTACAATCTTGGGGATAAACGCGGCAGCATCGTCTTTTCCTCTAACTTCTAAATAGCCATCTTCAATGAAGTATTTATCTCCTGGCTCCCAATCATTGTCAACAATATACAGCACCAAGCCTTGAATATTCGGATAGATTTTTTTAGTCTGTTCCAAGACCTGGACATAATTCCACATGCTCCAACCGGGGGCAGCTGCATTTATTGTATGAATATTTTTTCCCTGCTCTTGAAGCAAACGCTCAATGTTTACTGCAAATGTATCTTCTGTTTCTGTCAACCATCCAAAAGTCTGGGAATCGCCCAACACTAGAATCACACTATCTTCTTGATCAGGATAAATCCCGCTAGCTTGTATTCTATTACCGTAAGGATCTGTATAAAAAACATTACCATCTTGAACGAATTCACCATCCCCCACAAAACGATGACCTACTGTTTCATCGGTCAGATAGGGCGCAGGGCGAATAATCGGATCAGGCATAGGGACAAATATTCGCAGGAATATTTCAATCAACAAAACGCCAAGAAGAACAGCAAATCCTGAGACGGTTATGTTGATTACAAGTTTGAGAAAAATGTTATTCTTAGCCATAGTGTTCCTCACACATATTACCTATTGAGATCATCAAATTAAATCTACAATTTCTACCGTCAGAGCATAGTGCTTATTCACATCGATGTGGTCAACATGAGAACGACCGCCAGCTAAATTATCAACAACTATCATTGCAACTGCATTGAATTGATTAAGCGCGACCATGATTCCTCACTAGAGTATCGCGTTCATCAAGCAGAATAATTCACGGTGGCTCATCTTCTTCGAATGGTTCCAAGATGCGCTCAAAGGGTTCTATTTCTTCATCCCATTGAGTTGCATATACTAATCTTCATTTTCCTCATCCACCACTTTGATATTATCTCATATATTTCAGCAAGCATTCGTAAAACAGCATTAGAAGTGTAACTAGCTCAAATAGACTCCTATCAATTCTGGAACAAACTTGGCAGCATTGCTTTAAATATTACTCGTCAGATTGCCATCTCCGATATGGCGGAAATCAAGGGATGGAATATCTATCCGACAGTACACAGAACTATCGATTTAGTATTCGGATACTCTTCTGCCAACAAGTCACAAAATAATTGGTAATGTCATAGATTCCATCTAGGAGTGGGTGCATTCACCGCATGAAAATCATAACTTAATTCCTGTAGTTGTACATCAGTATGATAAACAAAAGTGTCTTCCGTCGTGATCATTCACATAAATGTCTGGGAATAACCAACAACCAGGGCCACTTCATCTTCTGTTTATGTTCCTGTGATCTTTCTACAATTCGATAACTCTGAAAATCCAAATAATACTAGTTCTAGCTTGGATCAAATTCCCGATTGCTGATAGATCGTTAGGAGGCGTGCAAAAATAACTTCCCATTTTGAGACGGCTGAACTAATCGGG
>CAZLNX010000127.1:0-15962 GCA_964560795.1 uncultured Anaerolineales bacterium | reverse complement strand
GGATCTGTTTTGCAGTGAGGCCATCATCCAGGGCGTCTTGAGTCAGGTCTGCAATGTCATCCAGGTTGCCTGCGATGACGGCGGTTGAAATTTCAGATAAGATTTCACTCATTTTCATTCTCCATTGATATTTATCTGTGCAGGGTTTGCATTATTTTACTCGTTTTTCTGCTTTTTGAATAATTTTTTCCAGGGTTTGTGCAATATCAGGATCCAAGGTTTCGGCTTGATGATTTTCAAATATTTGACGTACCTTAGCATTTACTTTGTCACCCAAAGTCAGTTGACCTTCACTTTCCCATTGCTCGCGGGGTGCCCGATCAAAAAGCTTGGGAACCCAATTTTCGCGGAAATAATGATAGGTATGTTCGTGTTCCAGGTAATGCCCGCTGGGCCCGACCTGATCAATGACATCCAGGGCAAGGGTTTCGGTGTCGATTTCGATGCCCCCAACAAATCGTTTGACCAGCCCTGCTACCTCGTCCATAGCGACGATTTGGTCGTAGGATGCCGTCATGCCCGACTCAACATATCCAACATCGTGGATCAGGTTACCGCCACCCAATGCGGTCAGCATCATCCAAATGGCCCCTTCTGCGGAAGCCTGTTGGTCAAAGATTTTGGCGTCGCTGCATCCTGAGAAGGCGAAAATTGGGATGCCGTAATAGTGATTCATTTCGGCGAAGGCCGTGTTGCCCAGCATGAATTCTGGAGCGGCGTAGGAGATCAGCCCCTGGCTCATTTCCATGAACAAGATACCACCAGCTCCGATCATGGGCGCCCCTTCACGGATCAATTGGGTGATAAGCAATCCGCTGAGTTGTTCGGCATTGGCCTGTACTACGGCTCCCGCGATAGTGATGGGTGCTGTAGCGCCCACCATCAGCCCAGGGGTATAAACTACTGGTAATCCCTTGCCAGCCAGGAAGATCAATTTCTCACAACTTTCCTGGGCATGGGTCAGCGGGGAAATGGGTTCGCTGTAAAGCGCCATAAAGGGACTGCGCCGCAGGGATTCCGGACCCCCTGCAACGGCCTCGGCCATTTCGACGATGTCTTCGAGGTTTTCCCGGCTCCAGGATGTGTAGACAATCGGCTTGGTCGTGTTGTGCAGCATTTCTCGGAAGTGATACAGGTCCGAAAGTTGTTCGGTGACATCCGAAGCGATGCCCATGCACATCAGGAAATCGATGTGCTCCAAGGTGTCGACCAACTTGGCAACGTTTGCAATGTCCTTCAGTACAGCCTGGCGCCTTTCCCCAGAATATGCGTCGATAACAAACGGTGTGTCAGAGCCGGTGCCGTAATAGCCTTTGCGCCCTTCCAATTCCATGGCTGGATTGCCGTTGCGGTCACAAAGCACCACCCGGGTTGGGGCAGTGCGGATTGCCCATTCGATCAAATGGGATGGGATGCGCACGCGTTCACCATCCATCCAACAGCCGGCTTTCTTGAGCAAGTCACGCACTTCGGGGATAAGTACATCCACACCGGTTCTGCGAAGCAACTCTAAGGTCGCGCTGTGGATCTCCTCTTTTTGTGCCTGACTGAGTAATTGTATTCCTGGGGTCACTTGAGCTGAATATTTGCTGTTTATCATTCTTCCTCCATATTTCATACTGAACTAAAACATTTTGCCATTAAATCTATTAGGAAGCCAGGAATTCAAGATTTTTTGGATTTATTCCTGGTTTCCTGATGTCCTCTGTTTATTCCCAATGTTTTTGCATGGTTTCTATTTCTGTTAGTACATCGTCGGGTAAGGGCTCAGGCTCATGTTCCATCAATTTCTGTGTTTTGGCCTGCAAGCGCTGCTCGAATTTTTGGCCCCCTTCTTCTAGCCAGACATCATAAACCTTGCGGTCAAAGAGATCGGAATACCAGATATCTTTGAAATGTTTCATGGTGTGGTCTTCGTTAAGATAATGTCCACCGGGACCAATGTTATCGATCATTTCTATCGCCAGGCTTTCTTCATCGACGGCGATGCCTCCCATGTACTGCTTGACCATGTATAGAATTTCGTTGATCAATACCATAAAGGCGGGTGAGGCCAGGGAACCATGATCCAGCCAACTACCTGCGTCGTGGACCAGATTGGCACCGACCAGTGCTGCGGATAGTAAGGAGAACGCCGCTTCAACACCTGCTTGTGTATCCGGAAATTTGGCATCGGTCGCGCCCGCGGTGCCAAAGAAGGGCAGTTGATAAAACTGGGCCATTTGCGACATGGCGGCTTTCATCAAACTGATTTCAGGCGCACCATACGAGAAAATGGTCGTGCGCATGTCCATGAGGGTAGTGAAAGCGCCGTAAATGAAGGGGGCGCCGGGATTGACTTGCTGCGCTAATACCAGCCCGCTGAGTGATTCAGCGCTGCCCTGGACGATGTTGCCGGCGAAGGTGGCCGGCCCTGTGCTGCCGAATTGAGGCGCGGGAAAATTGATTTGCGGGATATTGTTTTCAGCGCAGTAAATGATTTTATCGACCGCGGGGTCATAATAAAGCAGCGGAGAAATCGGCTCGGAATACTGCACGATGGCGGGAGCCTGCTCGAAGCGCTCTTTGCTCCCGGCAATCAGCAGCGCCATTTCATAGATGTCTTTGAGGCTGTTGCCGTCTTTGCAGCAAAATACCAGCGGCTTTGTGGTGTGTTTAAAAACCTGTTTAGCGATCACCCGATCGGCAATGTCGGCATCAACATCATCGGCCATACCGATGGTCATCACCCAGGTGTAGTTCGGTAGAGCATCCGCAAGGGTAGCCGTCACCCGGCAGTCATCGCTGATGAAGCGGCGGCGTTCATTTGTGAGCGGGTCCAGATAATCAACACAATCCAGGCTGGGGCCGTACCAGGATTTATCCCCCTCGAGGAAAACCTTACGTTCACCATGCCGATCCCCCAAAACGACGCGCGTTGGGGCTTTTTTTAAGGCATCATCGACCAACCAAGAGGGGATGCGCACGCGCGTTCCCTCAACTCGCGCACCGGCACCGTGCAATATCTCTAAGGCATGCGGATGGGCAATTTCTATTCCAGTGCGCTCTAAAACCTCCAAAGTTGCCTGGTGGATTTGCTGGATCTGATATTCATTGATTACGTTCAGTTGGGGACGAAACTTGATTGCTGGTGTGTACATGACTTCTCCCTTTCGTAAGCCATACGTGAGACTGATCCGTTATGAAATCAAGTTAGCAGATATCATACTATGGTATTCGTACCCCTAATAGTGTCGATGTGCGAAATCCCCCAGAGAAAAATAACTATTTTGCGGAATTCATCAAAAGGATAAGTCGCTCTTCAAAAGGCCCATAGCCCGTTTGAATGGTGGTCAGAGGAAGGGCGAGATAGTCAGCGATTGCTTGTGCTTTTTGAAAGTTTTCATCAGTAGCATTTTGCACCAGATAAACAACGCGTTTGTAGTTGCGGAAATAATCGTTCTTAAGTTCGGGAAATCGATCTAACCCCATGCTCTTGATGATCAATCCTTGAAAGGTGCGCACCATGAAATCGGTCAGGATGTACGATCCAGGTTCCTCTTTGATCAGGTTTGCAAACAATTCCCCGCCGTACATTTCGTAGCAATGCGGCCCGGCAATGCGCTCGATTTCAGGGTGTTTTGCGAGCATCTGATCCAAAGCCCCCATCGATCCGCAGTCCCCAAATACGACAATCAAACGGTCAAATTGATCGCGTATTTCCAAGATCCGTCGCTCTACTTTTTCAGCGATTTGTTCAGGGAATACATGCACAACGGCTGGGACGCCAATAATTTTCGCATCCCAGCCGTGTTTTATGACAATATCGTTGATTTCTTTCCCCAATGCCCCGCAGATGATCAGGCCGGTAGTCATTTTCAGTGTCCAGTTTCCAGGAGCCAGTATTCAGTAAATGTATCAACCATTCTGCATAATGAATATTGGTCACTGATCACTGTTAGCCTCGTCTCCGGCTGCGACGTCGGCCCCTTCTTTCTTTCCCCTCGACAGGGTTGGCCTGAATCCAATTCATGCAATTTTCATCGTTGCCCATCAAAACGTCCGCGGCCTGGATGGCTTGCTTGATTTCGGATTCCAACGGGTTGGTGATGGCAGATGTCATACCGGTAGCGATCAGCATAGGCACGAAGGTAGCGTTGATGGCGTTGCGGTTAGGCAACCCAAAAGAAACATTGCTGGCCCCACATATGGTATTGCAGCCCAGCTCTTCACGGATCCGGCGGATGATCTCGAAAACGGCCTGCCCGGCATAGCGCTTGGCGCCGATGGGCATCACTAGAGGATCGATAATGACATCTTCCTTGGGGATGCCGTGATCCATGGCCCGTTCGACAATCTTTTTGGCGACATTGAACCGTACTTCAGGTTCGTCGCTGATGCCGGTATCGTCGTTAGAGATGGCGATCACGGCGGCGTCGTGTTTCTTTACCAGCGGAAGGACGACCTCCAGGCGGTCTTCTTCACCGGTGACCGAGTTGACCAGTGCTTTGCCTTCGTAGGCTCCCAGACCGCGTTGCAAAGCCTCTACAATCGATGAGTCAATGCACAAGGGCACATCCGTGATCGATTGCACCAGTTTGACAATCTCTTCGAGCACGGCTGGCTCATCGATCAGCGGAATACCAGCGTTGACATCCAGAATATGCGCCCCAGCGGCAACCTGAGCCAGAGCGTCTCTCTGGACGCGGTCATAATTTCCAGCAGCCATTTCGGCGGCCAGCGCTTTGCGTCCGGTAGGATTAATGCGTTCCCCAATGATCGTGAAGGGATGATCCGGTCCGATGATGACAGTTTGGGTTTTGGAACTGATTAATGTTTGCATGAATTCCTCGTTCAAATAGGCGAATGCCAGAAAGAGATTGAAATTAACTCGATGGAAATTATTGTCATTCGTAAAGGGTTTGCGATTAAATGGGTTGAAGTTTATAAAACCTCATACCGCAAAACACATAAGGGCCTATTTTAGCAGATTCCTGAAATTATTGGATGTGCCATGTCTGAATTCCCCCTAAATTACTGATTTTTACCCCGCTGCCACTTGCGTTCCTTTTTCAAAGGGTCTGGCTTGCTGACTTCGGGTTGGCGGGGGCGGGGCAATAGTCCTGCTTCCTCGATGATTTCGGCGACCAGCTCTTCCTGCCGATAGGCCATGACGTGCACGCCCGCAACGCCCTTGATTTCCGCAACCTGCTGGATGATCTCGATGCAAATGTGTTTGCCTTCGGCTTGTTTTTTTGAGGCGGGTGTCTTGCGCAAGCGAGATATGACGTCATCTGGGATAACCACCCCAGGGACTTTGCTGCGCATAAACTCGGCTGCCCTCTCAGAACGTAAAGGGCCTACCCCAACAAGCAAGAAAACTTTCTTGTCAAGGCCCAGTTCGCGCACGCGCTGCATAAATTCCCGAAATCGGGTCACATCATAGCAGTATTGAGTCTGGATGAAATTCGCCCCAGCCTGGATCTTCTTTGCAAGACGCAGGGGCCGCCAATCAAAGGGTGGTACGAAGGGGTTGGCGGCGGCGCCCAAAAATAGGCGCGGGGTTTCAATTATTTCACGTCCACTGAGGAAGCGGCCCTGATCTCGCATGGTCTTGATGGTGGCCAGCAATTGGATCGAGTCCAGATCGAAGACGCGCTTGGCCTGGGGTTGGTCGCCTACAGATGTGTCATCCCCGGTCAGGCAAAGCACATTATGGACGCCCATGGCCGCGGCTCCGAGCACATCCCCCTGGATGGCAATGCGGTTGCGGTCCCGGCAGGAGACCTGCAATACCGGCTCATAGCCGGCTCGGGTCAGCAGCGCACAGATTGCCACGCTAGACATGTGGCAATTGGCCCCGGAAGCATCCGTGGCATTGATGGCATCACAGACCTTCGAGAGAACCAATGCGGCGTCGTAGACCTTTTGGGGATCGGCGCTGTCCGGCGGATTCAACTCGGCGGTGACGGCAAATCGCCCCGACCTGAGTACTTGCTCAAGCCGGCCGTTCGAAGTTGGGCGTTCCTGGGAAGATGTGTCCATCGTTTATTCAGATAATAATTCGATATCCGCCACTTCGATCCAACCGGCGGGCAATTGACGATCTTCACCCGTAAGCATGCTGACCCAGGCCGATCGCCCTTCCAACTGGCGATTGACCGGAGGCTGTAGATCTATCAACTCACTGCCAAAGGTGGACATCTTCAAAGATCGCTGGTAGGACTGCACCCAGATGCACGGCATCTCTGGTTTCACTTCGCAGTGCCCATCGGATCGCACCCCGCCGCAAGGGCCATTGCGCAAATTCTTGGGGCAGGTCATTGGACAGGTCATGCCGGTGGCGTGAAGGATACACTGGCCACACATGCGGCAATCGAAAATGAGCTTCTTTGACAATTCTTCAGGGCCGCGCAGCCAGCGCTCGACTCGGTGATACCCTAATCGCGAGATCACAGGGTCCAAGTTTGAGAATATCCGGTGAACAGCCAGATAGACCTTTTCGAGGAACCCTGGCCGGTCACGCACCCAATCTCCGAAGTTCATCATCGATGCCCTTAAAGTAAATCACCGCAGAGGCCGCTTGGCGTGTAGAGAAACCTTCCCATTTCATATTTCTCTACACCCTTTGCGATCTTTGCGGTGAAGGGTTCACCAATCAAAAAATCCATGCAGACTGTTATCCTGGAACTGGACTGCCTAAAGCCTCCGCCATAGCCTTGATATGTTTCGGTGAACTGCCGCAGCAGCCACCGATCAACGAGACGCCGATGTCGCGCACATTAAGGGCATATTGGGCCATTACTTCGGGGGTGCCGTTGTAGACGATGTCGCCACCTGGAACCACCTCAGGGATGCCGGCGTTGGCTTTTGCTACCAGCACAACATCGGGATTGACAGCGCGCATTGCCTTGACAGCAATTTCCAGTTCGTCAGAGCCAGTTCCGCAGTTTGCGCCAATGGCCAGAATATCCAATTCACCCAGAGTTTCTAGTGCTTTTTCCGGGCTGATTCCCATCATGGTGTGTCCATGTGTGTCGAAGGACATCGTCGTGACGATGGGTAGATCGCTGACCGAGCGCGCACCCTCGACGGCGGCTTTGACCTCATTCAGATCGCTCATCGTTTCGACCCAAAAAACGTCCACACCTCCTTCTGCCAGACCCTTGGCCTGATCGGCGAAGGCAGCTTTGGCTTCCTCAAAAGTCAACGTGCCCATGGGTTCGAAAATTTGCCCGGTCGGTCCCATTGAACCGGCCACGACAACCGTATGAGAAGCGGCCTCGGCCTCGGCGCGGGCGTTTTCGGCGGCAGCTTTATTTAATTCGACCACGCGATCCTGCAAGTTGTGCATCTCCAGTCGGAAGCTGGTGCCGCCAAAAGTATTGGTGAGGACAACCTGCGACCCGGCCTCGATGTAACCTTTATGAATGGCACGCACACGCTCTGGGTGAATGACATTCCATTCTTCAGGGGGATCACCCTGAACAAGACCGGCATCCATCAGCATTGTGCCCATCGCGCCATCGAGCAAAATGGGTTCACCGGATTCGAGTAGTTGTTTGATTGGGTTCATGATATCTCCAGTTTGTGGTTGATGGTTGATTGTTGCCAGAACTTTTCCATTAACCACCAACCATCAAAAATCAATTAGCCTTTTTCAACTTCATAAACTTTTTCGCCGTATCCACCGCTACAGCGGCATCCCGGCAATAGGCGTCGGCCTGAATGTCTTCGGCGAAAGCCTCATTGAGCGGCGCGCCACCGACCAAAACGGTAAGTTTATCCCGCAGGCCGCGTTCATTGAGCTCGTCGATCACCACCCGCATGTAGGTCATGGTGGTGGTCAAAAGGGCGCTCATTCCCAGAATGTCAGCGTCATGCTCTTCGATTGCAGCGATGAAGTCATCCGCGGAGGTATTGATGCCCAAGTTGATCACATCGAAGCCTGCCCCTTCGAGCATCATGGCGACCAGGTTCTTACCAATATCGTGGATGTCTCCCTTGACAGTGCCAATAACCACGGTGCCCTTTTTGGGCGCGCCGGTCTCGGTCAACAGCGGCCGCAGAAGTTCCATGCCGGCTTTCATGGCCTTGGCTGCCATCAACACTTCTGGTACGAACAGAATCCCGTCGCGAAAATCGTTCCCCACAACTTCCATTCCGGCAACTAAGCCTTGGGTCAAGATGTCGTAAGGAGCTAATTCCCTGGCAAGCAACTCTTCCACTTCTTCAACAATTTCTTCAGCATAACCGTCATAAAGATCTTCTTGCATTAATTCGAAGATTTCTTCATTGGACATTTCTTTCAAGTTGATCTCGTCGTTCATAATATTCCTTTGCTCATGATTTTATACGTTTCCGCCGTCGGCGGCGTTCTCTGCCTCGAGGAGGGCTGGAAGACTTCTCTGGGATGATACCTTCTAAATGTGGGAAAGCATCATCCTTGTGAGGTAAATGCATGGCTTTGACAAATTCTTCCTGGAAGTCAGGATCAATGGCCGTTTCAATGTACTTCACCTGCCGAGCGATTTCAACAGCCTGACGACGTTTAGCGTGGTTCAACAAAGTGATGCGGGCTCCGTCTCCGGCGGCATTTCCAACCGCATGCACTTGCTCGAGTTCACAGTCGGGTATCAATCCTAACACCATGGCATGCTTGGGGTCAATATAACTGCCAAAGGCTCCGGCCAAAATAATCTTGTCGACTGTTTCTATGCTGGCTCGCAGCATCAATAACTTGGCACCAGCAAATAGGGCAGCTTTGGCCAATTGTATGTTGCGCACATCGGCTTGCGTGATAATGATCGGCTTGCCGCTGGCCGATTGTTCTGCCGTGGCGAGGATGAAAGCGCCTTTGCGTTTGTTTTCATCCCATACCAGGTGCTCGTTGTCAATCTCAGGGTTGAAGCGACCGTCCGGGCTCAGCAACCCCGCTAAAAAAAGTTCTGCAATGCCCTCGATAATACCGGAGCCGCAAATTCCCGCTGCCAGATGATTGGGTTGATCATCCACGGGAACAAAATCGCCCATTTGCCAGCTATCTGACCAGCGCTCATCTCCGATCACTCTAAAGCGGGGCTGTTTTGTATTTGGATCAATGCGCACGCGCTCGATTGCCCCTGGTGCAGCGCGCATCCCCGAAGATATTTGCCCGCCTTCAAAAGCTGGGCCGGTCGGGCTGGAGGCGCTGAAAACCCAATCCGAACTGCTGAGCACGATTTCGGCATTCGTGCCTACATCGACAGTTAGGATAACATCTTTCTGTAAGTGGGGCTGCTCAGCGACTAGGACGGCCACATTATCAGCACCGACATGGCCAGCCTGCGCTGGCAAAATGTGGGCATTGGCATTGGGGTGCAGCCGCAGTCCGAGTTCGCTGGCTTTGATGTCCATGGCATCTCGGTTGGCCAGTGCAAAAGGCGCCCCGCCCAGCTCGATGGGGTTGATCCCCAGCAAGATGTGTACCATGGTGGTATTGCCCACCAGCGTGATTTCATACATGCGGTTCTTGCTGATTTTGGCTGATCGTGCGGCGCGCGTGGCCAACTGGTTGAGGGCGTCGATGACGGCGGTGTTCATTTTTTCTAGTCCCTCGACGTTGCCCATGGCATACGAAATGCGGCTCATCAGGTCCTCGCCGTACGAGACCTGTGGGTTCATCATCGATTCGGTTGCTAACAGTTCTCCGGTGCGCAAATTGCAAAGGAAGCTGGCGATGGTGGTGCTGCCTACGTCAACGGCCAAGCCATAAGCGCCTTCCTGAAAGCCTGGCTGAACATCGATAACACGCGCATTATTCCAAAGGGTGACCGTGACTTTCCAATCATCCTTGCGCAGGGCAGCCTGCAAGTGCTGCAGGGTATACAGGTCGATGGCGAGGTTTTCCAGCCCCCATTGCTCGTTTAGTGCGTCCTGCAGCCGGCCCCAATCACCACGGTGCAGCCCGAGTTGGGCTTTGTCCACTTCGACATAGAATTGACGAATGGCCGGGTCGATCTCTATGGTCCGTTCGGTGGCCATCTTGCGAATGATCTGTTTTTGTGCCCGGCTGCTTTCGGGGACTGTGATCAACAGATCCCCCCGTATGCGGGCATTGCACGAGAGACGCTGTTCGGGGGTGCCTGCTTGATCGAGCATGGCACGCTCTTCGTCGGTGCGAGGGGTTAGATGACTTTCTCGTGATTCGATGCCGTGTTTATCGAATTGTCCTTCTTCGACGATGATACGACACTTATCACAGGTTTGGCGGCCGCCGCAGATGCTCTCGATTTCGACGCCCAACTGCCTGGCCGCATCAAGTACGGAAAGATTTGATTCGACTTCACCGCGCCGGCCAGATGGCATCAAAATTAGAGTGTGGGTTGTTTTGTTTTTCGACATCGTGATGAAACTCTTCGCTGATTGCAAACAACCAATGAAGCAAAATAAACCATATATCGTGCTGCTGTTGCTTATTGCTAACTGCTACCTTTATTCCCTTGTAATTTGTTAGCCAAAGCGCGCCAATTGATTCTTTGATGTTTGGTTTCGATTTCTTCTGCAATGCTCTCGACAACTTCTTGGGCAGTGCCAGGGCGGTCAAGTTCGTCACCCCACTGGAAACCGTTGGTGTAATCGTCTGAATCAAACAAGCCTAACGCCATCGCAACATTGTCGATGGATTCTTGAAATCGTTGCGATAGTTGTATTTTGACGCGCCCGTTTTCATCGCTGGCTTGTACAAGCGAAGGAATATCATGCCAGTAAAGGATTTTGTATTTTGCCATTAGACAACATTTTATCATTCTTGTAGGGGCATGGTGAACCGTGCTCCTAGCAATTATATTTTGATTTTCTCCATTTTGGGATCATAGAGCGGGTCGTTATCGACTTCTGCCTGGTAGCGCTGTCCAAAATATTCAATTTCAACTGGAGTGCCCGTTTGGACAAATTCAATGGGGAGGTAACCGTATGCGATTTGTTTCCCTACACTGAACCCAAAATTTGTGCTGGTGACATAACCAATAGTATGACCATCCTTCAAGATTGGCTCTTTTCCAAGCAAGGTGCCTTCTTCCAGGGTCAAGCAGCAAAGCTTGCGAGAAATTTCTATATCCTTGATCTCCAATAAGGCTTCTTTACCTTTAAATTCACCTTGGTTCAGACTTACCGCCCAGCCAAGTCCAGCTTCAAAGGGATTGTATTCTGCGTGAATATCGCTCCCCAGGGCGCGGTAACCTTTCTCCAGGCGCAGGGAATCAAAGGCACCCATACCAGCGGCGATGATGCCATGTCCCTGTCCAGCCCGCCAGAGCACATCCCACAAGCGCAAACCATATTCGCTGGGGGCGTAAATTTCCCAACCTAATTCGCCTACATACGATATTCGTAGAGCCAGCGCCGGGATTGCCTCCAAGGTGATCTCTTGAGCGCTAAAATAGGGGAAAGCTGCGTTGGAAACAGCTTGTTCGCAGATTTCAGATAAGACATCTCGCGCTTTGGGCCCCCACAAACCGACACCGGTGTATGAGGAAGAAACATCTTGAATATATACACTGCCATCTGGTGGTGCGAAGCGCCGCATCCAGGCCAGGTCGCTCATGCCGCTGCCGCCGCCGGTCAGCACCAAAAAGCGTTCTTCACCCAGGCGTGTAATCGTCAGGTCGGCGAAGATGCAGCCTTTATCCGTTAATAAAGATGTGTAGACCACTTTACCCACTTCTCGGATAACTTTATTGGCTGAAAGATTTTCCAGGTATTCAGCCGCGCCCGGCCCACTGACCTCGATCTTGACGAAAGAACTTAGCTCAAACAATCCCACATGCTCGCGGGTTGCCAGATGCTCAGCACCCTGGATCGGTGACCAGTATTGGGCTTCCCAGCCCTCCCGCTGTGGAATCTGGTCGGCATACTTCGGTAACAACCGAGTGTTGCTTTCATACCACTGCGGCCGTTCCCAGCCTATACTCTCAAAGAAATGCCCATTCAACTCCTTCATTCGGGCATGGTAAGGCCCCAGACGCACATTGCGCGTGTGCTCCATCTGCTGCATGGGGTGGATGATGTCATAAACCTCGCGGTACTGCTGGGCAGCCGTTCGCCGCACATAGTGTTTGCTGGTGGCATACTCGTGGAAACGGTTGATATCGGCTTCGTGGACGTCCCTGCCGGGCTCTCCGGCGGTCATCCATTCAGCGATGGCCTGGCCTACGCCGCCGGAATGCGTCACCCACACGCCAATAGCCGTCCAGAAATTATTCCAACCCGGCGCTGGGCCCATGATCGGGTAGCCGTCAATGGTAAAGGCAAACATGCCGTTGAAGGTGGTGACATAATCCTTGCCCTGCAACGGGGGCAGCAGTTCTTTGGTGGCCGTGCTGGCCATCTTGAAGTCCCTGGCCGTAAAGGGCCGCATGGCATCTTTGCCGACATCATACGGATCAACCAGCAGCGGCTCATGTTTGTACGAGCCGATTCCGTAGGCATCCTGGTGTTGGCGATAGTACATCGAGAAATCTTGATGCCGCAAAATTGGGTGCACAATTTCCCTGGTTTCTCCCTCCAGTTCTGCCAGCGATTCTGAGACCAAATACTGATGTTCGACGGCCATCAGGGGCAGTTTGACTCCCAATTGGTCGCTCAACACGGGTCCCCAAATGTTGGTCGCCAACAACACGTTTTCACATTGGATGATGCCTTTATCGGTCACAACCGCTGAAACCCGCCCTCCCGATGTCTCGAATCCGGTTACGTTGGTCTTGCCATAATATTCTGCCGCGCGTTCTGTTGTGGTGAATTCAGCCATGGCTTCCACAGCGTTGACGGCCTTGGCGTCGCCATCGGAGGGGATGAAGTAGCCCCCCTCGATTACGGAGGAATCCAGAATCGGAATGTGATCCTGCACTTCTTGCGGGCTAATCAGAGCGCTCTCCAACCCATACGCTTGCGCCCAACCGTGGCGGCGCTGCAGATCGGCCCAACGCGCTTTGGAATAGGCCACCTCGATACCGCCGACCTGATAGAAAGTCGGGTGTTGCTCCGTATGCAAGCTGTTCAGCAATTCGACGGTAAATTGGGCGAACTCGCACATCATCTTGGAACCGTTTGTCTGAAATACCAGCCCAGGAGCGTGAGAGGTCGATCCGCCAGTTTCGAATAGCGGTCCTTTGTCAATGACGACGATATCGCGCCATCCGAGTTTTGTAAGGTGATAGGCCGCGCTGGCACCGACGATACCGGCACCGATGATGACTAGATTGGCTTCTTTATGCATAATTTCTCCTACCAGAATGGCTTTACATCATCCTCTGCCCAATAGTGGGGATCGTTTGTCTCGTAGAAGAAATTTTGGTGGAACCGGTCTGGAGACAAGATTCGCCTCGGGGTGGTGACCCGCCCTGACCCAGGCCGAATCCTTCGCTTTGGGCGAGGCCGAGGTTGCGCGGGGCGCGCCGTTTTGGCGCTGACTCTCATCCCAGGCAGATTCTTGTACAATTCGCTCACCTGACCAGTCAGCCTGGTAATGTTGAATAACGAGATGTTGTGGCGTGATTCCTGGCGTTCGGCCAGGTCTGCCATCACTTCACCGATAACGCTGGCAAACTTGTAGCCATGGCCGCTGAAACCCGCCGCAAAACTGACCTGAGGGAATTGCGGGTGCAAATCGATGATGAAGTGTCTGTCTGGTGAGTTAGTGAACATGCAAGCCTTCAGGGTCATGGTAGGTCCAGCCCCTTCAGGAAAATAACGGGCAGCAAAATCGCGCAGCACTTCTTCATCGTCGATGTTGGGCTCTCGATCGTAGGTGTCGGGGTAGATATCTTCCTCAAAGTGGTGATAACGGCCGAATTTGAAACCTGGCACGGTGTGCACCGGGAAACCGTAATAACGGCCTTCAGGTACCAGTACATTAAAAACCGGAAATCGTTTCGGTGAGAATAACTTGGGACGCTCAGGTTGCAGCCATGCAAGAACTTGACGTTCAGGTGTGGCGTAACCGCGCAATAAAGGCACCAAACGGTCGTTCCAGGCGCCGCCAGTGATGACCAGTGAATCGGCTTCGTATTCGGCCCGATCGGTGATCACTCGCACACCTTCGCCATTGTTAATGGGTTGCCATTCGAGTACTTCTTCACGGCCGTGGATTTCAGCGCCCAGGGCATGAGCGGCTTGCACATAGGCCACGGAGGCTTTTTCAGGTAACACAAAGCCGCCATCGGGCTGGAAAACGCCCATCAAATCATGCGGAAGGTTATATCCTGGAAAGCGGGTGTTTATCTCCATTCCGCTGAGGACTTCGTGTTCCAGGCCGTGTTCAACACAAGATTGCAGCGAACCCTTGAAGACCCAACTGTCAGCTGGGCCAGCATCGATGGAGCCGGTTTTGACGAAAATCCGTTTGCCACTAAGGGCTTCGATTTGAGACCACAATTCATAAGCCCGATGTAACAGCATCACATACGAGGGGTGCTCGTAATAGGCTAAGCGGATGATGCGTGTGTAACCATGGGATGAACCCATATCATTGGGGATATCGAAGCGGTCCAGCCCCAAGACGCGTTTGCCACGTTTAGCCAGTTCATAGCAGGCCGCGCTGCCCATACCCCCGACCCCTATCACGATGGTGTGAAAACGTTTGGAATATCCGAGCATATTGGTTTTCCTAAGTTGATTTTGGATACCCAATATCCAATACCTGAAATCCAGTTGATAATAAATTTGGATTGGGTATTTGATATTTGGTATTAGGTATTGTCAATCTTGCGTGGACCACGTGCCCTCAGGCGGATGCCCTGCGGATCGAAGAAGGGTGTGCTGACGACTTTAGCCAGGGCGGGGCGTCCATTGACTTCCACCAGTAGTTGGGCTCCGGGGTAAGTGTGGGTGACACGCACATAGCCTAACGCCAGGGTTTTTTCGACGCTGTAGCCTACCGCACTGGAGGTTACCTCCCCGATCATTTCGCCGGCAGTTTCGATGTCGAACTCATCCCCAGCTTCACTGCCGGTGAGCATCTTCTCGCGCACACTGCTGATATCGGCGATGCTGAAGATGCGTTCTCCGGTTTTGGCGGGAACTTTGCTTTCTAGCACTAGACCGGTCCAACGTTCTTCCAGTCCCATATCCTGGATTTGCAGCAAGGCTTCACGCCCAATGAATTGGCGTTTGTCGAAGCGAATCCAGCGATTTAGCCCGACTTCAAAAGGATTGCGGCTTTCGTCGATATCTGGGCCGTAAAGCGGAAACGCTTTTTCGATGCGCAGACTTTGCATTGCGGCCACACCATAGGGGCGTAACCCAAAATCAGCACCAGATTTCTCCAAATATTCCCATATCACCGCGGCCTCCTCGGCAGGGATCAAAAGCTCATAACCCAATTCGCCGGTGTAGCCGCTGCGAGAGATCAGTGCACGGGTATCGTTGATCACGGCTCGCATGAACCAAAAGAACTTCAATTCTTCTAATTCGGCATCTTCGGTGATGGAAAGTAGGAAATCGCGTGAGCGCGGCCCCTGCAATGTAAGCAAGGAGATGGCGCTGCTCTGGTCGGTGACATAAGCGCTTAGCCCCGCGGCGTGGTCAGCGATCCACTGGGCGGTTTTTACCCGCGGCCCTGAACTGGTCACGACCATAAAGTGTTCATCGCCAAATTTGTAAACCGTGATGTCGTCGACGATGCCGCCATCTTCGTTACACAATGTAGAATAGCGCACCTGCCCGGGATGCATATCGCGGATCTCATTAACCAACAAACGGTTGATCAATCGCTCTGCGCCAGGCCCTTTGATGTCGACTTCACCCATCGTAGATAGATCTTGCATGCCAACATTGGTGCGGGTGTTGATGTGTTCTTCTATAGGGGATGTGTAACTGAGGGGGAACATATAGTCCCCGCCCCCTTTGACCATCTTTGACGCCGTGCGTAGATGGATATCATACAGCGGTGTCCGTCGTTCGCTCATACCGCCAGCCTCCTTTTTGGCTCAATATGGGTATTATAA
>CAZLNX010000126.1:0-16034 GCA_964560795.1 uncultured Anaerolineales bacterium | reverse complement strand
ATTCTGCTACTACATCATTTTGCCATTTTGTCCCGCCTTACGTTTATAACCGAAAAATTTACGGCTTCGAGGAAGCCGTAAAACAAGAAACATATAAACCAAACATAGTATTGTCAGGCCCAAGGTGAAGGACCAACGGCCAGCAATGGCGACTGGATCAGCCAAAAGGACACGATCCAGCCAATAGTAAATCGCGTACGAAATGGCAGCAATCTGGGTTGCAAACCTGGCCCATCGCCGACCGACCCACAAACCCCAGATCACGGGGATACCGACCAGTCCCCAAAAAACATTTCGAAGGGCCAGATACAGCGGTGGAACTACAAGAGGAAACTCATGCAAAAAATCCCACTGCCGGATGGTTTCAGAGAAACCAAACCAACCTAGGGCCGTATAACTTAACACCAAGAGGATCAGCACCGTTACGAGGAAAGGGCGTTTAGGACGGGACTCTTGCACTTGATTTTTCATTTAGGGAAGCGGCACATCGATGGGTTTTTCAGGGCGATAGGCATCGCCGCCGCAAGACCAATTCCAGTCAGCGATGGTGATATTCTCAACCTTAGCATTGGGTTCAACATGAACTTCGGCAAGCGGCTGACCACAAGAGGGCGCCTGCCCCGTATACCCCGCGGCCACATAAGGCTCTCCCCCCATCCCCTGACCATAAGCGACCACATGGTAATTTCCAGGATAAACTGTCATCTGATAATTGGGATGTCCAGTAAGGGTTGTTTGAATCCACCAGTAGGTGCCATCGTCGAGGTTGAAGAAAACCACGACCACGGGCATGCTCTCTTCCACCACAGGATCATTCATATAGGGTGGCGCAGATGACATATCCACCTGACCAGAGATCACACCAGGAGTATTATCTTGTTCCGCATCTTCCGCTGCAGGCTGTGCATCAGGAGAACGATAAATATGGGGCGCGATCCAAAGGGCGTAATCCGTTGAGGGGTCTTTGTCGGCATCGCGTACCGCCAATACAAGTTTGACAGTTTTCCCGGCCAGGGAACTTAAATCTACGGCCACAGTTTGTGGTCCATCTCCAACCTGATGATCCCAAACCCAATTTGGGGTTTGATACTCGTCAGCCACATCGAAATACTCCAAGGAGTATGTGACATTGCAAGCAGCATCACCCTGGCAAGCCAGCGTGGCGCGGAACTGATCACCTGGCCAAATCTCAAAGGGTGGGTAAATGCCGAAGATGGCCGTCCCACCACCAGACCCTTGCTGCGGTACAACAATCAGTGATGGGATTTCAATAGCCGTATTGCTCTCGGCAAACGCTAAATGTGTATTTGTGATATAGCCCTGTTCGATTTCATCCAGATTGCTCGGACACGGTGTGATAAAGCTAATGCTGTTAGCCCATTGTGCATCACAGACATTAGCAACAAAATCATAGGCAACTGTTCCTGGTTCAGGAAGAGGAATCTGCGGAGCCTGTTGTGCAGTTGTAGGCGAAGGCTCAATCGTCGCTGTGGGATCTGGCGTCGCTGTTGGCGCTTCAGTCGGCAAGGGAGTTGCTGTATCCACCGGCAGTGCCGTGGGCGCCGCGGCTGGTGTTGCTGTCGCCAGCAGGTTGCAAGCGAATAAAATGAACGGTACCAAAATGATGAAGAAAATTCGTTTATCCATCAATCTCAAATCGCCAACGTGATCTTGCCCAACCGTTCACCGCGCTCCAAACGAGTCTGTGCGGCGGCGGCATCTTCCAATGGGAATGTTTTATCCATTGCGACGCTGAGTTTACCAGCAAATACCAAATCCATCACGGTGACAAAATCATCTCGTGTGCCCATGGTCGAGCCGATGATCGACAGGTGTTTACCGAACACAAAACGGTTATCGATTTCGAATTTAGGACCGCCGGTATTACCTACGGTGAGGATGCGACCACCCTTACGAGCCGCACGGAAACTTAGGGGAAAGGTTGTGCCCACATTGTCGACGATCACATCTACGCCGCGCTTTTCCGTCATGCGATAAACCGCTTTCGACCAATTTTCTTCCTTGCTGCGGTCAATCAGATAATCAGCGCCCAAGCTTTCAGCAACGGCCAGCTTTTCGGCATTGGAGCCAACCACGTAAACCAGTGCGCCGGTCAGCTTGGCGATCTGAATGCTGGCTGTATTTACACCGCCCGACGCTCCCACGATAAGCACCCTCTCCCCCATGCGCAGCCCACCGCGTGTGATCAAGGAATGCCAGGCAGTATGGTACACCAACGCCGCGGCTGCGGCCTTGGCGGCATCAAAATCGTCTGGCATTGCGTGCAATTGATGGGATGGCACAACAACATATTCAGCATAGGTGCCACGGATAGTTTCACCAAGCAAGTGCCACTTTGTACACAAATTGTCGTTACCATCTCGGCAGAAATCACACACCCCACAGCCCATATTGGAGTTGATCACAACACGATCTCCAACCTTCCAAGCATCAACCCCCTCACCCAATGCGGCCACTTCACCCGCGCCGTCCGCGCCTGGGATATGAGGGTATTCGAGTTTAATGCCCGGCCATCCATTACGAACCCATAAATCCATACGATTCAGGGCTGCTATTTCGAGCTTGACAAGCACTTCGCCAGTGCCAGGTTCAGGGGTTGGGAAATCAGAATATTGGAGAACTTCTGGGCCGCCATGTTGATGGAAAAGAACTACTTTCATATTTGCTCCAAACACTAATAATTGCTGACGCGCTAGTAGCGTGCGTCACTACGAACCATACCATTAAGGAATTTCTATTTCGAGATCGTCAGACCAAACTTCAGATTGGCCATACGCATTGACTAAATGCTGGTCGGACTCGACGCCCAGGCGACAGAAATAACGACCAGGTGGTAACTTGAATTTGACGATTCCCTGCTGTGTGGGGTTGGAAAGTGAATATGTCTCTTCATAAACAACCTGCCTGTGACCCGTCTCAGTTGGCGAGAAATCCGCATCCGTGGTGAAGACAACGCTATCAATAAAGAGTGCCATAAAACCCAAGGCATCTTGCTCATAGGGACGGTCTATGCGCCAATCCTGGGGGTTTTCCGAAATGTCAAACGGGCCAACGAGATCCCAAACCCATTGGTTGGTATTCTCTTCAATAACATCGGCAAAGGGATATGCTGTATCCGTCAAATACAAGTACCCAGGCGACTCATCAACCACGCGCTTATAGTATCGCACCCAGGCATAAGCCTTTTCGCCTATCGGGAAATCTGTGCGGTATTGAGATTCTTGGCTGCCATAGCTATCCACCAAGTAGCCTTCCCCTTGCCAGCCTTCCACAAAAGCAACATCTGACCCCCATCCAGGACCCCAGGTGAATTTTTCTGCTTCGACCCAGACGATACCTTCTCTATCTTGTTCACATGCCACACGCAGAGATGAAGTTTCTCCACCACTCAACGCCCAGGCCAATTCCTGTGTAGGGGCCTCTTCATCAGGGTACTCTAACTGCAAACGAACTGGAATGCAGTCCGGCTGTGTCAACACTGAGGCGTCAACACGATAGCGGTCGAAGAAATGGCCTTCTAGCAAACTACCTCCTGAGAAGCAGCGAAATAGAGTCTCTTGCAAAGCATCCCATTGCTCGCGTTGGGAAGAAGTTTTCTGGTCGAGCAAAATATCCACGCTTTCCCAACGATGGGCATTCTCTGCTATATGGGGCAAGAGATCCTCTATGGGGATTTGGCTGTACCCCTGAAAAACGCCCTCTGCGCTTAATTCCTGGCGCATATAAAGTTCGGCAATTTGCCACTCAACCGACAGCGGTTCATCAGCCCCGGGCCAATACGGCATAAAGAGATGGGAACTATGCTCGACAGCATCCAGGGCTAATTCTCCAATTTCGCGGCGAATCTGTCGGTCGGCCGGGTCGCCGACAGCGTTGAAGTACAGATAGAAGTTATAAAGCGGCAGCCAAGCCAAAACGGCGATCCCGACGATCCACCCCAAAGGGCGTAGAGCCGGTCCCAAAAGGCGCGCGATCTCTTTGATCAGAATAAATCCCCCCAGGGCAATCAATCCATACATCGCTGGCACACCGGGATAATAGACGCGTCCAAAAGGCGAGTCTGTCAGCACAGGTACAGGGATCCAAAGCAAAAGTACCCACAAGATCATCCACAAGGAGATGCGCCGGCGCAGGGTTGCTATTGCAACAAGGAAACCGAAAACCAAAAGGGGCAGCAAAAAGCTGTTGAAGAATGGCCCCTGGCGGTTATAAATGAAATCAAAACGTGTCGCCACGAAAATCGATTGGGCGACTTCACTCAGATTCTCCCAGAGTGTCAGCCACCATTCGCCATCCCAACCTTTCTCGCCGATTTTATAATAACTCAAGCGGCTCGAAAAATAGGGCACCAAGAGGGGAATCGTCAGCAGGGGCGGCAGAAGAAAGGCAGCCAGATTGGTGATACTCTTTTTCAGGTCCACTCGCGCCTTGAAAAATTCAATGATTATGAGCAGCAGCATCACCAGGAAAATGGGCAGCACTGTGTCATAGGTCAGCAAGCCCAACGCCAAAGCAATACCGCTCAGAGTGAAGATCTCCCAGCGTTTTTTATGCAAGGCTAACGCTAACAGCGCCAAAGCCAAGATTGGCCAAAGTTTGACATGACTCTCGACATTGGCCAGACGGCTGGCGCTGATATCCATTACCGAGATGCTCAAGAAAAATGCGCCCATCGCCGCCATGGGGATAGACGCAATCTGGCGCAGCAACCAATAAAATGCCAGTGTACCCCCCAAACTGTAAAGCACCACACCCAACCGGGCCGAGAAAATGCCTACATCACCGACTCGCTGGAAAGGTGCCTGCATATAAAAGCTCACCGGAAGCGCATCGCGGTGATACTCGCCACTGGAATCATAGTGACCGTCGACCATCATGGCAACAACTTCATAAATCCACTTGGACTCATCGCCCTCAACACCGTAAGGAATTTGGGGCAAGGCATAGAAGCGCCCAAAAGCTGCCACTGCGAAGATCACGGCCATAACGATCCACTCAGTTTGCCCAGACCATTTTGCCGAAATATCAAGATCGGCGCGCAATCGTTGGCGTGCCATTACAACCCACGATATGAAACCAAGTATGGCAATACCATACAATGCCGACCCCACGAGCAGAGACTCAATACTAAACGCCCACTGACCCATTCCAGCCAGGGTCAACGATGCTAAAAGCAAGGCAACTTCCCCAGCGAAACGTGCTCGCCGGAACTGCGCCCAGACCAAGGCTAACAGACTAGAAATACTTCCTGCTACTGAGATCGCCAGGCCAGTATGGTTATCATCCTGATGAAGATAATCTCGCAGCCAATGCAAACTGAAGAAAGGCCTGCCAGCCTGGTTGGGAAGAATGGGGATTTCACCCCCCAAACGAGGAGGCGCAAACAGAATGAGATAGAATGCTCCAACGAATATGAATAGAACCAAGGCCAAGCGCCATTTCTCTCCCCAGAGAGACGCATACCAAGGGGCGGCTGATTCATCATCCTCAGGGTTGCTCGGCGGGTGGTCGAGAGGTTCCTGTTCTTCAAGACCCTTCTCGTACCCTCGAAAGCGCGCCCATAGCAGCCACACCCAACTGAGTGTTGCCATCACGAATGGCAGTAAAAGCATCCAGAGTGAAATATTTTCCATAGTGAACCAACCCCCAACGATCGAGGCTTTAGCGCAATCCTGTTTCCAAGCGAGAGATCACCAAACGCTGGATCTCGCTGGTGCCTTCGTAGATCTCGGTGATCTTGGCATCGCGGAAGTAACGCTCCACGGGGTACTCCTTGGAGTATCCCATGCCGCCGTGGATCTGCACAGCATGGTGCGCACAGAACATGGCCGTCTCTGATGCGAACAACTTAGCCATGGCTGCTTCTAAGGTATAGCGTTTGCCTGATTTTTTATATTCTTCTTTGGCTAGAGCAGCCTGATAAATTAGCAAGCGCGCCGCTTCGATGCGCGTTTTCATATCAGCGAGCTTGAAGGATGTGCCCTGGAACTGGCCGATCTTCTTGCCAAATGCATCTCGTTCACGCGCATAATCGACACTGGCCAGATAAGCTGCCTCAGCAATACCCAATGCCTGTGAGGCAACGCCGATCCTGCCTGTATCTAATACTGCCATAGCGATCTTGAATCCCTGGCCTTCTTCACCTAGCAGGTTCTCCGCCGAGCAACGATAATCTTCTAATAAAATTTCACTAGTAGCCGAAGCCCTAATACCCAATTTTGGTTCTTTCTTTCCACGAACAAAACCTGGTTTATCAGCCTCGACCAAAAATGCAGATATCCCCCGGTGTCCCTGGTCCGGTTCAGTGATAGCAAACACTACAACATAACTCGCTACCGGGCCGCTGGTTACCCAGGATTTTCGGCCGTTAATAATATAGTCATCACCATCGCGAATAGCACGGCTTTGCATGGCAGCGGAATCAGATCCAGATGAGGGTTCTGTTAGCGAATAAGCACCAATCTTCTCTCCTGATGCTACCGGATAAAGGAATTTTTCCTTCTGCTCCTCAGTGCCAAATTTCTGGATTCCAAAGTTGTACAAAGAATTATTGACCGACATAACAATGCCATGAGAGGCATCTACTTTACAAATTTCTTCTAGGGCTAAAACATATGACAAAGTATCCATTTCTGCTCCGCCATATTTTTCAGGTACTTCTACGCCCATAAAACCCATCTCGCCCATCTTCTTGATCGTCTCGAGGGGAAAATCACCCGTTTCATCAAACTCGGCTGCGATGGGTGCGATTTCTTTCTCAGCGAAATCGCGCGCCGCCATACGAATCATTTCGTGTTCTTCAGAAAGTGTGAAATTCGGACCAACAGATGTCATATTTATCCTCCGTGGATGCAGTATAATCGCGGAATTGCAAACGTGATTATAGCATGGCTTTCTTGCTCAACAGTCACCCGAAAACCGCAAATTGACGCAGATAAAAAAACAAATCCGTGATTGCCAAAGGCACGCCGCCCGTAGGGCCGCATAGAGTGGCGTCTGCGTGCATCTGTGGTTACTATTGATCAGAAAACAAAACACATCATTTCAAATTCTATGACACAATTCTTCCTTCGACCTGCAACCATTGATGATAATCCGAAGATCCGATCTTTGGTGATTGCCGGCCATATCAACCCTACGGGATTGGATTGGAAACGCTTCACTATAGCCGCTGACGCGGATGATAAAGGAAAAGTGATTGGATGTGGCCAGATCAAACCCCACCGGGATGGCTCTTACGAATTAGCATCCATCGCAGTGGACCATGCCTGGCGGGGCCGAGGCGTGGCGCGCGGAATCATTGGACATTTGATTGCATCCAAAGAGGGTCCAATCTACCTGATGTGCCGCTCAGCGCTGGGGCCATTGTATGAGAAATTTGGATTTCGAGGACTGGCATATGAAGAGATGCCCAGATACTTTCAGCGCGTATCCAAGCTCTCGAGCATTATAGAAATCTTGCGCAAAGAGGGAGAAACCCTGCTTGTTATGGGACGCTATGCATCGTGACGTTCTGACGTCGAGCGATTCGACGGAATTTGACTCATTGCATATTCAGCCAACGCCGTGATGGTCAAACTGGGGTTCACACCAGGATTGGCCGGCATCATCGAGCCGTCGACCACGTACAGCCCAGGATAATTGTGCACCTGACAATCTAAACCGATCACCCCTTCCTGATCATCCTGCCCAAAGGGGACACCGCCCATGAAGTGCGCCGTGGTGGGAAAATTGAACAGACTGTCTGTGAAAGCTGCCTGGGGTATACCGTTGGCTTTTTCTGCCAAAGAGCGCGTTACCTGGTTGCCAATGGGTAGCTGGCGCGGAATGGGCGCATCATCGTCTTCCTGTAGAACCACTCCTTTTTTGAACAACGTGAATAGATTTCGGCCTAGCCGCACATGGGTCAAATTTTCCTCGACCTGCATTACCAGCAAGATCGTCGTATAACGTGCCCAGCGTGCAAAGAAATTTGCATAAAGGAAGTCGATGGGGTGCCGAATAGCTTCCCAAAAGGTCTTCAAGAATCGGCCCAAGATATTCGATTCACCATCAATTAAGGGCAATGCCATAAGACGAATAAAAGATGAGCCGTCTGAGTAACGCACAGGCTCAACTCTGGTAACATCGTCAGCCTGGAATATAGAAGTGATGGCAATACCTTTGGAGTGATCGATATGCTTGTCACGGGATGTAACGCCCAAGATATTTTCACTGTTGGTACGCACATGATCCCCCAGGCGGTTAGAGATTTTCGGCAGCGATTTCGATTCGTCTCGACAACTTAAAAGCAATTCCAATGTTCCCAATGAGCCCGCTGAAACAACCACATTGCGGGCGCGTATTTGCTTAGCAGATTTAACTATCCAAGCTGTAGAAGTGCGATATTCAATTTCATATTTGGCACCATCTGGCTGATCCGCGGAAAGGGGGCGAATATCGCGCACCTTGACTTCAGGGACGATCTTTGCGCCCCATTTTTCAGCAAAATATAGGTAATTCTTCAAGAGCGTATTCTTGGCATTTTCACGGCACCCCACCATACATCCACCACAATGGGTGCAGCCAGCTCGGTCAGGGCCCTCGCCGCCGAAATAAGGATCTGGGACGGTTTGCCCTTCCATTTCAGGCTCAGAGAAGAAGACACCTACTTCGGTTGGCTTAAATGTATCCCCATAACCCAACTCATCAGCGATTTCTTTCATCTTCTCATCTGCGAACCACAGTTGGGGATTCGTAGCCACGCCAAGCATATGACGGGCGGTTTTGTAATGCGGCGCTAAAACAGTCTGCCAATCGGCCAAATGATGCCAGCCCGGAGATTGGAAGAGACGCTCATCGGGCTCCATCAACACATTGGCATAAGTCAGGCTGCCGCCCCCAACACCGCTGCCATGCAGAGCCAGCAAACCATTCAAAAAGGTCATCTCGAAGAAGCCGAAACAGCGCAGCGCCGGCAACCAGAGAAACTTGAAGATATTCCAGTTCGTTTTGGGGAAATCTTCATCTTCGTAGCGCTTGCCCCGCTCCAACACCAAAACCGAATAGCCCTTCTCGGATAGACGCATAGCCGAAACGCTGCCCCCAAAACCTGAGCCGATGATTACATAGTCATATATCTGTTGCATTTGTCATCCTATTTGCGGCGGGCGATTGGCTGCTGTCCGCTATCAGTGATTTGCAATTACTCGCCTGCTATCTGATGAGACATCATCACTAATTCCACCCTTTTATCGTAGCCAACTTTCTCCCAAAAGTTAATGGCTTCCTGGTTATCGCCAAATACAAACAAGTGGCATTTGCCAATACCCACGCGCATCAGAGCATACATGCAGCGCCCAACCAGAGAACGCCCAATGCCCTGGTGGCGATGAGATTTTGCAGTTGCTAAATGATGGATATACCCCCGGCGTCCATCATGTCCACAAAGTGCGGCGCCTACGATTTTGCCTTCGTCCACTGCGACAAAACTAAAGCCCGGGTTGCGTGCCATGAAGCGTTTGATTCCTTCTTTGGAATCAGCATCACTCAGGCCAATGCCTTCGCTCTCCTTCCAAAGCGCATAGACTGGCTCATAATCAGCAATCGTCATCTCGCGTATCTCTACACCCATGCATACCTCCTAAAGTAGCGCTCCGTAAAGCATAAAAAGATTGGGTCGTATCATGACTGAAAACACATAAACTCGATTATCGTTTCACGCTCTACCTTTCGACGATCTCGGGGCAGGCTGCTGAACGAGAAACGTGCTAACACTAAACCTATTCAATCTCCACTGCTAAGGCAACTGCCTCCGCACCGCCCAGGCATAAAGAAGCCAGACCGCGCTTGAGACCGCGAACCTTGAGGGCATGGATCAGGGTCACCACAACGCGCGCCCCGCTGGCGCCGATGGGATGTCCTAAGGCAATAGCCCCACCATGTACATTGACTTTGTCCCAATCCCAGCCCTGATCAGCCAGGGCATAACCATCAGCCAACACCTGAGCAGCGAAAGCTTCATTTAGTTCGATCAAATCGACATCTTCGAGGGTCCAACCAATCCTCTCTAAGACAATCGGAATCGCTTTTGCGGGTGCATAGAACAGATATTTAGGTTCAACAGCTGCTTGCCCATAACCAACGATGCGCGCCAGAATTTCACTGCCCATTTCCTCCGCCTTTGCTCTGGAAGAGACCACCAGAGCCGCTGCGCCGTCATTGAGCCCAGGGGCATTCCCAGCCGTCACTTTGCCGTCTTTTACGAAGGCCGGCCGCAGCTTTCCCAAGGCTTCCAGGGTCGTGTCGCGGCGAGGAGCTTCATCCGTATCGAATATCGTCACTGCACCCTTGCGGCCTTTGACTTCGACAGGGACGATCTCAGCTTCGAACTTCCCAGCATCCATAGCAGCGACAGCCTTCATATGACTGTTATACGCCAGCTCATCCATAGCTTCACGTGTGACATCGAATTCTTCAGCGATAAACTCAGCCGCATTACCCATACCCCAATTCTCAAAGGGATCCCACAGGCCATCGTGCAACAGCGCATCGGTAAATTCCGCATGACCGAAACGAAGTTCACCAGAGCGACCACGCACAAAATAAGGCGCCCGACTCATACTTTCAAATCCGCCAGCCACGAAAAGATCGCCATCCCCAGCGCGGATCGCTTGGGCTGAGAGCATCACGGCCTTCAACCCGGAGCCACAAACCTTGTTCAAGGTGGTCGCGCCAACTTCTACAGGCAGCCCACCAAAGATGGCCGCTTGCCGAGCCGGATTCTGTCCTAAACCGGCTGAAACTACATTGCCCATGAAGACTTCATCGATATCTTTCGGGTCAGGGATACCGGCACGTTTGACAGCCTCATCTACAACAATGGCGCCCAGCTTGGGGGCAGTAAAACCACTTAAACTCCCTTGGAACCTCCCCGAGGGAGTCCGTACTGCACTCAGAATGACGGCTTCAGTGTGTTTATCGGACATGCAAGAACCTCCTAAGGTCAGCTATCGTGTTACTAACTATCTCATTGAAAAGTAATATCCCCAATGGTCAGTATTGTAGCAGAGTTTCCAGGGTAGCAGTATTGATATTTTTCCTGAATTTGATTTGTGGTTTTTTATCATTTCTAAAGGTGACGCGGCTCGTACTCAATATTGTAATGAACGTCCAGACTGGGTCGGAGGCGTAAATTGGGGATTTGCCGGCGGACATACTTGGACAACTGATGGTCAAACTTATCATGTAACCGGAGAACCATTCAACTGCCCATACCCGTAATCATATTATCAGGAAGATTTACAGATAAGCAATAAACTCCAGAGCGGTATGACTCTGGAGTTTTTATTTACTGAACAACAAATCGATTATAGCTTTCAAAAAATGGAGCGTTTGCCTCTTGACTTTCTAGAACAATTGTTCTATAGTTAACCGCAGAACACATGTTCTAATTCTATCAGATGACAGTTGACCTTATATGTACCTGGAGGAGGTTTACCATGTTATCGCAAATGTCAATCTTTAGAGGAAGGATGCAATTGCGCCGCGGCCTGTTGTTCGGCATGTTGATCATCACTGCCCTGCTGGCCTTCGAAGTCTTCAATTACTCGACAACCGACTTCGCCCTCTCTGATGTACTCGGCGAACTCAAATTCTTGGGAATCCGCTGGGCGACGATCCTTTCCATCGCCTTCTGCGGTATTGACTTCGCCGGCATCGCCCGGTTGTTCACCCCAGAACAGGGGCGCGATGAACCCGCCGAGGTCTGGTACCTCTTTGGGGCCTGGATGCTAGCCGCCCTGATGAATGCCATGCTGACCTGGTGGGGCGTTTCTATCGCTATACTCAACCACGAAACCCTTGGCAACGCCGTAGTCGCCCGGGGAACCATGCTCAAGGTAGTACCTATCTTCGTGGCCATTATGGTATGGCTGATCCGAGTGCTGATTATCGGCACTATCTCCGTTGCCGGGGATCGTCTATTCAGTGAGGCTAACCTACGCAGGACAAAGCGCAGCACTTCTCGAACCAGCCGCAGCTCATCACGCACTCCGTCGAATCGCACTCGTCCTAACGGCTCAAACCGGCGCAACGCTCCCATTGGCCGCACTGCGCGGGCACGTTCTTCGTTCAGCCCTGCGCCTAAGCCAAACTATGACGATACCGACTACGCATCTCAAGAGCCCACCTATCACCCCGTTTCCCGAAATTACAATGGCAACCGGGAGGGCCAAAGACCACAATTCTAATTTCAGTTTTTCTTTACTCCAATGGATCACATCGATACCGAACATTATGCCGACCAGGCAGCCCTCGTGGATTACTCTTCCGGGGGCTGCCTGCCTTTTTACGCCCTTCCGCCGCTGGCTGTCGTGGTGATGGGCTTGATCATGGCACTGGTACTCAGTCGAATAAATACCACCACATCGCTGGCTGGTGAATTAGATAACCATCAACCAATTTTTGAAGATCAACATTCTTTTATCGCCCCTTACGAAGAGTACACCCTTACTCAGGGACTTCACGGATATTCCTATGGTCACATGGCCATCGACCTGGCTGCAGGAAAAGGAGCGAAAATTCGGTCACCCATTAGTGGTACCGTCACAAAAAAATATACTGACCAATACGGGAACCCTACATTGGTACTTGAAAACGATCGTTTTCAAGTTACGATGCTGCATGGCAAGTATTCCGTATCAAAAGGCGAAAAACTCTTTATCGGCCAGATTATTGGAACTGAAAGCAATCTGGGGTATACAACCGATTTACAAGGCAGGCCATGTAATGGTCGCAATTGCGGCTACCATACCCATCTGAACGTGTTTGATAAAAACCTGGGCAAAAATATTAACCCGCTCGATTTAATCAATAGTCAATAATTGTCTTCATTCAAATGTCTCGCAGCAACAACGAATACTATTACGAAGAGGCGCCCTTGGTGGAATTCTCGTACGAGGGCGGCCTACCATTTTTCATCTTTCCGCCATTGGCCGTCATCGTGGTGGGATTGATCCTAGCTTTGGTGCTCACCAGGGTTGAATGGCAGGATTCGAATACCCAGACTGCCAGCTTAGAACAAGTCAAAAGTGTGGAAGAGAAAGCGAATTCGAGTGGTTTAGGTATTGCTCCCCTTTTCACACCGCAGATCCAATATTGGAGTGCGGATATCACCAACTGGAGTCAGAAATGGGGATTGGACCCCAACTTGGTCGCTACTGTGATGCAAATCGAATCATGCGGCGACCCACGAGCGGTATCACACGCGGGGGCCATGGGGTTGTTCCAGGTAATGCCGTATCATTTCGTCTCCGGAGAGGATCCATATAAACCGGGGATCAATGCCCAACGCGGGTTATCCTTTCTCAAAAATGCCCTGGAGGCCCGAGGGGGGGAAATAAAATTTGGTTTAGCGGGTTACAACGGGGGAATTACTGGCGCCAAACGCCCAGAGAGTGCCTGGTCAAATGAGATGATTCGGTATGTCTATTGGGGAACGGGGATTTATGCCGATGCCAAAAAGGGCAGAGATCACAGCAACCGTTTAGATGAATGGTTATCCTTTGGGGGAGCAAGTCTGTGCGCTCAGGCTGGAAATCGTCTGGGAATTTCACGCTAACTTTGGATGCAGTACTAAACCTCGGGTTGGCAATCACCCTCCCCCTCAGCCAGGGACAGCCGTACTATAAAGGTGGTCCCCTTACCAATCTCAGACTCTACTTCAATATGTCCACCATGGTTGCGAATAATCCAGTAAGCAATCGATAGGCCTAATCCAAAACCCTTGCCATCTTTTGTGCGGGTGCGTGATTTCTCAGCCCGGTAGAATCGCTCAAAGATATGCGGTAAGTCTTCCGCAGGAATCCCGGGGCCGGTATCACAGATGGTTATGCGCGCATGATCTTCTGATTTTCCCAAATCGACAACGACTTCACCGCCTTCTGGGGTGTACTTAATGGCATTTTCCACCAGATTCAACAATACCTGCTTCAAACGATCACGATCACCGCAAACAAGAACCTGATCGATTTCCCCTAGTCGCACCTGGAGACGATCCGATGCAAGCACACTGGTTTGCTGGAGCACTTCGAGAACCAGAGTGTCCATCTCGACGATCTGGTTATCTAAGGGCAGTTTCCCCGACTCGACCCGGGCTAACAAGAGCAGATCACCGATCATGCGTGTGAGCCGATCAACTTCACTATCAATGCTGCTAAGCGATTCATCATCTCCACAGTCCAAACGCCGCATCAAATTTACATTTCCCTTGATGACAGTCAAGGGAGTTCGCAGCTCGTGACCAACATCAGCCACGAAGCGGCGTTGGGCGTTGAATAGGTTTTCAAGACGGCTAAGGGTTTGATTAAAAGCCTGAATGAGCTGCCCGATCTCATCTTCTGCAGGTCCTTGATACGGGATACGCCGCGAGAGATCATCAGCACGAGTGATCTGCAGGGCTACATTCGTGACATGCTTCAAAGATGCCAGTGCTTGATATGTGGTTAGGGAGACTGCTAACGCCGCCAACCCCATCGAGGCTACTGTGCCTATGATCAGCACAGTAAGCAGCGTCTTTTGAGTCGCTTCAACAATAGCCAGGCTGGCCCCTACTTGTAACGTCCCAACTAGACGGTTGCCCAGGGACAAGGGCACACTCAAGACGCGCAAATCGGTTTCGCCAACCTTGGTAGTACGGTAAACTGGTTCGGCCGGAAGTTGATCAAGGGGATCTAAAGGCTCACGCAAATGACTGATGCTAGCTGATGCGAATCGCAGGCCCTTATTGCGCTCCCAAAGCTGAACATAGACATTGGTTGCCAACTCTAAATCGGGAGCCAACTCCATATCCAATTCCCCCACCGCGTTCAGACGCATGCTGTCTACCAAACCGCTGGCCGTCCGCGCTAACAAATCATCGATCTGATCAACGAGGTTAATGCTAACCAGTTGATAAACAACAATACCAAAAAGTAATAGGATTCCGCCAACTAGAGACGTATAGAGCAGAGTCAGCCGAACGCGTAAAGACATTAAGCCGATTGACGCAGCACGTACCCCACGCCGCGCACTGTATGGAGCAAGCGCTCCTCATCTCCATGTTCAAGTTTCTGGCGCAGGTAGCGCACATACACTTCGATGATATTGCTCTCGCCGCCAAAGTCATACCCCCATACAGAATCATAGATCACATCCCTGGTCAGCACCTGCCGAGGATGACGCAAGAACAACTCCAACAATTCATATTCTTTGGCTGTCAGGGTGATTAATCGATCGCCCCGCTTTGCCTGGCGTGTTCCTGTATCCAGGGTTAAATCAGCAAATTTAAAAACTTTCGGACGGTTAGTGGGTTGTGTTCTTCGCAGGAGGGCGCGAATGCGCGCCAGAACTTCATCGAGGTCGAAGGGTTTAACCATATAGTCATCTGCGCCCATATCCAAGCCAACGACGCGGTCGGTGACGCCGTCTTTGGCGGTGAGGATCAAGATAGGAACATCGCCCCCAGCGCGCAAACGTCGACAGACTTCTAAGCCATCAATTCCAGGAAGCATCAGATCCAAAACCACCAGATCTGGGGGAGTATCCCTGGCAACGTCAAGACCAGAGCGGCCGTCCGTAGCGACATCGACATCGTAGCCTTCATAAGCCAGGCCGCGACGCAGAAAGGTCAGAATACCTTCATCATCTTCGATTATCAATATCCGTGCACTCATAACAACCTCCGAATATCGAACAATATACCACAGGCTATGCAAAAGTAAAGTATGTCTCGCCTACTCCCGTGGTTGTCACTTAGATGCATATTGGTGAGTAAATTTTACCAACTTCTGATGAGCATATCACGCCCATTCATTTCAAGAGCGCATGGACATCCGAAAGGTGGCAAAATCACGCCCTTTGATGCAAAAAAAGGATGCAAGCTAGTGCTAAGCACCGCGTGCATCCTTTTCGTTTTTGCTTTGAATCTAAGTACAGAACTTAGGCAAGCTCGACAACGCCACCGGCTTCTTCGATCTTTGCCTTGGCATCTTCAG
>CAZLNX010000125.1:0-16053 GCA_964560795.1 uncultured Anaerolineales bacterium | reverse complement strand
TTAGGTTATCAACATCGACAATTTTTTGTCGATAGAAGTGCTGTTAGTGCCTATAAACTCTGGATTAATAGAAGATGTGAACTCAATTTGACCTTCAGATTAAGGATCAGACAAGCACAGGGTGTTTGCTGGTTGAGTAGCTCCCGAAGGGAGCGTATCGAAACCAAGAACGGCGATAAAGTAGGATCGATACGGCTTTGCAGCCTACTCAACCGACTTAATCGCCGAATGTCCGAACTTTTGTCTCAACTTGAGATATCGTCCTTGACACGCCTCACCTAACTCTCGTACACTACCTACAGAAAGGACCCGAAACCATTGAAATCACTATTTAAAAAATATCCTCTCCCCCTTTATGGACTGCTCTTACTACTCGGTGCGGCATGGATCTGGATCAGTGCTGCGCCAGCGGGCAGCATCACCGCTGGAGAAATCCCTGCCCCTCAAGAGGGCTTCATGGCACCCGAGTTCACCCTGGAAACACTCCACGGCGAAACAGTGACGCTTTCTGAACTGCGCGGCACGCCTGTGTTGATCAACCTGTGGGCCAGTTGGTGCGGGCCGTGCCGGGCGGAGATGCCCGCCATGCAGCGCATCCACGAAAAGTACAAAGACGAGTTCACCATACTGGCAGTCAACGCCACCAATCAAGATAATCTCAACGCAGCGGCCGCTTTCGTCAACGAGCACGGATTGACATTCCCCATCTTACTTGACCATGACGGGAGTGTTTCCACGCAATATCAACTGCGCTCCCTGCCCACATCCTTTTTCGTCAACCGCGAAGGGATCATTGAAGAGGTTGTCATTGGCGGACCCATGTCCGAGGCCCTGCTCCAAACCCGCATCGAAAACTTACTCCAGGAGGCCCCCTAATGCTACCCATCCTACAAATCGGCCCCTTCGCTGTGCAGACCCCAGGATTGGCGCTGCTGCTGGGGATTTGGCTGGGCTTAACCCTGGCCGAGCGCCTGGCCCCTCGCTTTGGGGGCAATGCCAATGAAATCTATAACCTGACATTCACGGCCCTGTTGGCTGGCATCATCGGCGCACGCCTAAGTTATGTGCTGCAGTACCTCGACGCCTTCATTGCCAGCCCTCTTAGCCTGATCTCCCTAAATCCAACCTTACTCGACCCCATCGGCGGCGCGGTGATCGGGATCTTCGCCGCAGTCATTTACGGCAGCCGCAAGAAGCTCCCTTTATGGCCAACCCTGGACGCGCTGACCCCTCTGCTGGCCGTGGCAGCCATTGGCGTTGGGGTGTCGCATATCGCTTCCGGCGACGCGTTTGGGATGCCGACCGACCTTCCCTGGGGCGTAGAACTTTGGGGTTTGAAACGTCACCCCTCACAGATTTACGAGGTCGCCCTGGCGAGTCTCATCCTTTGGGCGATCCTGCCCAAAAAACTGGGGCGCGGCAAACGCGGCTCGTTGGTGGCCGGTGGAACCTTTTGGCTTTTCTTGTCCCTGAGCACCGGGGCGCGCCTGTTCCTGGAAGGTTTCCGCGGCGACAGTCTGACGTTGGACAATGGCATCCGCATCGTCCAGATCATTGCATGGCTTGTGCTGGCATTTAGTTTGTGGATGCTGCATAAGCGTCAAAACGTCGAGGGTCGTACGTCGTAACGATTACTGTCAATTTGCATCTAAAATAGTAACGTTCAACGATAGTATCAAGGAGATATCCATGACTGAAGAAATCGGATTTGAAATACACCTGGAAATGGCGTACGACGAGGCGCTAGAGAAAGTGACAGATGCTCTTAAGGATCAAGGGTTTGGTGTGCTGACAAAGATCGACGTCAAAGCTACGCTGAAAGAAAAAATCGACGAAGACTTCCGCCCGTATGCCATCCTGGGGGCTTGCAACCCACCCCTGGCTCACAAAGCACTTTCCAGTGAACCGACCATCGGGCTTATGCTGCCCTGCAACTGCACTGTCGAGGCCAAAGATGATGCCAATTCAATTGTACGGATCCTAAACCCACAAATGATGATGGGCATTGGCGATTTAAGCAAAAACGAAGATCTAATTTCGGTGGCCAATGAAGCTTCAGATCGATTGGCCAAAGTCGCTGAAATTTTGCGAGCATGACCCTGAAAGGCAAGACCATCCTGATCACAGGAGCTGCCCGGCGCGTTGGACGCTCCATGGCGCTGGCCGTAGCCCAAGCCGGGGGGGATGTGATCATTCACCATGGGCACTCCCCTGAACAAGCCCAGGAAGTCAAAGAACAAATTGAAGCGCTGGGAGTGGCAGGTCATATCATCCAGGCCGATCTCAACGATCCGGCACAGATCGAGCGTTTGATCACCAAAGCACTTGAAATTGGGCCGCTGTTCGGGCTGGTCAACAACGCCTCGATCTTCGACGCGCTCGATTGGAAACAGACCACGCTCACCGACTGGGACCGTCACATGCGCATCAACCTGAGCGCGCCGTTCCTGCTCAGCCAGCGCTTTGCTGAGTCCATTGATCCCGAGGAAAATGGCCGCATTGTCAACATCCTCGACTGGCGCGCCCTGCGGCCCGGCGACGATCATTTGCCGTACACAATCAGCAAGGCGGGGTTAGCGGCATTGACACGCTCTCTAGCTATCGCTTTGGCCCCCAATATCATCGTCAACGGCCTGGCTTTTGGGGCCATCCTGCCCCCCAGCGATGGCAGCCCCACCATAGATCTATTGGAATTTGTCCCCGCCAAACGCTGGGCCGAGCTCAAGGAAGTCGATGAGGCGTTGCTCTTCTTGCTGACCGGGCCATCCTATATCCATGGTGAGATTATTCATTTGGACGGCGGAAGGCATTTGATTTGAAACCGCAGATAGACGCAGATAAACGCAGATTTTTATTTTTTCCCATCCCCCCTTACCCCCCTTCCCAGGAAGGGGGGATTAAAGTAAAAAACATGGTGTGAGCGGTGCCTTGCGCCTGCTCACACCATGTTTTTTACTTATTTCCCTCCCCCGATTGTCGGGGGAGGGTGCCAGAGGTGGGTGGGGGCGATAATTGACAGTTATGGAGAAAAGAATGGACAAAACTATCATCAAAGACCTAGTCGTGCGCGGGATTATCGGTATTGAAGATTGGGAGCGTGAGAAGCTTCAAGAAATAATGATCAACATTGTGCTCTACAGCGATCAGCACGCCGCTGCAAAGTCTGACGATATCGCCGATTGTGTCAATTACAAGACCGTGACGAAGAAAGTTATCGCTCACACCGAAAGCGCCAAAAGGTTTACCGTAGAGGCCCTTGCCGCAGATATCGCTAAGATTAGCCTAGAGGCGCCTCACGTGCAGAAGGTGAAAGTGCGCGTGGAGAAACCCGGCGCGGTGCGCTTCTCCAAATCTGTGGGAGTGGAAATTGAGCGTAGCAACTGACCGAATTGACCGCTAGGTTTCATCGAGATGCAAAATCCCGGAAAACGCACCCTTCGATACGCCCCTCATGATATTCAGGCTACTCAGGATGCTGTTATCTTCGATCAATTGAATTAATCACTTTGCCAATACATGAGTTACTTATGACTAAAGTCGTTTGTGTAGAATTGGGGGGCAATATCCAGGCCGATCACTATCTCCCAAGAGCAATGGAGGAATTGCGGGCACGCTTCAATGTGCTGAAAGTCTCTCAGGTCTGGGAGACTCCGCCGGTTGGTTGTGAGGGCTGCGAGAACTTCCTCAACGCAGCAGCGCTCATTCAAACGGATCGATCTCTAGAAGAACTCAAAACAATCTTTCGGCAAATTGAAAAAGACTTAGATCGGGTGCGCACAGCAGATAAATTCGCCCCACGCACTATCGATATCGATACGTTGGTCTATGACGGAGTTGTGGTCGAACCAGAGCTTTGGGCTTACGCCCATCTGGCTGTGCCTGTGGGGGAGATAATGCCAGAGGTTGTAAACGAGAAGTCGGGGAAAGTTTTGGGCGAGGTTGCTGAGAAGATGCAAAGGGAACAACTGATCAAATTGAGGGCAGATGTGAGGCTTATCTAGCCTGAGATGGGGTGCATGTACGGCAAATGCACCCCATCTCATTTTTAACACCGACCACCACTGAGGTAGGTTCCGGGCATCCTGTCAAAAGCGCGCTTTGACAAAAAGGGGCAATATCTCAAACCATGCATTCCTATCAAAGATGAAATTTAGTCGAGTTTTTGTTGCCAAGCGGTATAATTAAAGCTACAATTGACTTGTCTATACGATTAACGGAGGCACGATGGATTTACTCGAACTTATTCGTAATGTAGAAATTTTCCGAGGGTTGACCGATGACGAGCTCAACGAAATCGTGGCGATCAGTCAATCTCGGCAGATGAAAGCTGGCGAGAGCCTGGTCGAGGAGGGGGATATTGGCGAGGAATTCTTCCTGATCACGAAGGGTTCCGTCGAGGTGATCATTGGCGCTTCTGCCCCAACACCTCGCAGAGTCTTGCACCTGGGAGAGGGTCAACTAATTGGAGAGATGGCGCTAATTGATATGGGCAGGCGCTCGGCATCCGTGCGGGCTATCGAAGATCCTACTACTGTTCAGGTGATCCTCAACAAGGATTTCCTGGATCTGTGTGACCGCAACGCGCGCGTGGGTTTCGTGGTGATGCGCAACATGGCTGCCGATCTTTCTTTCAAGTTGAGGCATCTCAATTTAATCACTGGTAATTGAGGGTGAAACGATGGCCATTTATAAAGTTAGCTACGTTGTAACAGGAAGCGATCACCCGGGGGGCATTATCAACCTGGAGAAATTGCCCGAGATAGACGAGATCATTCAAATAGGCAATACAGATTTGAAGGTGATCGAGATTTTCGAGCTGATCCCGCCGAGAGGCGATTTCTACTATATGCATGCCACCTGTGAGGTTGTAAATAGCGAATAATTAAGCAGTAAACTGAGAAAAACAAAAAAAGCGGAGATTACGATCTCCGCTTTTTTTATTTACCTTTATTCACCTGATCTATTCCTGCATATCTAATCTCGGTGGTGTGGCATAGTTCTCACCTGCGTCGAAATTGATATCGATCGTGGCGTTTCCGGTTAGTTCCACATTGTAACCAACAACTTGCGTGTTGAAAGTTGGGAACGTTCCATTGGAGCCTGAAATTTGCACATCGCCACTGGGCGCGTATATGGTGCCTTGGTAATAGGAATTATTGTTACCCGTGAGTTGAATCGCATTGGTGTTGCCCGTTTCGACATAAATCAACATGCCTGCGATAGCTGGTGAAGGATCAGGGTTCGCATCGGGCGCCCTTAAATCAATCGGATCAACATTACCACCAACATCCATACCGCCATTTTGAATATAGATTGTCACCCCGTCTCCAGAAATATCGCCCCCCGTAGCCCTAAAGGCATTGGGCGACCCTGTGATGCAGTACAAACCAGGATTCATTACTAAACTTCCGTTGGAAATTGAGATACTGGAATATACTCCTGGATTGATCGTACCGGAACCAGAGTGGCTACCCTGGTTCGACAAACTAGAACAATCTGGTGCACCGGCTTGTAGATTGATATCTGGAAGTGGAGAGACTTTTTGGGGAGAGGGTGATACAGGATCGCCAGCCGAACAGGTGGTTGAGTCCGCATAATTAACCGCGCCATCGACGATATCAACATCGAAGGCGTTACCTCCACAAACAAGGCAACCATTGGAGTACACACCACCCCCATTGATATCAATATCACTACTACCTGATACTTTCACGCCTATCAAACTATTTCCACTACACGGGGACTCATTCAGAGCAACGATAGCGTGTCCATAAGCCATTGGGGTGCGCGGACGAACTCGGGCTACCGCATCTACCTGCTCTTGAACTGGACCACTATAAACAAAATGGATCAGGGCGGTATTGGTCACCCTGGTGATATGCGTATTAACATCAATATATTTGTCGATATACCCACCTTTATTTTCGTTATCAACACATGACGCTACTACACCATGATTATCTGAGATATCGTAATCAATAGTATAGTCATTGCTGGAAGCTCTCGTGCTGGCAGCCGCCAACGCGGCTACATGTACCTGACCAATATTCGTTGCGGCGTTGCCAAAACCGCTGCAATCGAAATTTTCATAATATACGCCTAAGCTTTCCATTGTCGTCCCGGCTGCGCCAGCCCCGCCTAAGGACGATGCATCTGCCCCATTTTGAGCATGACGCCGGTCTGAATATACCATCCCCCCGTCAATGGCCAGGGCAGCAAAGCCCAAGAAGGCTACAAACCCCAGCACAAGGAGTACTAAAGCTTGTCCTTCCTCATATTTTTTTCGAATGGGTAACATGTAATACCTCCAATATTAACAGGGGGGACGCAAGATCGTATCGGTGATAACTGCCGTGATATCGAAACTTTGCGAGCCAACAAGCGTTCCTAAAAAGGGCATTGTGATAGCAAAGTTGCTGAAATGCACAGTCACCGTAATGCTGTTGCTCCCATTGCCACACGCACTACCACCAATTGAAGTTGATACAGTTACGTTAGATGTATCTACGCGATTTGCTAACACGGACATGGCGCGGCTGTTAATGCCGCTGGTATCTGTGGGCTCTGTAGAACCATAAAAAGCAGCTTCTTGGGCCGCATCACGCAAGGCCATATAGGCGAAGAAAGCACGCCCCAAGTCAACAATCCCAGCTAGCAAGATCAGGATCACGACCAGGGTTATCGCCAGTTCAACGAGGCTTTGGCCACTCTCACACTGCGTTGATGAATTTTTAGGGCAACTCGTTTTTGTCAAACTCATTTTTTCACCAAAATTATTCGCTCACAGTTCATAGCTTATGGATAATTAATTGTGACACTGGTTTCAACATTGTCAGCTGCATTATACGTGTAAGAAGCTTTAACTACGCTGGTAATTGTAAAAGTCACCGGCCAATCATTTTTATGAATGTCTTCCTCGGCCACTGTACATTCACCACTTGCATTGGTTGTACAACTCGCTGTCCCTGAAGCACCCCCTCCCCAAGTGCCTCCAGCAAGCGCGTTTTCAAGAGGGGAACCACCCGCGTCTACAATCCTAATAGTGACATTTGCGTCTTTGAAATTCGCATTCTTTCCATCACTATACCAACCATTCAAGTCATCTACATGCATGGTTGGATTTGAATCGTCATCCACAATGGTGGCAGTATGCTCACTCGGAGAACCTAAATTGGCGTTCGTGGGGCTCCCCATTGTGATCACTACCGTTTCATCACTCTCTATATCACCATCGTCGACAACGGTTATGGTGATATTTTCCCAGGTATCTCCTGCCGAGATAGTAACCGGGCTAGCCGATATAGAATAGTCTGTGCCACCCCCGGTAGCAGAACCACCCAAAGTAAATGGGACAACCACATCACTACCAGTGGCATGATCCAGTTCAACCCTCACAAACATTGTGCCAGTATCTTCATCACCACTCTGAGAAGCCATAGCAAATGACACAACCGGAACACTGACACTGTCATTGTCTGTGATTGTAGCAGTGTGCTCATCAGGAGAACCCTTTATCGCGTTGGTCGGTGTGCCCATCGTGACAATGACAGTTTCATTCCCCTCAACATCTAAATCATCGTTGATGGTGATAGTAATATTTGCTGTTGTATTACCGGCCGTGATCGTTATCGGGCTGGCGGTGATCGTGTAATCACTCCCGCCGCCTTCGGTTGCTGTTCCACTTAGCGTGAAGGGAACAGTCACATCATTGGCAATGGTCGAATCCAATTGCGCGGTGATCGTGGCTGTTCCGCTATCTTCAGCTACTGTCTGCGATGCCGATGTAAAAACGACAGTGGGTAACCCACCACCGCCGTTGCCACCGCCACTTCCCGTTCCGCCGCCTTCACCAAGTTCGATATCTTTTACAATCGTGCGATAGCTATCTGCGGTAATCGTAAAATTTAAGTTGTCGAACAGTGCCACAAAGGGAACAATTGGTGAGTAAGGAGCTTGAACCTGGACATAAATACGATCTCGGCCACCAACGATATCGTCAGGATCAGGAGGTGGGCAGGTGGCGGATATCGTTGCGCCACCGGGTCCTTCATCATAACTGATCGTAACTGATGACAAATTCACCAAAGATCCGATTCGAAACGCAGCTTCTTCAATGCCCGTACAATCTATAAAACGAGCGGTTCCCCCCGTGTCATCAACCGCAGATCCATATCGAACGGCTTCCGCGCTGGCTGTGTTTACGGCAGAAAATATAAATAACAGGCGTCCAAATTCAATAATCCCCATTACTAACAGCAGCAAGATTGGCAGAACAAGAGCAAATTCCACCATACCTTGGGCTTTGCTCCCACGCGGCTGGGGAGAGACATGAGACTTTTGATGAGAAATTTTATTCATTCTAACGTCCTCACACCTAGCGGTGTGTAAGCTTATCAAGCATATGCCTTCTATAATAAAGATTACATTGAGTATATACCAAGGTCAATAGGTCTGGGGTATCGGAGAGCATTACAGTTCTGTTAGGAAAACTGGAGAGAAATCTCACACTTTTTGAGAGATTTTATCTTCAGATCTGACCAGATATATTGTACCCTTACTACGGTCAAACCGCATTAAAGAACGAGTGGTGGCAAGACGATCTGCCACCACTCGAAAATAAACTATGTGGAATGAATTTTCTTTTATAAATGTCATCCTGAGCCGCCGTAGGTGCGCCGTTGGCGAGCGAAGGATCTTTTGCCTTGAAATATGAAATCCTTCACTCGCCTAATGCGGGCGGCTCAGGATGACAGATTTATGCAAGGCTTGCACATCAAGCAATCTCGGGTTCGATCACACCATACTTGCCATCACGTCGTTGATACAAGACATTGATTTGCCCAGTGTTGGCATTTAGGAAGATGAAGAAATCCTCATGTCCAAGCAGTTCCATCTGCTCGATGGCTTCCATCTCATCCATGGGAGTTAGAATAAAATGCTTTCGGCGCACGATTTCTGGATCGGGATCCACGTCCATGTCCAAATCCGCATCCTCAGAAAATTCCATAGCCGCATCGGCCGCACTTATGCCATTCCCCCTATGGAGAAAATGTTTCCCTTTATAGCGTTTTATTCGTCGCTGAATTTTGGGTATTGCCATGTCTAAGGCTGTGACAATGTCATCGGAGCGCTCTTCAGCCCGCAGGATAAAGCCTTTCCCGCGGATCGTAACTTGGGCCACATAGCGATCATTGGCATCGCGAGCCGATTTGACATAGGCCAAGTCTACACGCGCCTCGCTAATATTACTGAGATATCGATCTAGTTTGCTGACTTTATTATCGACATAATCTTGCAGGCGATCAGTCAACTTCAGATCTCGAACAAAGAGCTTTACTTCTAGTGTCATTGTATACCTCCGTTGTTTTGTTGAACTATCAGATTTACTCACGCCATCGACGTGGCAATTCTGCGTTAATTATTTGCCAACACTGCACGTGCCAGCGTCACTCCATAAACGTTATCCGCACCGGCTTGCCAAAGCGCCTCAGCGCAGGCATCCAGCGTAGATCCGCTCGTGGCGACATCATCGACAACTAAGACAGCTTTTCCATCCACGACCTTACTCGCAGCGGAAAAAGCATTCTCAACATTTTGGCGGCGTTGATCCAAGTTTAATCCAACTTGGGAGCGTGTATCACGTCCGCGCCGCATTACATTTGCATGGTACTTTAAACCCAATCCCCACGCTAATGGTTTTGCTAAAAGATCAGCCTGGTTATAGCCACGCTCTCGCGCCCGGCCTCTGCTGAGTGGAACTGGGGCAACAACATCTATGCCCCAATCGAGGGTACGCACATAGGCGATAACGGGTCGCATTAGAGCTTCTGCCAGGGCAACATCACGCCGGTATTTGACGCGGTGCAGCGCGTTTCTAATAGGGCCATCGAAAATTGCCCAAGATCGAATGGCATTCATTTTTGGAGATGATTCTGCACAACGGTCACAGCATTCCTGACCGTGAACAGGCTGTCCACAATATTGGCAATGAGGGGTTTTAATCCGGGCAGTGTTCTTCTGACACTCTGGGCACCAACGCGCGCCAGGAGCATCACAACCCCCACAGGTGGGCGGAAATAACAAATCTAGAGCCGCCCAACTCCATCGATACAACGTATAGCGCACCAATGGACTCCTAGAAATAAACTTTCATCATTGCTCTGCTGCCCATCTTCGAGTCATCCAAGGCTTAGTCTAAGTTTGCCGAAGCGACGAGTTGCAGAGCGAGAAAAATAATGGCTTAGAACATGCCGCCGAGAGCGGATTGCATTAATTGTACCGCTGCCGGGCCCAAAAGAATAATCAACAATGAAGGGAAGATCAACACGCCCATAGGAAAGAGCATTTTGATTGGCGCTTGCTGGGCTTTCTCTTCCGCGGCTTGCCTGCGTTTGATGCGCATCTGATCAGCCTGAATTCGCAGAACTTTAGCCATGCTGACACCTAATTGTTCACTCTGCACGATCGCGGCAACAAAGCTGGTCATTTCCGGAATATCAATGCGATCAGACATATCGCGTAAGGCGTCGCGGCGCAGTTTGCCTAACTGAATCTCGCGCAAGACTCTGCCTAACGAGAGGGAGAGTTCGTTGTCCCATTTCTCATTGACTTTTGCCATGGCGCCGTCGAAACCCAAGCCCGCCTCTACGCAAATGGTCAATAAATCCAATGCATCAGGAAGCGCTTTGCGAACAGCATCCTGACGGCGGTTAATGCGGCTGTTTAGCAGCAATTGGGGGATATTGAAACCCAGTACAGTAAACAACACAATGATCCCAATTCTGCGAAGCCATGACCAGTCAATTGATGTAATCGACAATACAAAGAATAGCATCGCGGCAAGGCCAATGGCAACACCAAATCGAGCCACCCAAAACAGTGTTGGCTCAAGCCCTCCGGGGTTGCCAGCCAATTCAATTTGGCGGGCTGTTCGATCAAGCGCGTTTTGGGGTGTGACCCTGAGAACTACATCGCCAAAACGGCGCGCCATGGGAATAATGACTCGATCCGTCAGCGACTGCGACATCTCGATCTCTTCGAGTGTTGCAACCTCGCCTCTACCAACAAAGTCGGCCAAACGATCCTGGAGGGCGTCTTCACCTCCGCGATCCCGCAACCCAACAATTACCAACGTAACTGCGCCCACCACGATCACACCGACAACAATCAATATCAATGTAATATTCATGGAGTTATCCTATTCCTTATACTTCAATATCTGCAATTCGCATCATGACAAAATAGCCTAAGCCGACCAGACACAACGCTGAGCCAAAAATAGCGAAACCGCAATAAATCACATCGGGCTGGAACACCGACATTACATATTCCTTGTTCCCAAACCAGATAATGCTTGAAAGGATAAAAGGCAGCAGCGCCAGGAAACGACCTGAATACATAACCTGGGCAGTCAACACCCGAATTTCGCCCTTAATGCGTACACGTTCTCGAATGGTATGAGCAATGGTATCCAAAATCTCCGCCAAGTTACCACCGACTTCGCGCTGCACATTAATGGCAGTAATCACCAAATCCAAGTCCTCCGAGGGAATGCGCCGCAGTATATTGTCCATGGCGTCTTCCATCGAGATACCAATTTGCATTTCCTGAATTACTCGCCTAAATTCATCAGATATTGGAGGTGGCAATTCTTTACTAACCGCTTCTAATGCCTGCGCAGTAGAAAAACCTGCTCGTAAACCGTTGACCATCAAGCTGAGCATATCGGGCAACTGGCCGCTAAATGCTTCCAAGCGCTTGCCTTTTTGTCTGCTGACATAAAATCTGGGCAAGAAAAACCCCACAATAGCGCCGATGATCGCCGAGACAATCGAGCGCCCCCCAAAGAACCAGGCCACAAAGGCCAGGCCGATCATGGCAATGACGATCAGGGCCAGGTATTCACCTGGCTTCAGTTTAACGTCAGCTTGGGCGAGGTTGCGCGAAACACCATCGCCCCATTGTGTCCCTTCAACTTGTACATTTACCCAATCAGAGACAGCCGATGAGCTAGCCTCCCCCGCGTCGTCTTGAGAAAACTCTTCGCCTACATATTCGGTGAGGCGCTCCTCAACCAGAGAAGTCTGCCCTGTCATGGAGACAACAACCCCAACGATTAGCAGTATGAGTATCAGCGCCCCTCCACCAATCAGAAGAAGATTCATGCTACACTACTCTCCATTTAGATACCGTTATCGTTCCTAATATCCGCGCCGGGCACCAACACCAAATATCGATGGCGGGAGATGAATGCCAGCAGCCTCGATCTGGTTGATCGCTTTCGGCCGCAATCCAGTTGGCCGTAATGCGCCAATCACTTCACCATCTTCCATGCCTTGTTGCTCGAAGGCAAATATATCCGTCATAGTGATCACATCGCCTTCCATACCGCTAATCTCCGTGACGTTAACCACCTTACGAGTACCATCCCGCAAACGCTCCTGGTGAACAACCAAGTCGATGGCGGAGGCGATCTGCTCGCGAATTGCGCGTATGGGCAAATCCATACCGGCCATCAATGCCATGGTCTCAATACGAGCCAGGGTATCGCGGGGGCTGTTGGAGTGCGCCGTGGTCATAGAGCCATCGTGACCGGTGTTCATGGCCTGCAACATGTCCAGCGCTTCCTCGTCACGGATCTCACCGACGATGACGCGATCAGGACGCATACGCAGGGAGTTAACAACCAGTTGGCGAATGGTAACTTCGCCTGTGCCTTCAATATTGGGCGGGCGGGATTCCAGGGTAACAACATGTTCCTGTCGAAGCTGCAGCTCTGCCGCGTTCTCGATGGTCACAATCCTCTCATCCGTGGGGATGAATTGAGACAAAATGTTCAGCAGGGTTGTCTTTCCCGAACCTGTACCGCCGGAAATGATTACGTTTAGACGAGATTCGACACAGGCTTTCAGAAATTGCAGAGACTCTGGCGTCAGGCTGCCAAATTTGACCAACTGCTCAATCGTGATGGGGTTCTTGGAAAATTTACGAATGGTCAGCGTGGGGCCGACGAGAGAGATTGGTGGGATAACGGCATTGACACGCGAACCATCGGGCAAACGCGCATCCACATAGGGGCTGGATTCGTCCACGCGCCTGCCCAGGGGGGCAACGATGCGTTCGATGATGCGCATCACATGTTCATCACTTTCAAAAGAAAGCGGCACCCGGTGCAATTTACCGCGTTTTTCAATGTAGATATTCTTTGGCCCGTTCACCATAATTTCGGTGATATCATCTTCTTCCAACAATGTTTGCAGTGGACCAAACCCCAGTATTTCCGCGGCGATCTGCTCGAAGAGGCGATGTTTCTCTTGACGTGAAAGGACGATATTCTCCTCAGTGAGCACCTGCTCAAATAAATCACGGATCGTCCCTCGAACAACACCAACCTGGGTAACGTCTGTTGAGGGGTCCAACTCAGACAGTAGACGATTTTGCACGCGGGTTTTTAAATCCAGATATGTGTCGCGCTGAGCTTCTCCATCAGGCGGAGCAACTCGCCTGGATTGCAAAGATTTCAGTTTCCCCTGATCGCCTTCGTCTCCACTCCCCGATTGGCCTTGCTCAATTCGTCTCAATAAAGACATACTTCACACTTCCTGGTATTTCAACTATTAAACCACTCAACTGCTGCCTTCATGCGCCGCTTCCATTTCAACAAGCTGCAGGCGGACTGTTTCAGCCAAGGAAAGGATGGCACGAGCAATAGGGCGTTTCTTATCGCCGAGTATAAAGGGAGAGCCCCGGTTGATCGAAGGCAACACTGCTCGTTCATCAACCGGAATTGTTATGGCGATCTCTTTTCGTAAGTTTTCACTGACCGATTCCGGCGTAATAGTGATGCGTTTGTCGTATTTGTTGAGCACAAACAAGATGCGCTCGCGATCAAGCCCAATGACATCCGACAAATCCAGGAACAACCTGGCATCATTAATCGAGGGGATATCCTGGTTGGCCACCAGAACAACCATAGAACTGGCATCAAACGCACTTAAGACGATATCGGACAACGCCGACTCTGCATCCACGATGACATAGGAGTAAAGCCTGCGCAGATAGGCCAAAATCTTACCGTATTGATCACCGATTATATTCTCAGCCTGCTCGGGACTTTGGGGTGCAGATAAAATCTTCACACCTGTTGCCCGATGGGTGATCAGCACATCGTCAATGATTTCTGTATCCAGCTCATCTGCTCTAGGCGCAAGGTCGACGATGCTGTTCTTGCCGCGCTCATTCATTACAATGGTCAAATCGCCAAACTGAAGATTGCCATCAACAACCACGACAGGGGTTTCAGCGTTGTGCAGGGTCACCGCCAAATTAGTGGTCAGGGTTGTGCATCCAACACCACCTTTCGGGCTAAATACCACAATGACCTTGCCATAACCTGAAGCGCCTACGCCGAAGTCTGCCGGTCCAAGAGGGCCGCCGAGTTCGGTGGTCTGATACCTGACCTCAGCTTTCTGCTTTTCTTCATGAGCCATTTTTCCTGCACGGCGCAGAGCAGCGATCAGCTCATCGACCATGGGAGGCTTGGTCAGGAAATCACGTGCACCGGCCAACATAGCTCGACGCATATAATTCGGGTCTCCCTGAACGGAGAGAATTATGATTTGAATGTGCGGAAGCTCTTTAAGAATATTTTCAGTTGCCGTTATGCCGTCCATGTCGGGCATGTTGATATCCATGAGGACAACGTCTGGTGATACGTCTCGAGCCAACTGGATACCTTCGCGTCCAGTTGTTGCTACACCGGCAACTTCTATATCGCTTTCAAACTGCAACAGTTTTCGAATATTTTCTCGGGTCTCACGTACGTCATCTACGATGATTACGCGAATGTTGTCGCCTTCAGCCATGCAAAATCTCCGAAAGAATCATCATTATATGCATCAATTCTATTGCTCAGGAACAACAGTATCGTTCTCCAAGGTAGGTGGTACCAACTCATCGATGCGAGGGTTCATTCCATAAGGCAGTTTCGCTGGAATGGGAATATTATAGACATCCAGCAAAAATTGCAGGGTCGCTGCCTCCGTTGTTGTGATCGAATCGTCGCCGGAAGCCCGCAGAGCCAGGGTTAATTCCGCGCCGCTGAAAAGCAAATAATTCAGGGTCACGGCATCTTGAGGGTTCACAATGATCGTGATTACATCAGGAGGCAATACCGGTGCAGATTCTTCAGCTGTCGCTACAGGCGCTTGCCCAGTTTGATCAATCTGGGCTGCGGCCTCAGCTGGATCTACAACTTCAGCAGGAGCTTCTTCCTCCTCTACAAGTGGAAAATCACCAACCTGCAGGATCTCGACATCGTAGAGCACAGTCTGGCTCACGATGCGCGGTCGTTGGGCTTCCTGAGGAATAACGTATGCCAGCTCGTTCAGGATGGGGTCTAGCTCCGTCCGTCCGTAAATAGGTGCATCGGTTCCGCCCCAAACACGAATGGTAATGAAGCTTTCCCCAGTCTCTGGGTTGCTATAAGGCCCCGTGACACCACCGATATTATTTGGCAGCGAGGTTTGGAATTCGCTATCCAAATCAAGGAACATCATCGTGGCAATAACACTGACATGATCACCGGGCTTCGGTGCATATGAGACGCTTGACAAGCGGCTGATGGGAATCGAGACAGCAACTTTACCCCTGGGGATTGACAGTGAGGCAATAGAGCCTGTATCTGAGAGCTGCGCAGCTGCATCGACGAGCATTCCAGCTGTCACAGGTATGCCAGAATCCAGGTCAAATTTCGCCTGTCGGCCAACGACCAGCGCCATATCCGTGAACATACCCTCGATCACGTTATCTCTTGGCAATTCGATGAGTCCTAAGATAGTCTCATTTAGAACCGTACCGCGCGGCGTTGGCTGGGTGATAACGACGATCTCAACTAGATCTATGATCGGCGTTGGGGCAGGCGCATCCGCAGTCCCCTCACCTGCGGGCTGCTGAAAGCGTTGCAGAATCACAAAGGCACCCACGAGAACCAAAATCAAAATTGCAGCTAAGTAAAAGAAAACTCGTCCTCGACGCATAATAGCCTCCCAGTCA
>CAZLNX010000124.1:0-16122 GCA_964560795.1 uncultured Anaerolineales bacterium | reverse complement strand
TTGTTGCCGGATATTGTCTCTCTATTCATTTGGTAAGGTGCGAAAAACAGGTTAAGGTACTAAAGATGCAAAAAATTATACCATTCCGCGTATTGCAATAACTGGAGTTCATCGTGCTATACTTAGCGCATCATGAAACACGTCGCAAAATCTACCATCATAATAATCACTTTTTTCGGCCTTGAAAAAGCTCTGGGGTTTGTCCGCCAGGTGATCATCGCCCGCACTTTTGGCCTCTCACCTGAGCTGGACGCATTCAACGCAGCCAACAACTTGCCCGATCTGCTGTTTGCCCTGATCTCCGGTGGTGCACTCGCCATGGCCTTGATCCCTGTGCTCAGCGAACACCTGGAAAAGGATGGCAAAAGTGCTGCCTGGGATTTGTTCTCTCGCATCGGCAATTTTCTCTTCCTGGTCACAGCAGGGTTTTCTATTTTGATCGCCGTCTTTGCCGAACAGATTGTCAGCGCGGGTTGGGGCATCGCACCAGGCTTCGATCAAGCACAACAAGCCTTAGTCACCGAACTGATGCGCCTGAATCTGATCGCTACGGTGCTCTTCTCCATGAGCGGCTTGGTTATCGCCGGATTGCAGGCCAATCAGCACTTCATACTACCCGCGTTGGCTCCCAGTATGTATGATGTGGGTACGCTGATAGGGGTGTTGATCCTCGTCCCGGAGAAGGGGATCACCTTGGGGGGTGTTACACTGCCTGCCTTTGGGTTGGGGATTCACGGTTTATTGTATGGTACTATCCTCGGAGCGATCCTCTTTTTTGCGATCCAGATCCCGGGGCTGATCCATTTCAAATTCAAGTGGACTCCCAAGATCAACTTGCGCAATCCCAGCGTACAGCAAGTCATCCGCTTGATGCTGCCACGCATCGGTACGGTGTTTTTCATTCACGTCATTTTCATCGCACAAGACAACCTGGCATCGGGTTTGATCGCTGGCTCAGTGACCGCCCTGGTCTACGGCTGGCTGTTTATGCAAGTCCCCGAATCACTGATTGGCACAGCCATTGGTACCGCCCTTTTACCAACTATTTCTGAACAAATCACCCGAAATGAAGAAGATACCTTTAAGGAATCACTGAGTATCACTGTGCGCACAATTTTAGCCCTGACCATTCCCAGCGCGGTGCTGCTGTCCATTGGCGCTCGTCCATTAGTGGAAGTATTGGGCTTTGACCCAGCCGGAACCGAGCTGGTCGTTTGGACTGTGCGTGCATATATGGCCGGGTTAGTAGGGCACTCCCTCCTCGAAGTGGCCGCGCGAGCATTCTATGCCCAGCAAAAAGCTATCACTCCTCTGTTGACCTCGGGGGCAACCGCCGTCGTATTTATCCTACTGGGATTATTGCTTGCGCCCGCTTTGGGTGCACCCGGCATCGGCTTAGCCAATACACTGGCCTTTTCTGCCGAAGCAATACTGCTATTGTGGCTCGTATCTCGAAAATTCCCTGGTAAGTTAATTATTTGGAAGCCGCTATTGCGTATCAGCTTTGTATCAGCCATTAGTGGTGCAATCGTATTCTTCTTGCTCAAGTACATTTCAACAGCGGCATTTTCTACCATGATTAGCACTTCGATAGATACTGGCATCATTGCGATTGGGGGTTTGATTGTGCTGCCGATCATTTGGCCAGAAGTCAAATTGCTGGGTAAAATCTAATCAACGAAACGAAAGAGAATTATCATGGATCAAACACGCTTCAAAGATTATCTAATTGAATATACCAAGAAGGCCCTTGATAGCAGCGATGGCACGCCTTCAGGCGCCGAAAGTTATCTGAATTCACTCAAGAAACCAGGCATCTTCGCCCCTAACGAGAAAAAGGAAGCCTTTCAAAGGGCTAGGAAAATATTCTCCGAGATGCCAGACCGCCCCCTCTGGTTGGTTCTTAAAGCCTTAGGATTAACAGTAGAAGATTTGGAAAAATAGAGACCCTAAAGGTTTATGTAAAAAATCCGATATAAATATTACTTGATCCGTAAATGTTATATTATTCCCCAAATATTCAAAAACCTTTAGGGTCTGGTTTGCAGAAATGAAGGAGTACAACATATGCCCATGACACCGCGTGAACGCGTACTAGCCGCTATCAACAATGAAGAACCGGATCGCGTCCCCATCGTGATCGGGGTCAGCAACGCCACCGGGATCAAAATGAAGCCCTACCAGGGGATCAAAAAACTAGCTGGCATTGAAGCTCCAGACAATTATATTTATCAATGGCCGGAGCTGGGAACGGCAGAGATAGACGAAGCTACCATGCAGCGTTTGCACAGTGATGTGCGTGGCATTAGAGATTTAGAACCCGCTTCTGTGCTGGAACGAAATCAAAACCGCGAACCGGGCGCAGACTTCGTCGATTCATGGGGCAGCGGACAAAGCGAGATCGAGCCCGGCGAATGGTATCCCGGGGTTCATCCTATGCCCGAAGCGACCGCCATTGATCAGATCGAAGCCTATGAAGGCTGGCCTGACATGAACGACCCCACGCGCATCGCCCATGTCAAAGAGAAAGCCCGACGGATGGCGGAACAAAACGAGTACGCCATCATCGCCACACCCTGGCTGCTATTCCCCTTCGAGCGCGCCCACGCCATGCAAGGGTTGGATGTCTTTTTGCTCAACATGGCCATGTATCCCGAATTTGCCGAAGCGCTCCTAAAGAAGATTACTGAAGTATGCAAATCCCTGATGGAGCCTTTCCTTGAAGAACTTGGTAACAATGTCGATATCATCAAAATTGGCGATGACTTGGGTACCCAGGACAGCTTATTAATCTCGCCAAAGATGTATCGTGAGATCCTCAAGCCAATTCATGCCGATTTCATTCAATTCATCAAAGATCGCACCAAAGCCAAAGTTTTATTCCATACCGATGGTGATGTGTTCCCCCTGATCCCCGACTTCATCGAAATGGGCATAGACATCCTTAACCCAATCCAGACCACGGCTGGCAAAATGGCTGATCTAGAGGGATTGAAGAAAACCTACGGGAAAGATATCGTTTTCTGTGGAGCCATCGATACGCATCGAATCTTGCCGTATGGAACTCCAGAAGATGTACGACAAGAAGTGCGCAGGGTGATGCAAATCTTAGGTCCGGGTGGTGGATATATGATAGCCTCAGTGCACACCATCATGAATGATGTCCCCCCCGAAAACGTACTCGCCATGGTCGACGCCGTGGAAGAGTTTGGGTATTATCCATTAAACAAGTAGAGACGTAGCATGCTACGTCTCTACACTTATTAGAGGGGATCTTTACTCTTTATCGTAAGGCTGGCCATCAGCGGCAGGCATCTGCCCACGGCCAACGACACCAGCCAAAGCGACCATCGTCGCCAAATAGGGGAACATCAACATCACCTCGGAGGGAATGGGCACCTTCAAGATAGCCAACTTGGCTGAAAGGGCATCAAAGAACCCAAACAGCAGACCTGCCCCAAAGGCCCCAAAAGGATTCCAGTTCCCGAAGATCATCGCTGCCAGACCAATGAAGCCACGCCCGGCTGTCATCACTTCGTCAAAACGGCCGACCGAGCCCAGGGTGAAGTAAGCACCCCCAAATCCAGCCATACAGCCGCCCAAAATCACCGAAAGGTAACGGGTGCGGAAAACGTTGATCCCCAGAGTATCCGCCGCTTTAGGGTGCTCTCCAACAGAGCGGGTTCGTAAACCCCAACGAGTGTAATAAAGGCCAACCGTCAGCGCAATGATGAAGATATACAATGCATACACAAACATATTGTGCTGGAACATGATTGGCCCAATAAAGGGGATATCCGACAACACAGGAACTTCAATCGTTGGGAATCGTCCAGGGTCATTCAGGTGCTGATATTTCTGCAAGAATTTCGCTGATAAGAATGATGTGATCCCTGTAGAGAAAATATTGATCACAGTACCTGATATGATTTGGTCAGTTTTGTATTTGATCGAGAGCACCGCGTGAATAGCAGCTAGAAGCGCCCCAGCTAGAACTGCCGCCACAAGGCCGATCCAGATATTGGTAACACTACCCACAAAGGCGCCTGTAAAAGCGCCGGTGAGCATCATGCCTTCGATGGCAATGTTGACAACACCCGAACGTTCACATAAAACACCAGAGAGCGCACCCAGGGTCAAAGGAACCGCTTTGACCAGCGCACTGCGGAATAGTCCCGCCAGATTTAGGCTCCCGCCAGATGTTGCCCAAGTCAGGAAGCCAAAGAAGAACATCGCCACGACCATACCCAACATAAGGTTAGTACGCTTGCCAAAGCCGCGTGCCAGTTGGTATCCACCAACCACGGCGCTGACAACCGCCAAAATATTGAGCATAGGCAGTGTAGAGAACTCCCAATTGGGCAAGGGATTCTCTGCACCACCAGGTGTCATTCTAAAGGTGGTTAAGGCTTCCGGTTCCACATTTCGGGCAAAGATCACCCAAAGGATAACTGCTATTCCCAGAAAGATAAATCCCATCACTCGTCGACGGGTTGGAGATACAAACTCCATATGATTATTCATCGTTGTCGTTGCCATGATTAGTTGCCTCCCCAGCCGCGTAGTGTAACCGCTTCAATATCCATATCGGGTTCTTTGAGACGATATATCGTGCGGATAATCGCTGGTGCGGCGATAAAGGCCAAAATTGCGGCCTGGAGAACTGAGATAATGTCAATGGGAATACCAGCAGTGAGCTGCATCTGGATGGCGCCATTGCGCAAGAAACCGAACAAAATCGCGGCCATAACTACGCCTGCGGGGTGACTCTTTCCGAGCAATGCCAGAGCGATGGCATCGAAACCGTAGCCAGAAGAGAATGCCACTGCCAGGTTGTGGTTGACTCCCAAAACCTCGTTAGCTCCGGCCAAACCGGCCAACCCACCAGATATGAACATCGCCATCACGGTGCTTTTTACGATGCTCATCCCAGCGTATTTTGCCGCTCTGGGATTGGCGCCAACGGTGCGCAGCGTGAAACCCCAGGTGGTCTTGAACAAGAGCAGGTAAACCAGATAAGCAACCAACAACGCAACGAAGAAGCCAATGTGGAAGCGGATGGGATTCTCGAAGAACCTGTACAATTTGGCAGAGTCTTCGATGGGAGCACTCACCGGGGTGAAGCCATTTGGATCTTGAAGAGGACCTCGCAGCAAGAATTCGCTCAGGCGGAATGCAATGTAGTTCATCATAATCGTATTGATGACCTCGTGTCCTCCGGTTGCCGCCTTGAGCCAGCCTGGGATGAAACCCCATAACCCCCCGCCAATGAAGCCAGCCAATAAGGATATCGGCACGTGGATGATGGCAGGCAGTCCTTTCAAGAAGATCGCTGCAATCACAGTGGTGGTCGCTCCGATAAAGAGCTGTCCTTCCGCTCCGATGTTAAACAAGCCAACCCGAAATCCCAATGCCACAGCCAGGCCAGCGAAGATATATGGGGTTGACTGATTCAAACTTTCAAAGAATGGATTTACCGCTCTGCGGATCGTTTCAGGATCCCCACCTCGAAATGCCTCGATGATTTTGCTTGGATTACCTACAGATCCATTAAACAAGGCCACGTATGTTTTCCAGGCAGCATTGGCGCCGATCTTGATAGCTTCCCAAGGTGAATCACCAAAGACAGCATACACATCTTCGGATGTTACTGCTACCAACAGCCCCCCCAACAGCAATCCGGTGAAAATGGCCAAGATAGTGACGGTCAGCGGGCTTTTTGAAACCTCATCAAAAAAGATCTTACCGGCATCTTTCTTTTCGGGTTTTCCTTTTTCAGTATCGCTCATAAATGATTCCTCATTCCAACGCTTCGATTAGGCCGTGTCGACATTTAGAGAATTCTCTCGAGAAACTCCTGAACTTGTTATGAGAGTTTTACTCTTGAACTAGGTTAATTGACGACATATCAAGCCTTATGCTCTTTCCGAAACAACGCCAGCCATCAGCAAACCAACCTGCTCCTTGGTAACATCTTTTGCTTCCACAACGTCGATGATCTCGCCGCGATACATCACCGCAATGCGATCAGAAAGTTCCATAATCTCATCTAATTCCGTTGAGACCAGCAGAATTGCACACCCGGCATCCCGTTTCTCAATTAAGCGGTTGTGGATATATTCAATAGAGCCTACATCCAGACCTCGAGTAGGCTGTGAAGCTACCAGGAATTTAATCGGGCGGGAGAATTCTCTACCAACGATAACCTTCTGTTGGTTACCGCCAGATAATGATCCAACGGGGATGAGCGAGCTGGGGGTGCGGATATCAAAATTACTGATGATATCTTCCGCATTTTCCAAAACCTGCTCGCCCTGGATGATGACACGCTCTGCAAAGGGTTTCAGGTAATAGGTATTGAGCACTAAGTTATCTGCTACTGTGGCTGATAAGACTAAGCCATCTTGCTGGCGATCTTCGGGAATATGCGCTGATCCCAATTCAGTAATATCTCGTGGGGAGGCGCCAGATATCTCCTGACCGAGAAGAGTTGCCGTTCCACTAACTGGATGGCTTAGTCCAGTCAGTGCTTTGATTAATTCAGTCTGACCGTTGCCCTGAACACCGGCGATACCCAAAATTTCCCCAGCCCGAACGTCGAAGGAGATATTCTTCACCGCAACCTGATCGATATCATCGAGAACAACCAGATCATCAACTTCAAGTACTACACCATCTGGTTTGGCAGGAGCTTTGTCAACGTGCAAGTCGACATCGCGACCAACCATCATCGCCGCCAGGGAATTCTGGTCGGCTTCTTCGGGCGTAGTGGAACCAACCATCTTGCCACCGCGGATTACACTAATGCGGTCAGCAAATTCTAAAACCTCGCGCAATTTATGGGTGATGAAGATGATCGACTTACCATGCTCAACTAACGAACGCATTATTGTGAACAGCTCGTCAACTTCTTGCGGTGTAAGCACAGCAGTGGGTTCATCCAAGATCAGAATATCGGCCTCACGATAGAGAAGCTTGATGATCTCAACACGCTGTTGAACCCCTACGGGCAAATCACGCACATAGGCATTGGGATCGACTTCCAAATGATATTGTTCAGAAATCTCACTAATTCTTTTAGCCGCTGATTTGCGATCAAGGAACCCACCAACACTAGTAGATTCATCACCCAGCATTACATTCTCGGTAACTGTAAATACCGGCACCAACATGAAATGCTGATGCACCATTCCAATGCCTGCTGAAATTGAATCACTTGGGGATTTGACATTGATCTGCTGATCACGGACAAAGATTTCCCCTTCATCCGGGTCATATAATCCGTATAGGATGTTCATCAGCGTAGTTTTCCCGGCTCCATTTTCCCCTAACAGTGCATGGATCTCACCTTGCTCTAAGGTCAGATCAATATGGTCATTAGCCAGCACACCCGGGAATCGTTTGGTAATTCCGCGTAGTTCTAGAATTGGCGCCATAAGAACCTCATTGTAATTTGAATTATCAAAACAATCGTAGTTGACAGCACCCTACTTATCTATAGAGAAACGCACGCGAAAACAGACTTCTCACTAGAGCGCTAGCTTATCATTATATCACGTAGAACACGCTAAAGCACCAAAAGTTATTATAAATAATCGAACATACCTGAGAGGTTTTTGTTAACAAAACAGGAGGACAACAATGTTGTCCTCCTGAATTTTGATCATTCTAGCGATATTATTTCATATCACTCGAAGCAATCGTTAGAAGTCTCCAGCGGAGACACCGGCGGCATCCAGCACCTGGCGGAAGGCATCATAGAAAGTGTCGCCTTGCGCTTCCAGGGCACCCCATTGGTAGGCGGTGTCGAGAGCTTCTTGTCCGGCCTCGGTCTCTGCAATGGCCAGCAGGGCATCAACAAGCATAGCCTTCTGCTCGGCATCAAAGCCAGCCACAAACTGCACGCCGTCATTGGGGATGTCAGCAGAGATCTCAATGACCTTGATCACATCCATCACATCGGGGTAATCTTCCTCAATGCGACCGCGGGCATCCACATAGGATGAACCAGCATCACAGTCGCCATTGTAAACACCAGCAACTGATGCATCGTGGGAACCAGCGTCCACAATCTGAGCTATATCAGAATCAGGATCGATGCCAGCAGCCTTTAGGGTAATGCTGGGGATGATCCAACCACTGGTGCTCAAGGGGTCAGGGCGGCAGAAGGTCTTGCCAGCTAGATCAGTGATGGATTCAATGCCGCTGTCGCCACGTACAAAGATCTGCCCATTGTAGACGGCAGAGCCGTAACGCACGGAGACCAGCGCGGCCTCAGCACAGCCCTTGTCGGCAGCCAAGATGTAAGAGAAGGTCGCCAGGGAGGCCATGTGGGCTTTAGGTGGATCGCTGCACAGAGCTTCGATCACACCGGCATATTCGGTGGCCACGAAGGGCTCAACCACCAAACCAGTCTCTTCAAAGATCATTCCAGAGACTTCCTCAAAACCGGCAACTACGCGCTCGGTTTCACCAGATGGAACCACTGCCCAAACGATGGGATTTTCTTCAGTTCCCAACTTACCCGGCCCACATGCAGAAAGCGTTAGCGCTGCAACAATGAGCAAGGCAAAAACTACAACGAGACGATAGTTCTTCATACTTTCACTCCTTTTGAAAAGTGTTTGAATAAACCCTACATCTAATCATATCGAAAACTTGATATTAATGCAAGATAAAGACTACATTAATTCTGACATGACTTTTAGTACTTACCCTTAGGGGATATTTCTGCCAATCAGCTCTATAGAGCCTTCTTGAACTTCTATTAAGATTTCTTCTACAAGACGCTGTTTGCCTGGGCTAAGTATATTGGCATTAATATCACTGATGGATAAAGGCACTGACACCACCTGACCATCAGCACCGGCAACAAATTCAGGCCAAAATGTATAGAAAGCATCTAAAACCGAAAAACCTAATATAGCAACCCAAGCTTCGCGAATATCATCGGGAGGCGTATCTCCACCGATAATTTGGACATTAGATAGGGCTAGATATTTAAGAAGCACATCATTTCCAGCACCCGAAACCACATAAACTGTCAAAACACCACGCTGGAGCAAGAAATCCGCCGCGGCCTGCCATTCATCTGCAGTTGCTCCGGTATTGAGTTGAACATAAAGGGGATACTCATAATATGGCGGATATGTTGGGCTGCAAAATCCGCAGTAATACTTCGCCCCGGTGATAAAGCTTTTGCGAGCCAATTGACCCACTTCACTATCAGCAACACTAATAACCCCTATACGCCAATCAGGCGTAATCATCGCCGACATATATCCTGCCAGGAAACCTTGTTGATCGAAGCGATCCGCGCCGGACCCAATCACACTTAGGTTCGGTGCTGGTTCGAGGCCCTCAATACCTACTGCCAGAAAACGTGTGCCTGGTGATGACGACACCAGGTTCGCTAAATCAGGCGCAGGCGGGAGGGCAATCACCCAGCCTATATCTTCCGCCGTAATAGCATCGACCGTAAGAGAAGGCCGTACTTGGAAACGCAGTCCGACCTCGGGAATGGATTGAGCAAGTTCAGCTTGCAGGATTTCGACAATTTGGGGATTTGCTTCTGGAGAAGCTAACAGTACACCCACAGGGGGCAAGGCAGTCGCTGTAGGGATATCGGTCACCGTAGGTTCAGGTGTAGGAATTTCCACCTCGGGAATTTCGGTAGGGGCTGTCGTAGGGTCTGCTCCACTACATCCTGCGATCACCATCAGCAAAGAAATCAACAATATTTGTTGAGCAATTTTCATAACGCCGCAAACACTCCTAGTTAAGATATTGCCCGTATTTTACTCTACCAGTCTTTGAATAGGTGAATGCATCAACCCCAATGATTATCTTGTATAATACGGGTATGATCGAATTGAATATACCGGGGCGCGGTACAATCCAAATCGAGCATCTGGTCTGTGATGTCAATGGAACCCTAGCAATTGATGGTCAACTGCATGATGGAATCGCACGCAGCCTGACAAATTTGCGTGATCGATTGACTCTTCACCTGCTCACCGCCGACACGCATGGGCAGCAAGAGACCATCGACCGACAGCTGGGTATTGAGGCTGTACGAGTGCAAAGGGGTAACGAAGCCCAACAGAAGAAAGCGTATATTGAAAATCTGGGCAGCGAGCGCGTGGTTGCAATTGGCCAGGGTGCGAACGATGCGTTAATGCTCGAGTCAGCAGTTATCGGCATCGGCGTTCTCTCTACCGAAGGCATGGCGACAGAAACTTTCAAGGTAGCCGATATCATTATGCCAGATATTTCTTCAGCCCTTGAGTTATTCGAAAAACCACTCCGGTTGGTAGCAACATTGCGGAAATGAATAAATTCTAAATTGATGTCTTACAAAGAAATCATTCTATGAGCCTCCCCAGAACTGAACAAACCCCAGACGATCTCAAACGTCTACCTCCGGCTAGAAGACGTCGCAGACAACGATTGTTGCTGCCATTAAGCGCTGATGAGCGGGAAGCTTTTTTGGATGATATCTCACATCGCACTTCACCATCACTCGATTTCTATCTGTTTTCTCTGTTAGCAGGTCTGATCTTAGCACTGGGCTTGTGGCTCGACGCACCAGCTTTACTGGTTTTGGGAGCGCTCTTTGCCCCCACGATGACACCACTCATCGGGATCGCATTGGGAACGATAAGCGGATCCATGCGCTTCTTCGGTCGCAGTCTGATCGGATTACTAACGGCTTCCATGATGGTATTTGTCACAAGCTTATGCATTGGTTTTATGGGCTCCTATTGGAAACCATTCGAGTTCATGCAAGCGTATTTGCACACGCAACTCGCCTGGCACCATTTCTTGGTATTGGCAGTGGGAAGTATCTTAACTGCGACTGCCATCGTTCGTACGCGGCGAAGAGCCGCTGTAGCCAGCGTGGCGTTAGCCTACGAGCTTTATGTCCCTCTGGCGGCTGCCGGACTTGGATTAGGTAGTGGAACACCCCATTTATGGCCTGATGGATTGGTTGTTTTCAGCATTCATTTAGCCTGGGCAGCAATCTTAGGAACACTAACTTTATTGGTATTAGGTTTTCGTCCATTAACCATCTTCGGGTATACCGCGGGGGGCGTTCTCACCATTGTGGGGATACTTTTATTGATTGGACTTGGCGGAGCAGGCGCAGCAGTTGGAGGTCAAGTTGCTCTTCCCACGCTGACTCCGTCGGATACTCCCCTTCCAACAGAAACACTCACCCCCGCCCCTACGGGCACAGCTTCGATTACGCCTATCCCTCCCACGGTAACCTTGCCTGCGACCCTCACTGCATCAATAACATTGCCACCAAGTGAAACACCGATTCCTAGCCCCACGCCGGTTTACGCCATCGTAAGCGCGCCAGAGGAATACAGCGGTGCGATCCTGCGAGACGGTCCAAGCTTTGCCGACACCGCCATTACATCGATCCTAAACGGGACACTTATTGAAGTTCTCAGTGAAATACCAACACAGGCCGACAATGTCGCCTGGCTTAATATCAAACTGCCTGATGGGCCGGAAGGTTGGATGCTGCAATCGGCAATCACGATTGCTACCCCGGTTCCAAACTGGTAACAAGCTTAGACCAGATCAGAGGGGGTAAAAGCCTTTGGCAGCAATTCAGCGACTTTTGATTCTCCAGTTACCCGTCCATTTTCATCGACGAGTATCACCAGTGTATCGAGGCCAAATTCTGACAATACCTGACGGCAAGAACCACAGGGCGTTCCGCCATTGCTTGTTGCTATCGCAACAGCAATAAAGTCCCTCTCCCCCTCAGAAACAGCTTTGAATACAGATGAACGCTCAGCACACATGGTGACCGGGTAGGCCGAATTTTCAACATTGACACCAGTAAATATTTTTCCTGAATTTGTAAATAATGCCGCACCGACTTGGTAGTTGGAGTATGGGGCATAGGCATTCTTACGTACAGATAAAGCTTCTTGTATTAGTAAATTACGATCAAAATCAGTCATCAGTATTTTCTTCTTTTTTCCAAATTCGTTGTGCACGCACCTTACGAATGCGCCGATTGCTGACAGTTTCTACCGTCAGCAGCAATTTTTCATCCTTTATACTTTCTCCAGCTTTGGGCACATGCCCAAGTGTTGTATAAATGAAACCACTCAATGTATCGGCTTCATCATTGGGCAAATCACTATCCATGATTTCGTTAAAATCATCCAGGTCGATGCGCCCGCGGAAGAGATAATCGCCGTCATCTAACTTACGATAAGGCAGTTCTTCCCCTTCATCGTATTCATCTTGGATCTCACCGAAAATTTCTTCAATGATATCCTCCAACGTAACAACACCTGCCACGCCCCCATACTCATCGACGACGATGGCCATATGAACACGCCGTTTCTGCATCTCGCCCAGGAGTTCGTCGACTTTTTTAGCCTCGGGAATAAAATAAGGTTCTCGAAGCAGATCACGCCGAATGTCAGCTGTGCCGGTTCCCTCCTGCCAAACCTGAAGCAAATCTTTGGCGTAGAGCAATCCTAATATATTGTCAATGGACTCTTCAAAGACAGGGGTCCGTGAAAAACCTGAGGACAAGAGAAAATCCACCGCATCTGAGATGGATGTTCCAATCTCTAAAGCTTGAACATCAATACGCGGCACCATGATTTCCCTGACCAACGTATCCCCCAACTGGAAGATTGAATGGATCATCTTGCGTTCTTCGACTTCCAAGATACCATCTTTCTCACCAACATCAACCAATGTTTTCAGAGCATCCTCGGTCACCATGCTGGTATTTTCATGAGGTCGCGTCGTCTCCCGAGACAAAATCAAGCTTAGGCTAACAAAGGGGTAAAAAATCAACGTAGTGTAGCGAACAAAACTTGTAAACCTCAGCACCCATCGTTCGGGGTCACGCAAGATCCTTCTTTCGATTATCCATTCAATCCAGGCCACGATCAGCCCAACACCAAGAAGAATTACAATGATTTCAATTAATGCATCAATGCGCGGGTTTTGTTGGATTAAAAAGAAGATCCCGCCGATAAGGATGAAGCGAAGGAACGACTGCGCGATATGCAAGCCTGCGTATGGCCGGGGCATTTTTTCCAGTAATTCTAGGGTGTTCTCAGCGTGAGGTTCATCTAGCTCTCGTAGGTGGATCAAACGAGCCAGACTGGAATGTCTCAAGGCAGTACGAGCAACTATTGTCGCAAGGTCTAAGACCAAGACAATCAAAAACCCAATGATCACCAGCGTAATTTGAAATTCTGTCACCGTATACCTACCGTATGCCTACTCTTCCACAAATGTACTGCATCAAGAATTCTCCTTCTGTAACTTTCGAATTGCTCGCGCTGGCATCCCTACAACTAAGGTTTCATCTTTAACATTTTTGGTTACAACAGCTCCAGCACCAGTACGAGATCCTTTTCCTAATTTCAGTGGGGCAACGAGCATGGTATCACTACCGACGAAAACATTATCACCAATTTCTGTGGGGTGTTTTTTCTCACCATCATAATTACAAGTTATTGTTCCTGCACCGATATTGACGTCCGAACCTGTAGTTGCATCCCCAAGATATGAGAAATGACCCATCTTGGTGCCTGGACCAAGATAGGAATTTTTAACTTCGCCAAAGTTACCCATATGCACGCCCGAGGCAAGATGTGCTCCTTTACGCAAGTGAGCAAAGGGTCCAATATCAACATCGTCTTCCATCACAGCATACTCCACAACCGAACTGAGCACTTCACAACGATCTCCCATCCGAGAATCTTGAATGATTGAATTTGGCCCCAAGATACAGGCTTCGCCAATTTGGGTTTCACCTTTTAGATGAGTATTCGGAGAAATAACCGTGTCACGGCCAATGGAGACTCCTGGTTCAATAAATGTTGATGACGGATCCTGGATAGTTACGCCGGACAGCATCCACTTCTCATTGATGCGTTTTCGCATCATCGCCGCGGCTTCCGCCAGGTGGACTTTTGTGTTGATTCCTATCATTTCAGAATTATCATCTACTATGATAGCCTGGGCACTCTTCCCATCGGACACCGCAATTTCAACTAAATCCGTGAGAAAATATTCTCCCTTTCGATTAAGCTCGATGCGATGGAGTGCATCCCATAACCAGTCTGAAGAAAAGCAGAATACACCTGTGTTGAGTTCGCGAATTTCCATTTGCTCAGGGGTTGCATGGACTTCTTCTACGATCGCCAGCACACCGCCATCAGGATCTCGTACAATGCGCCCAAAACCACGTGGGTCTTCAGCGATCGCTGTGAGCACGCTAATTGGGCCATCGTGTGCCTGCTGAGCATCTACTAAACGGCCAAGGGTTTCCTGCGTTACCAAGGGCATATCCCCATAAGTAACTAAAACATAATCTGTTTTTCCTCGGAGAGCAGATTCAGCCTGCTGCACTGCATGGCCAGTGCCCAATTGTTCTTCCTGGAGCACAAATTGAGCGTCTCCACCCAACGTTTCGCGCACACGATCTGCATCATGCCCTACAACGACAACAGGGGGAATTTTGGTGACCGCGCGTGATGCTTCTACTGCATACCATAACATCGGTTGTCCCAATATTGGATGTAACACTTTGGGAAGGGATGATCGCATCCGGGTTCCTTGTCCGGCTGCTAGTATGACCGAGGTTGTTTTCATTTTTTCTCCATTAAATGCAACAAGCATCGCGCAATACTAAAATGGACGCGAAGCTTGTATTTGGTAATTCTTTTCAGATGTTGATCTAAGTGAGGATCTTCGTCAACGATGGATTTCATTTGGATAGAACTAAGGCAGGGGAGCCCGGATTCGAACCAGGATCAACAGTTCCAAAGACTGCTGTGCTGCCGTTGCACCACTCCCCTACAAGAGATGCTGCCCAATTGGGCGAGCGGAATTGTAACATATGCCCCCAAGCATGACAATGGGCTATTCACTCTCATCATCGGGAGTCAATCCCAACCGACGCGCCTGTTCGTAGGTGAGCGCATCTGCATTGGTGAGCTCATCATCTTCAAGGATCAACGAGGCCGTATCCCAAAAGGCATCCAATTCTTCAAAATTAATATCTGCTTCTGCACCCTGAAAAAGGGCTTCAATCTCGGGTTCTGCAGGTATCTCCTCTGCAACTTCTATTTCAGCCTCGGGCACAGTCTCATCTGACTTGATGCGCACACCCATTTGCGCCAGTATGGTCACTAAATCTCGTAACCCAGCATGGACAGATTTCATCGATTCTAGAACTTGCTCACTCGATCCACTTGGATTCCCGGCTACCAGCAGTGCATACGATTCGCCAACATGTGCAAGGAAGACATCATATTTTGAACCGGAAAAATACATCAAATCCTTTGGAGGAGTGGAATGAAGCAACTTGGCTACCTTTTCACTCGCACTATAAGCAGCCATCAATGCTGGAAATAATGCCGTCTCAATGGAAGCATCCGGCAAATCGCCTGCGCGCGCGAGAACGCGACCGCGTCCATCGAGGAGCACAGCTGAAATTGCATCCATTTCTTTGCGAAGACTTGCGAGACGTTCTGATACGCTTTCAGACGGTTTCTCAGCGCCAAGTAAGTTATCATCCCCAAAGATCTGTTCTGCAACTAGCCCAAGACTCCGTTCTACCGCATCCAAGAAATCGGCGATTTCAATAGGTTTCAGGAAAAAAGCAGAAGCACCAGCATCTGCCACTTCCTGTCTGACTTGCGAGTCCATCAAGCCAGTCATCAGAATTATTTTTATGTCCGATTTAAGTTTCTTAACTTTATTTAGGAGTTCTAATCCTGTGATTCCAGGTAAGCGAACATCGGAAATCAATAGGTCAAAGGAACCAGAAGAAAGTTCCAATATGGCCTCTTCTCCTGAAGGCACATCAGCTACTTCAAAATCAGGTCCTAAGGTTTCAATTGCATCTCGCAATGCGAGCCTTACGTCACGCTGATCATCAACTAATAAGATGCGATATTTGGCCATAATGGCAGTTATTTTATCACGGAATATACGTAATTTCGGATCAGAGGATCGGGCAACTTATCGAGCAAGAACACAAAAACCGGGTTCCAAAAGGAACCCGGTTCATCAGCAATTCCCGGAAGTTAGGGGGAGAAAAGGTTGACAAGGGTTTTCGTA
>CAZLNX010000123.1:0-16176 GCA_964560795.1 uncultured Anaerolineales bacterium | reverse complement strand
ATCAGCAATAAAGAGCGCGTCGGTAGAGTTTTAGAAGCCCTCCGCCAGGGCTTAGGCCCATTTATCATCCGGGAATATAAAAACGTATATACTCAAAAAGGCTACGCCAATGAAATCGACTCAACTTTGAGCATCGGGGTTCATCCTGGCTTACCCGATGATGCTCTAGATGATGATAAAAATCTGCTGGCCGCGATTGACGCGCACGCCTGCCTCAACCTGATGTGGCGGCGTTGGAATGATGTCTTCCGGGAAAAACTTGGCCACAATGGTCGCTCCTTTGTTAGCGAGTTGATGACAGCCCGCAACAAATGGGCTCACCAGGGTTCATTCAGCAACGATGAGGCCTACCGCATCGCCGATACTGTCGCCCGGCTTCTAAAGATGGTCAGCGCTGGCGAACAGGTTGCCCAGGTCGAGGAAATCAGCAAGGATCTTTTGCGCCTGCGATTCGATGCCGAAGCCGAACGCGCTAAAAAAGAAGCCATCCCCGAAACCGTGGATACCACCACCCTTACAGGTCTGCGCCCCTGGCGGGATGTCGTCCAGCCCCATCCAGATGTAGCCAGTGGGCGTTATATCCAGGCTGAGTTTGTGGCTGATTTATCCGATGTACTGGCCGGTACAGCTGAAATCGAATACCAGGATCCCCTCGAGTTCTTCAAACGCACCTACCTTACCGATGGCTTGTTATCCCTACTGGTCACCGGTGTCAAGCGACTGACTGCCCAGGGGGGGGATCCGGTTGTGCAGCTCCAGACTGCTTTTGGTGGCGGCAAAACGCATAGCATGTTGGCTTTGTATCATCTCTGTGGCGGGAAGATCAAGCTAGGCGATTTCCCCGGAGGGGATCTCATTGAAGCACAAATCGAAGATGTAGATTTACCAGAAGCGAATATTGCCGTTTTAGTGGGAACAGCCTTAGACCCTTCCCGTCCGCGAGAATATCCAGATACCACAGTCAATACTTTGTGGGGAGAATTAGCCTATCAGCTTGGCGGCATTGACGGTTACAAATTGGTTCAGGTTGCTGATCAAAAAGGGGTCAGCCCCGGCTCGAATACACTGAAAGATCTGTTGTTCCAGTTCGGTCCCTGCCTGATCATCATCGATGAACTGGTGGCTTATGCTCGCAATCTCTACAAAGTCGATGGCCTGCCGGCAGGTTCCTTTGATACCTTGATGACCTTCATCCAATCGCTTACCGAGGCCGTCCGCCGCTCCGACGAATCGATGATGTTGATTTCCATTCCAGAATCAGATATCGAGATTGGCGGCGATGCAGGACGAGTAGCTTTAGAGACCATCTCCCATATTGTGGGGCGTATCGAGGCGATTTGGAAACCAGTGACCCCAACCGAAAGTTTCGAGATCGTCCGCCGCCGTCTGTTTGCCACAAAAGTTGATTTTGCTGCCCGTGACGCCGTCATCGACGCCTTTGGGGATATGTACAGTAACGCTTCTGGAGAATTTCCATCCGGCGTTGCTGAACGTGATTATCTTGAGCACATGACTTCTGCGTATCCCATCCATCCAGAGTTATTCGAGCGCCTGTACCAGGACTGGTCAACGCTGGAACGCTTTCAACGGACGCGCGGTGTGCTGCGTTTAATGGCCGCTGTCATTCACCAACTTTGGACCCGCGGCGATCAATCCTTATTGATTATGCCCGGTACTGTACCTCTGGATGCGACCAAAGTTCGTAATGAATTGCTTGGCTACTTGCCAGATACCTGGGATGCTGTTTTCGATACCGATGTAGATGGCCCAGAATCGCGTCCTTATGCCATTGATGGAAATGTGCCCGCCTTGGGGAGATACCATGCAACCCGGCGCGTGGCGCGAACTATTTTTATTGGTTCTGCCCCCTCAGTTGCCGCCCAACGAGTGCGCGGCCTGGAGGAGATCCGCATAAGCTTGGGTTGTGCGCAGCCCGGGGAGCCAGCAGCAGTCTTTGGAGATGCCCTCCGCCGCATGGGCGGCCAGCTAACTTATCTCTACTCAGATGGCGCTCGCCATTGGTACGACACCCGTCCCACGGTCAACAAGTTAGCGCATGATAGAGCGCAGGGCTTCCCTGATCCTGAAGTCAACGCGCTGATCATCGAACGCTTGCGAAGTGTTACGAAGAACAGGGATTTTGCCGCTTTCCACGTTGCGCCGCCTGAAACGTCTGATGTCATCGATGAAGATCGAGCCAGAGTTGTCGTTCTGCATCCTGAGACCACCCACAAGCGAACTACAAGTGGAACCGAGGCAATAAAAGAGGCAACCGCCATTTTGGCGAGTCGCGGTACAGGGCAGCGACTGAATAAGAACATGCTGGTTTTCATCGCCCCAGACGAGAATGATATGCAAGCACTGAGTCAGGCAGCGCGGGAATATTTGGCCTGGAAATCTATTGATGATGATAAAGAAGAACTCAATCTGGACGCCCAGCAACGTCGGCAGGTCACAGATCGATGTAGTACAACCAATGAAACATTGGATATGCGATTACGCTCTACCTACAACTGGCTGTTAGTGCCTACGCAGCCAGATCCTTTAGGAGCTATCGAATTCCAAGCCAGTAGGATTAGCGGAGATGACAACTTCTATGATCGCGCTGCCCGTAAACTTCGTAACGATGGCTTGCTGGTATACGAATGGTCGCCAGACATCCTGCGTATGGAGTTAGATCGATATCTATGGAACGAAGAGCGCGGCTGGGAAGTTGGTGTCAAGCAGCTTTGGGACTATTTAGCTCAGTATTGCTATCTTCCGCGCCTGTTCGATCAAGAAGTGCTGATGAAAGCCATCAAAGACGGCATAAGCCGCCTGGATGCTCCCTTTGCTTATGCAACCGGAAAGAGCGAAGATGGGTTCCACACTGGCGTAGTTATTCGAGACCTGGGTAATGCTTACTTTGATGATCAAAGCCTGCTTGTACACCCCGACCATATTGTCAAGCTGCCTGAAGAGGAATTGGTTATCCAAAAATCGGATATCGATACCGTGCTACCCGAGGAGGGTGAAGATTCCATTCTCCCTGAGCAAGAAGAGAAGGCTCTCTCACGATATTATGGTCGCGTCAGCATCGATCCCCAGCGTGTCAACAAGGATATGGGCGTCATCGTTGAAGAAGTCATCGAACGCCTCACCAGTCAACTCGGTTGTGACGTCGAGATAACATTAGAAGTCCATGCTGAAAAGAAAGATGGCTTTGATGAAAACTCAATCAGAACAATCAGCGAGAATAGTAGAACGCTAAAGTTTGATGATTATGGCTTTGAGGAAGAATAGAAGATGATTTGGTTCCCACCACCACATCGCAATACATGAACAAACATTGGTCAAGAATCGTAGTTGACCAAATATAGTACGACCAAATCCGTGCACAGGCTCATCAATAGCTCTTAGAATCTCATCCTCTTAATAGATACGGTTGCTGGCCTTACTGGTAATTTCTCTTAGCACCCCATATCCAGTAGATTTTTGATAACTCGCTGGGCGGTCAAATAAACGCCAGTATCTGGAGTTTTCGCTTATGTAGTGTCAGTCAAATTTGAATGGATATCGAGAAGAAGTAGGGAATCAGTCAGATATTGAATTGTTGGAGTTAGGGGGATCTTACCAACAACTGGTCCGTGGATAACGAAATTTATTCACCAACGGATATTTTGGACTTGCAATCGATTGAAAAATTGATGATCTCTTAAACGGAGTGAGCGGCGAGTAACGCCGCTCGTCCTAAAATGAAGTTCTCAAACGTGTTTTTTCTAGAGCGCTGGGCCGCTCTCAATGTTTGAGAATTAATCATATTTTATGCTAGGGATATTTTGGTGTCAAGAACACAGCAAAAAGTTTGAATATTATTTGGGATAGAACCCCAAAAAAACGAGCCGGCAAATCCGAATTGTAGAAAGTTTGACCTAACAACTTAGAGTAGGGTTCCACATGAATGCGCATTTGAATTCACGAATTTGACTAGCCATTCCTATTAAATGCAAAGAGCTTATATTGATATATTGAGCTGTGAGGGAAATGAAATGCCTAATATCCATTCGTTTGCGATAATGTGGTGCTTCTGACTAAGTGATAGGCCTGAATTTAGTCATTCAAATTATTCTTTCTCGAAATGAAAAATATAGTGCAACCAATATGGTAAGCGTGCATAAAACCATTGCTAACCTCTTTAATGTTCCTCACACATTTAACAGTTATTGAAGCGAGGTATTAACTAAATGCTTATTGCAAAATTCACTAATCTTCAAAGCTCTATTTTCATAAATTTCCCTTGCATCTTCCACTGAAGACCTGGATTCAAAAGCATCAAATGACACTGAATAATTAATCAGAATATCAACTATATCCAACACCTGAGATTGTGATAAATTCGATTTCCCTTTTTCTGTTTGGATTTTATCAAGCCAATAATTAATATTTCCGCAGGTAATCCTTACAGACGAATCAATATTCAAAATGCTACTATCATGAGTGAAGACTAATCCTCCTTGAACCGGCAGAATTTGCTCTAATATATTTTTAGGACAATTTTTTCTAAGTGTCTTTTCAATTGACTGTCTTTCTCGAAGCCACTGGCTTTCAAGATCATCTAAGTGTTCATGTGTTATTTCGAGAACTCCCCCCTGCGAATAATATTCCTTTTTCCTCATCCATTGACCATTCCTAAGGGATATTGTCCCACTGAAATACTTGCTCTCTAATACCCCAATACCATCTGGTCCAACAATAACAGTATCAGCATCAAGGCTTCGCTCTACCATCAGCCCAGAAATGCAAACATATTCATCAGATAAAATCAGTGCCAAACGGTTAATCAAATTTAATTCGCCACGAATTCCATGGTCATTATGAACAAAGCTTCCTCCATACCTTAGTAATTCTTTCCATGGTTCCTGGAAATTAACCCAAGAAGAAACTGTATCAAAATAATCCTTTTTTGGTTTTTGAGGAATAATTCTTTTTACGGGGCCTCGCTTCTCAAAAGAACGAGCATTATCTATTTTTATAAAAAATATAGTTATTACACCAACACACAATATCAACATAAAACCTAGTAGCACCAATAAAAGAACGAAAAGTACTGTCGAGGCCAGCGCAAAATTTAACCCAAAAAAGAAAATGATTGACATTAAAAGGTAACTTACAATTATGGATAAACACCCAATATTTCTAGACCGCTTTTTTACATTGAGCTTTTTACGCCATTTTTCCTGATTTTCAACATTTTCTTTCCGAAGTTTCAAACACTCTAATTCCCAATCACAAATCTTCTTTTCATACTCTGCATCGGCAATACTGATAGCTTTGTTAAGCTCTGTCTCCCATTCTTGAATAAGTTTATTCTCTAGCTCAATAGCAGTATTTAATCCTTTCCTGATATCATAATAAACACTCGAAATTACCCACATTATATTTCTCCTTTCTCACTTTTCTCTTTCTATTGACTTAGCAATGGCGTAAGTAGGCCTTTCTAATTATTGACCCGAGCAATTTGATTTTTGTAAACCAAAACTTGTTATTTGGCGAAAAGAAAATGCCCATGGAAATTCGGAAACAAACTGCGAAAATGATCGGTTGTAGGACTCCCATTGAATTAGTTAATTCTTTCGAAACTTCTTTTATCAAGACAAATACTCAGACAAACCAATGAGAACACATTCAATGAATTTAATTTGCCCTTTTCTATTCTATGGAATCAAAGTTTTCCTTCAATTACTCTGGATGCAATTCTTTCTGCTTCATTAGAAGATGTGGTGTTGTATCCCAAAAGCTCTAATGTATGCATCAACATAGCATGTCCACCACCTTCACCACTTAGCCTAAGGGTCACAGCATTTTCATAGGCAGATTCAACTTCATTGATCAAGCGATTGCGAGCGCTCCACAGAATGCTCCATCCTGCGGTGTAGACACTCTGATCATTTTTCGCTGAAATGGATAATTCCAATTCTCCCTCCAAATATGTGAGCAAGGGAATATAATCCTCGGTAAGGCTTTGAGCGTTTTTGGTCTTTGGAGGCAGCAGTCTACGTATTGAGGCCAGTTGATCAGGTGTCGGATTTGGCATTCGCATGTGATGGAGAGAAACCAAGATTCCTATAAATAATTTTGAGCAAATTGGGGATAAACTAGATCAATCATTTAATGTCTCTACAGCTTTCTCTAAATCCTTTGCATTCGGTGTCACGTAAATTTTTGTGGTGTTCAGGCTGCTGTGTCCTAATAAAGCAGCGACCTTCTCCAGAGAAACGCCTGCATCTACTAAGTTCTTGGCAAATGTATGTCTCAGCATGTGTGGTGTGAGATTATCCAGACCAGCATCTTGCCCTATTCGACCCACAACCCGCTGAATAGAACGGTTGCTGAGTGATCTATCTGCCTGATCTTCAACAGCGATCCAGACATATTCTGTATTTACACTAGGTCGTACCGTTATCCAATTCCGCATCGCCTCCCGAGCTTTTACATTAAGAGGTACCGTTCGCTGTTTACCCCCTTTACCAAACACACGAACTGAACCTTTGCGCTCTGAGATATGCAACTCGCCTAACTTCATTTTTACCATTTCATCAAGGCGCAAACCTGTATTGAGCATGGTCAGCACTAGGGAGGCATCTCGGCGACGAGTCAACCACCGCTTTGGGTAACGCTGCTGGGCCAACTGTAGATCTTTTTCGATTGCCCGCATTAAGGCATACTGCTCTTTGCGATCTAGGTATTTCGGCCCCTCAGAAACCAGTGGTAAGCTCTTTACTTTGCTGGTGGGATCTGTTTCCACTAATCCGGCTGCGATCGCCCAATCTATAAACACAGATATCGAAGCTAATTTGCGATTGATCGTAGAGGTCTTGTACCGTTGTACTGTCAACAAGTGCTGGCGATACTCACGCACATCTGTTGGGGTAATTAGTGATGGTAACATAGCCTCCCCATTGGTATGCTCAAACCAGGGAGCAAATCCCCCTGCTAAATCTCCATAATATCCCTTGCGAGAAGCTACAGATAAATCTCGCTGATCCAAAGCAGATTTGAATTTTTTCAAGACATTCTCAGTTTCTTTCATCATTATTTACCTCTTTTGCGCTATAAATTCGGGACCTTGTTTGTCGATAGCTTGTCCAGTCACAAATACCCCCCTGCCGTTTGACTCAACTCAATAGGTTCCAATTTAGTTCTAGCCTCTCCGTAATTTGCTTGTACCATTCGGTTTCTTGTTGTACCTATAGATCAAGCTACTGTCGTGATTAGTTTTATTCACCTAAATATGCGCCATTCCACTAATCTAATTGCATCCTCTAATTGAAGATAACCTACTGCCCGACCAGGTCGGTTGATATGAGGATAGACGGAAGTCTGACGATGGATTGGTTTGCCCAAATTTGTTTGGTTATGTTCAGTTACCATCTGTGAGATGCGGCGATCAGTCAAACCTAGCAAAGCTGCCAGGATTTTGAGCGGTACGTACATCTCTTGTCTATTGAGCGGGGTCCGCCAGCTTTGGAGTGATTCCCAACAGGCAATATCAACCAGGTTTATGAGATACGAACTTGTGGTCGTACTTGCCAATGCATGCCCCAGTTGAGCAGCAGCGTAGCGTACATCCTTATGAGCGTTAAAAAACCTGCCAGCTGCGGCAGCGCGTAGATCATGATAGTGGAAGTAATTCTTTTTGTTACCAAGCAGTGATGTTTCATTGAGAGCCTTCCCTACTATCCTTGATAGGCGTTTATCGTATAAAGGTGATCCCTGTTCATTTGCGAATAAATAGGCATTTGGACCAAAAAGTTTTCTGGCAGTTTTTAATCTTCCACGGATGGTCTCCAGTTCCTTCCTAGATAAATGCATCAAATTAACCCGTCTTTGCTGCCCGCGCTTAGATGGCCTAACCACAATATAAGGTAATCGGCCCCATATGATGTCACATACTCTGATCCTGCAAACTTCACTGACCCGTAATCCAGTGCGCAGGCTGAAGATTGCCGCTTGAGCCTCGGTTGTTTCACCTAACGTAGAGATCCACTCCTGCAAATGAGACTTTAGTAGCGCGGGCTTTGGTGGTTGATGCCTAGGGACGCCCAGTATGCGCCAATTAATATCAGTCAATTCCATCCCCTTTTGAGACAGGAAGATGCGCAGCCGTTTCCAGGCGGATTTAGTTACTCTTAGAGTGGCTGCAGCGTAGCCCTGTTCTAAGACCACTTCGAAATGTTCGGTATCAATCTGTTCAATAGGTACACCCGGGAACAACAAGATCACTTGCATTGCTGCGAACCAATATCGAGTGATCGATAGTGGTTTGAGTTGGCGGAGTTTGTGCATATCTATCAACCAGCTCAGCATCAAAGATAGGTTGTGATCAGGTATGTTCTTGCTGGTACAGCGCCGTTCAATCCATGTTTCTAATCGGTCCATGGCTATTGAAGTATCTTCAGACTGATTATTCAATAGCCTAAGGTACGGCTTCAGTTCACCCAGCAAATCAGCGTACTCGGAACGCAGGTCATCGGTTGCTGGATCCTCTGGGATAGTCGAGAGTTCCTCCGCGTCTAGCAATAATTCTAGCGTTGAGTGTGTATCATCATCTGGGAGTGTATCCTCAAATTGATTTCTAGAGAGATTGTAGAATAATAGTGGTAGTTGCTCAGTTGGCACTGCAGGTGGGTTTACCTGACCTATCAACGCAGCGAGATCTATATTTGATAGCGCCTGTCTCAGATGCATTCGCGCTAGAGGAATCAAGCATTTAATGCCAATCTCCGGCACACCCACATCCTGACAAATATGTCTTAGAGTTTTTCTTATCTGTTCTGCTAGAGAGTAATTCCCCTCCGAAAAAACAAATTTTTCAAGAGCAGGTTTTTTTGCTTTGTAGCGGAGAGCACAAAACAGAAGGTGCGCCATTGGCAGAAGCGGAAGATAACGATATTGCCCTTTTGACGGAGAAATGCGCAGCACAGATACACCCCTAGGCATAACATCCTGCCATGTTAATATTGTCAGTTGAGCTACTGGTCGTTGAATGGCTAATCCGGAAAATAGCATAACAATAGCTGTCAGCGCCTTTGTATTCTGATTGAAGAAATCAGGTACAAGAGGCCTTGAGGGTGGAACCACTCCCATCAATGCATCTGCTAGATACTGCAGAATTCTAAAGTAATGGCTAAATCGATAGCGGATGCGATCTATCGGCACTGTTTGAGTTCTCGTATACTGCTTCGAGACGGTTAATGCAGGTGTTCTAGGTAGCAAATTGGCCTCTGTCCAAAGATTGGCCAACGATAATAAGTGAGCCCGATAACGACGTCTGCTGGAGAAACTCATGCGGCGTCCGTTAGGATGAGTGGTTAGATTCTCGAGCCATGTTTGCCAATCCGCATCGTTTAGACCACATATATAGCCATCCGCGCCCCAGGATAGATCTAACTTTGGTAAATTATCTTTTATGTAGCGCAGAGTTTTTGGTCCTCCCTCCCCAAAGATACGCTCTGGAAATGTATCCTGTAATACCTCCAACGGCAAATTATCCACAGAAGCCTTCCTTCCAACCCAAACTTCTTGCTAAACATCCTGAAAGATGACGGTAGCGCTGATAAGTGGACAACACCAAATCTGGAACAAAGGGGTTGTACGCTTCCCTCCCGGCGCTCTGATGCCCCATAATCAAGTTGATACTGTCGAAATTCATTCCTTGTTGCATCAGGTGTATGCGTAAAAGGTGGCGACCAGCATGCCAGCGCGGGAAGGGTAGCTGGATACGTTCCAATCTATGTCGAATTGTGTCAATTGTCGCTGGTCTGCTTTGGCCACGATGCATAAAGCTGAATGCTTGCACACCCATTTCTGAAGGTATTAGGCTTTTCAATAATGGGATCAATGGTTCTGGGATTGGCACTATTCTGGAGGCTGTGGTGAACCGGTTTCCCTTGGCATCAGGCAAAACAATCCAAGGTAGATTTTGGCCATTCCAAGTGGCATTGAAGTCAATCTGATCTGTTATCAGCGAACTTACTTCGGAAATTCGTAGACCACAGAAGACTGCCAGGCCATAAAGCGCCAACATTGTTCGCAGGTTGTGCTGTTCGTCGAGACTTTCGGCTTCGTTTATTCGGTTTAGTAAGCCTCGAAAAACATTCTGGATAACACTTCTCCGGGGGTAATAAGGTGAGCCTTGGTACCAACGTGGCAATCGGGAAAGTTGGATCCCATCTGGGTAGTTAGGCATGTTTGGTACCATGCCCTGAAGATATGACCACACTCTGCGAACTGCCAGGCGGTAGTGATATGCTAAGAAAGTTGGTGTGATAGTTGTGTAAAACAACGGCGCTTCATGTACAATGCGCCACTGACCTGAGATCATTGCGGCTAGTAGAGGATCCAAATTGCCAACGCTCAGCATCAAGGTTGTGAAGGTTCGCCGAAGGCGTGAAACTGTAAATGATGTCTCAGCAGGAAAATGTCGATGTAAGGAAACAGTCCAGTGCTGAAGTAGCTTCCGAACATCTTTCTTTGTGACCGGGAAAAGGTGTTCACCAGGTTTTCTCATTTTAGCTAGCAAATTCCAGTAGTGGAGTAATACTTCTGGAAGGGGGATAAGCCAGCGCGAGGAAACTGGATGGAACAGATCGGCAGTAGATTGCGGTTTCTCTGGCAACCGTGATATTACAGATGGGAAATATAAAACTGCACCCCAATCAGGAATATAGCGTGGATGTTCAAAACCTTTTCCTGGTGGGGAACCAATATCAATTTGCAGTAGCCAATCCAGTGGACGTCCCGTAAAGAGGAGGCTCAACACAACTGCCCGCAGAACTTCATCAACTTTTTTCAACGAGCTCAGGAGCAGGGCAGCTAATTGAGGTGATAACGCCGACCAGTCCAGTGGGTAGGTATATTCGCGCATCACCGACCAGGCGTCGCTATGGATAAACAGCCCCTCCTGATTTGGATCTACCGCATCCATCAGCGACTGTTTCAGGCTCTCTTCAGGATATAGGTCACTTAGTGTTTCTTGGACCAACTTGATCATGCGTGAATGAGAAAAACCGTCCGGGGAGTCAAACCTTTCTGGAGGATCTCCATCCTCGTGCATCACGCTTCGGCGACGGCGAAAACTGTGCCTGTCCGATGGTGGGTGGATCTCATCTTGGTTCCATAGTAGTTTGATAAATTGGCAATAATATACACGCCGAGTACTGTTTGCCAGTGGCAAATCTCGATCCCCTGTGCGTCTAGTAGCTTGCAAGGCAACCTCCCAGATCACATCCTTCACCTGTTCTAACATTTCTGTGTGATCTGTGATTGACTGAGCATCTTTCAATTCATTAAGCAATTCATCGTTAAGTGAATTTAGCAGACTTCCCAAACAGGTCAGCATATTTCCAAGTGATTGGGACGGTTTTGTTGGCCAGTCAAAAGTATCCATAGCTCGCAGCAATCCTAGATGGATATTTCGAGCCAGTGAGGTATAGGCCGGGTAATGATGGATGTCCAGATGGGTAACCACCATGCGATTAAAAACATATGCTGAGTTAGTGGAGCGGCTTGAAGGAATGCTTATTAGTTCTGGGAATGCTTTGACGACCTGCGGAGCTAGCAGGGCTTCAGATATCCCGTTGATCAGCATTAATGTCTGTTTATCCGGCGAAAAAAGACTTAGAATATATGTCCAGAGGGCAGGCTGTTTGGCAAGGTAAGTTAATGGTAAAGCAAGACCGGTAAGATCGTCATTCAACACGATTACCCTTAGTAGGCGTTGTATGGCTGGAGCTAGGAATAAATGGCCAGATTCTATTTGTGGGGCAATTATCACTGCTAGTTCGTTAGCAAGTGACTGACCCCTTTTACCTAGCATACGCTCAGGGACTAAGGCAATTGGGGGAGGATATGCCAAGGATGGCGGAATAGATATATTTCTATTACTTTGCATTTCTGAATAATTCATAATCTCGCGCGAATGATCAGTGAAAGTCAAAGCGAAATTAATCCCAATATCTCAAAAATACGCTTCATTATACGCGCAACGATCGAGTGAACGCGCTGAATGGTGCTCAAGTTAGGTCCGGGGAATAAAAATTTCGCTTTGTTATCTCTTTTCTCAATTCCAAGCTTCGTTTTGCGTGCATCTAGATCATTGAATACACGTTGGAGGAATTCCTCTTCATCTGGAGATATTCCAAACGCTTGCTGACAGGCAAGGATCCAGCGTTGTTGCTCAGGAAGGGAAAGGCTATATCCCCATTCGAAGGCTATCTGTTGCAATCCCAGAATAAGACGTTCGCGGGTGAGCATGTCACCGATTGGCTCGTGGCGCCAGTACCTCCTGATGAAACCTAAATCAGAACCAGTGAAAATTTGTGGTGATTCTTTTGACATAGTTGATTTAAAATAATTTTTCATTGACTGATACCAAGAAGTCGAAGTTTCAGCTCCGCGCGCTTATCCACCGATTGCGGGAGATATTTTTCCCAGTGGCCTGCTAGACGGTTACGCAAAATATCGTGCATATCAAGTGGGCTGTATCTGGTGAATTTCCTGAAATCTGGGGGAACATTAGCACCATCTTGAACACGCCGAACCGCAAACATCACTGGCATGTTGATACCATTACCCTCTTTGCTAAAGCCATAAACAAGCCAGGCTACAAACCTTGTCACGTCATGCTCCCTCAAAATCTCCTGATCGCTAGGGTTGATTTCAGGATTTAGAGAAAAAATCAAATCCCACTCCCACTCCGTACCTACTTGAACTTCATCGAATTGCGTATTTATCGTTTTTCCGCTCCCATTATCGCTTGGTGTGTTTGTTGTTTTATTCTTTGAGTTTTGATTTATTGAACCTGGTGTTAAAGAGCTTAAATAGGGGACATTCGCGTGATGATTTGGGGACAAACGCGTGATTGCGTAGGGGACATTCGCGTGACGATCTGGGGACAAACGCGTTACTCCATAGGGGACATTCGCGTGATTGCATAGGGGACATTCGCGTGATTTGATTTTCATAGGGGACAAACGCGTAATGACATCATTGAACCCCGCGGCCCAATCACCAAGTTCTTGGGCTGCTTCTGCTACCTCACTCATGATGGTCACCGGGATCTCTTCCTGAACAATTTCGAATATGCGGGGAGAATCACTGAAATCATTCGCACGCGCTGGTTGTTTTACTTCGCTTATGTATGCGCTAAGAAGAGGAGGATTATGTGGTTTATTTTTTTGTCGTTTAGCTCCATGCAGCCATTCCCAGACAGTTGATGGGCGCTTCAACCCCATCCAATTGGCGACCTCTGACCACCCACCAGGGACAGTTGCTCGATTTCGATATTCCCCTGTCTCCCGGTTGAGATAACAGCGATCACGCAACAAAGTGAGCATCCAAGCCGGACCAGGTCCGAGCAAGGGCAACAGATTTTCAGCAAAGAAATGGGTGATGATGATCTGGTCATTAGGTGGCATGATGTGTTGGTGAAGCCGCTGTGCCAAAACCTTGAGGTTTGCTTCGGACAGTTCATCACCGAACAAATCCGCAACCAGCTGCATCACAGTGATTGGCTTGGCATTTGCAGGCTCATTATCTTGGTAATTAAACAACTCTTCCAATGGTGTTTGAATGGCCAATTGAAAGACGGCCTCTGGTCTTTCAGTGATTTCGAGATGGCTCAAAAACCATTGGCGCAGAGAGTGAGCATGAGCAACCGTCAATGGCATAATCATCTGCACCCGGTAGGTTTGGGCAGCCATATTGGGGATATCCCCATTACCCGACACCCAGGTTGCCTTGGTGCTGGATAGGCTGACAAAGCCGTTCAATTTTTCCCAGGTATCTGGTTTCTTTTTGCGTCGACGAAAGGTACGCCGGTTGATTCCCGACCAGCGGGCAATGGTGCGCTCCGAGATGTGCAGTTTACGAGACCCACTTCGGCGCCCAGCAGAATATGCTGCTTGGCGGAACCCAACCACCATCCAGGCCAGGTTTGGTCCCAATTCCCGAAGGTGGTATCGGCCAAAGTAAGCTGGAATAGCGATGATGCCTGTGCCGACAATTTCGTCGTATGGAAGATCGAAGATCGCTTCTACTACAGCAATTTCGCTATCGTCTTCAAGGTCAGTATCAATCTGTGTATCATCAACAATGAAGTACACATCAACGGTTTGGTTCATAATTCCGGTTAAGAGCTTTGCAATTGTGCTTGTGAGACGGTCAGCCATCCAATCCCGGGCATACGAATTTCGAACACTGATGGTGAATATGCCGTCTTCGTAGGATACGAACTCGGCATCGCTCACCCAGGTATCAAACGCTGCTTTGGGCATCTCTATTTGAAGTTGGCCTATGGCTGCTTGCCAAGCTTGGGAAGGATTCATCATGACTACCTTTTATTCGAGTGAATCTGATTCAATATTTTTCATAGAAATCGCCAGGACGCATTCTGCGGGTCAATTTTTGCGTGATAGGAAATCATAAGGATGAAGTAAAATACGACGCACTCCGACCCTTTGGGCGGTTGAATTGCCAGCGACGGTGCCAGCGATATGATTGACGACGTCGCTGGCGACATCGCTGGTAAATCGCTGGAGGTAACGCTGGCGATGGAAATGGTGGTTTTGGGATAATGTAAGATTTCGACAAGATATTATTCTTCATTTGACATTCCTATCTAATCTTCACCCCAACCATACGATTTTTCTTTCGTTCCAGGGTTGGGAACAAGCAATGAATATCGAAAAGCTGGGTGGCGTGAGATTCCTTTATGAGGTCGGATATCAAATTTTCCAGCATCATATTGACGGATGGCAAAAGCTAATAAGAAATCCGCCAAATGACTTTTTGGTACATCTTCCTCGGCCGCTATTTCCATCACTCTCACCTTGACCCAATCAGTTAGGTCGTAGGTGTCTTTCACTCGGTTCTGATCGAATTTTCGTTTGCGACGTTGATAAGCGGTCATGCCAGCTTCTTTTTGGCGTATAGCATCTGCTGCAGTTTGGGTATTATTTTGAAGGTGAATATCCACAGCGGGGTCGATATGGATTTTTTGTTCAGGGTAGTCCCTACCTTTTTTTATGGCCATCTCACTCTCCTATCCTGTAATCATTTTCTCGATAATTTCAGCAACGTGCAGATACCCGCCGGATAAACCCTGGCTGTTTTGTGATTTGGGGCCTGTCCCATTTGCGTATCCGACGGCAGCACGGGTTTCAGGGGCATACTCCCAGATCGTCAAACCCCGATGGGATGCTTCTCGAATTTTAGTGTCCACAGGGATAGGTGGCATGATTCGCTGTGCTCCGATTGTGTCAGCTAGCTTAGACCTGATGTTGCTTGTCTCTGATGTGACTCGCTCAACCATAGTTGGCAGAACCCCCAGAAATATCGGTGGAATAACATTTGGAAAATTCTTCAATGCCTGTACAGTACCCAGTATTTTTGCCACGCTTTCTAAGGCTAGAAAATCCATAATGGCTGGAACCAGTAGATAATTACTGGCAACTAATGCAGAAACATGAAGAACATTGGTGGATGGAGGCATATCCAGAAAGATTAATTCATAGGGAGTATCTTCCAATGCAGTTCCGATCATGTATTCCCGGAAACTAGCTTGCAATGCGTGAGCTTTTACCGCCTCTGCAGTATGGTTGTTGGTGATAATGTCCAGGTTTTCCCGAACCAAGGTGACAATCTGACTAATTGGCTCATGATTCACTATCATGCGAAATAACCCATCACCTGGTTTCTCCCCCAGGCAGATAGCTGTATGTCCCTGGCTGTCAAGATCGACAATCAGGACACGCGTACCTTGCTGGGCAAAATAGTGTCCCAATGTGATAGCGGAAGTAGTCTTACCCACACCCCCTTTCTGGTTCCCAATAGCTATTATCTTTGTGGTCATATCAGTCTCCTTACTCGTGCGTTTCTGCTTTTTACGGACCAGAATCTCCTATTATTTGTGAATATTCGTTAAAGTTTGGAAATAACCCCCTTACCGGCCAAGTTCTATTGAAAACTTTTCCCAATCCGGTATTTTGGGAAAAGGGATTATTCCTAAGTATTAATCGGATAAAATATATTCGTATAATTTTTGAGTTATTACCCCCTGCAGGTCTATCCCCAAGATAGCCTAGAATGCGGCTTATAGGTCGGCCTGGGGTAAGATTTTTTTATGCCAAGAACTGA
>CAZLNX010000122.1:0-16310 GCA_964560795.1 uncultured Anaerolineales bacterium | reverse complement strand
GGGTCTTCTGGAGACCCGTCCCTACATGCGTGCCAGAGAAGGTTTGGCGAACACGTTTTGGGATATGGGAGAAAGAGAAAAAGCGCTAGATCACTATCGAGAAATGCTGCGCCTGAATCCAGGCGACAACCAGGGCATCCGATATTCCCTGCTGACATTGCTGATGGAACTAAACCGCCAAGATGCGGTGGATACTCTGTTGGGAGAATACGAAGACGAGTGGTCTTCAGAATGGCGCTATACCCAGGTTCTGAGAGCCTTCCAAAAAGATGGCGACTCGCCAGTTGTGCGAAAGGCGTTGGAAGAAGCTCTGGAACAAAATCCCCATGTTCCAGACTACTTGACGAGGGCCAAGCGGATTCCCAACCGCTTGCCGGAGATGATTTCTCTTGGAAGAGAGAGCGAAGCCGTCAGCTATGCATCCACCCACCTAAACTTCTGGCGCAAGACACGCGGGGCTGTTACCTGGCTGAAAGAACAAACTCAGCCCACCACAGGAAAGAACGTAGAAAAGCCTAAAAAGAAAACCAAACGCGGCCGCAGAGGAAAGAAGTAAGCTGCTCCTAACTACTGCGCTCTACATACGAGTATAAGGCCCGTTTCCTTGAGCTGAGCCATCAAGTCCTTCCGTTCTCTCGCTAGATATTGCATGCGTTTCCTTTTCCGGGGATGATCTTTACCGATGGCCAACACCAGTGCGGCCCAATGAGAAATTTCCTCGTCCGAGGATTTCGTTAGTTTTTCGAGCCGGGTAAGGTTCTTCTTGGAAATATTGGACTGCGTCAGGTAACTAGCGATCTCGTCTTTTTGCTCGATAACTTGTCGCTTTTCCGCAGGCAACTGTGAACATTTCTTACAGACATGCTCCCGGTGTCCTTTGCCGGTGAACTGCTCATTAGGGCGGTAACGACCACATATTCTACAAAAGTGACCCATGCTGCTTTTCTAAGAAACGATTGGGAAACGCGGTTCTTCAAATGGATGGATCGACTGTCACCGTAACAGTGTAGCCGCTGTCAGCCACTGACCAGTGAACTCCTTCAACGATACCTTCGAATATAACATCTCCAGATTCATCTTCGAATAGGGTGAATTCTTCGCCCTCACGGGGAATATGCATTATGTCATTAAACAAATATGAGGTTTCAGTACTTTTGTTTATCACTTGTAATTGAAATTGAAACACGTTTCACTCCTTGAATAATGAAGTATTTGTTTTCCAACACTCTTATCTCATGATGACCGTTCGGTAAAACCTTAACGGCATCAGAGACAGCGGCTAATTTTACTCGATTCCTGAGTGATTGTGGCAATGTTCTCCAATAATAGAACATGCCCTCGAAGATTCCCTCATTTACATTGACCAGAAGCTAAATTGGGTACGCCTGCAACCCAGCCCGCATGGCCCCCTCGACGGTACCATCCACTTCACCCATTCCGGGGAACATCTCGTGGTCGGCGTAGCGCTCATCGGAGTATTTGTAGATGGCAAATTCCCAGGCATCCATTTCGCCGGTATATGTCAAGCGGCAAATGGGGGTGGGATCGCCGTAATCGTTGCGCTTCAGGTAGAGATACTTGCGGCGGTAATGCGCCGAATAGGCAATGCCTGAATCTCGGAATGTTTTACGGTTAAATTCGGCAACAATGTCTTCAACTTCAGTTCGTACTTCGTTGGGGATAGCTGGTTTACGCGCCATGGTGATATTTCCTCTGTAGCTTCTGACCGAAAAATCAAATTTCCAACAAGAGCATAACCTCGATCCCGCTATTGTGCAGTTTTTGGGCAAGTGGCCTGTCAGCAGTGATCATGGGTATTTGGTTTTGCTGGGCTAACGCGGCATAGCAGGCGTCATAAGCTGTGATCTGATGCTCAATCGCTAGCTCTAACCCCGAAACAATCAAATCAGCGGTGGAGACAGAAAGCAGGGCCAGTGAGTGCAGGTCAGCCACATCCTGGCGGGCGTTTTCAGCAGGGTAGCCGAAATGGCGGACATACTTCCAGAGGATGTTAGCGCATTCCACGAAAAACAGATCGGGGACATAGAATCGGGAGTCCGGTTGCTCTTCTAATTGCTGGAAGAGCCGGTCTGCTTGTGCAGAATCATCTTCTTCTACAAACAGCTTGATGCCCACGCTGGCATCCACCACGCAGGCATCGATCATCGCGAGCGGTCCTCACGTAGCAACGTGGTGCTGTCGGGTGCGCCTGAAGCAGCAGGGCGGAAGAACCGTCGGCGTTGAATGCCTTCCATAATCTCACTTTGAGATCGCAAAGGTTGCTCGACAGCGCGTTCCAACATCGTGATGACCTGAGCGCTGATAGAACGATTGCTTGATGCAGCCTGATGCTTGATGCGGTCGTACAAGTCTTCAGGAACGTTTCGGACATGGAGAATAGGCATGGGGTTTACCTCCAATAGGTGAATTGAATTCTATTCTACCATATTGGTTGCGTTACGCAACACCTTCATTCAGCACGTATGTTAAATAACCTCGTTTCACTTGTCGTACAATCAGCCTGATGAAAAGATACCTTCTCTACTTGCAGCATGCGTATGATATGGGCCCCCATGGACGGCTGCATTTTCACAAGGATTATGATACAGTGGAAGAGGCGCTCCAGACTGCTGCAACATCCGGGATGCACGGATACCAGATCGAAGATTTACAAATAAGGGAAGTGGTTGAAAATGGGCTAGTCAAGGATTTAGCAAGCAGAGATCAATAGAAAAGCTTCATTTAATCTCATTACTCCCCTCCCCCAACTCCTCCACAATTGACTCAAACTGCATCAGCGCCGCCTCCAGATTCTCCACGATCTCCTGCGCCAGTACATCCGGATCGGGGAGATTCTCCGTATCTTCTAGGGACTCATCCTTCAGCCAGAATATGTCCAGGCTGACCTTGTCGCGCTGCATGATCTCATCGTAGCTAAAGGCTTTGAAGCGCTCCGTCTCTTCCCGCTGGTGACGGTTCTCTGGGTTGTAGCATTGGATAAAATCTTCCAGATCGGCGTAGCGCATGGGGTTGGTCTTGAGCGTGAAGTGCATGTTGGTACGCAGGTCGTAGATCCAGACCTTATCCGTCCAAGCACCCTCACGACCCGGTTTCTTTTCGAAGAAGAGCACATTAGCCTTGACCCCCTGAGCGTAGAAGATGCCCGTTGGTAGACGCAACAATGTATGCACATCGAAGCCTTGCAGCAGTCGTCGTCGGACCGTTTCGCCAGCCCCACCTTCGAAAAGCACATTATCAGGGACAACAACCGCTGCACTGCCGTTGATCTTCAACAACGTGGCGATATGCTGCACGAAATTGAGCTGCTTGTTGCTGGTCGTGGCCCAGAAATCGTTACGCTCGTAGCTCAAGGCAGACCGATCCGCCTTGCCCTCGCCGTTGACGATGGTAATGCTGCTCTTCTTGCCAAAGGGCGGATTGGTCAGCACCATATCGAAGCGCTGCCCGGGGTCGGAGATTAGCGAGTCATTCACTTCCACGGGAGAATCGTCGGAGCCAATCCCATGTAAATATAGATTCATCACGCACAGCCGGGCGGTGTTATCGACGATCTCCCAGCCTTTGAAGGCCTGGTTGCGTAAAGCCTGCTTTTGATCCCGATCCAGGTCAAAGTTGTTGGAAACGTAATCATGCGCCGCCAGGAAGAAGCCGCCCGTACCGCAGGCCGGATCGCAGATCGTCATCCCTGGTTGGGGGCGCATCACTTCAACCATCGCTTTGATCAATGGTCGCGGCGTGAAGTACTGCCCGGCGCCGCTCTTGGTGTCCTCGGCGTTCTTCTGCAGCAGGCCCTCGTAGATTTCACCCTTGATGTCGATGTCCAACCCCATCCAAGTTTCTTCATCGATCAGGGCAATTAGACGCTTTAGCTTGGCCGGGTCCTGGATGCGGTTCTGGGCCTTGCGGAAGATCACCCCCAGCATCCCCTTACTCTTACCCAGTTCGATCAGGGTTTCCCGGTAGTGGGTTTCCAGATTCCCACCATCGCGGGAAGTCAAAGCCGGCCAGGCGTAGGCTTCAGGGATGATCGAAGGCTTGCGGAAAGGCGGCTTGGTTTGCTCATCAGCCATTTTTAAAAATAGGAGATACGTAAGCTGCTCGACGTAATCGCCGTAGCTGACGCCGTCATCCCGCAGCACGTTGCAGTAGTTCCACAGGCGTTGGACGATGGTTGCCGATTCGTTGGTCATTTTCCTTTCTTCTTTCTTCTTCTGCGACGCTTTTTCTTGACTTCCACATCTTTCTTTTCAGTTTGTTCAGCAACTTGTTTTTGGAGCTGCTCCAATAGACGCTGAGACTCTCGATAGGCCTCCCACTCACTTTCTGTATCTTTCATCCATTGGAATTTTTGCGGTGGAGTCACGCGTTCTTCAAGCAGGCCCACTTCGATCTGAAAATCCTCGAAATCCCCTAAAACCGAAATGTCCACATTCCCAGATGCGTAAGCCCTTTCCACCAGTGGAACTGCTTCAACAGCTTTCAAATCTACCAGATAGGAGATCAAGAATGCATTTAGCGTTTCGTCATTGTTAAGAAATCCTTCCAAAACAGATTGGAGGATACCAATACACTCATCACGACTCTCTGGGTATTGGTTACCGAGTATTTCAAGGGCGTGAGCGATGGTAATTGCAGCCCAAAGTTTCCGTTCTGGGCTGACTAGGTATCCCCTGAGGGCAGGAATACTCTCCGTGCCAATCATCCCCATGACTTTCGGAATTTCTTCGCCTATCCAATCACTGTTGTACTTTTCGTTTTCATGCGCCAGTAATATGAGTGTATCGATAGCTTTCTTTGCATGGAGTTGCCCCAAAGCCCGCCAGGCATGGATAGGCGTATAGCCCTGCTCGTCATCGTATCGATCTGTGTACCAAAAAGATCCAATATGACCAATGACCCGGAGTAGTTCGGGAATGTGCTCTTTGGTAATCCCAAATGCCAGATAATCTGGCCACAATTTACTACGAGCAGCATCCTCTCCAATACGAAAGAGTTTTTGCACCGGCTTAGACATTTCATCAAAGAGTGATTTATTCATATCTATTTATCCAGCGGATAGATCGGCGGTTGTCCATAATCTTACTACCCATGATTGACCATCTCCGCAAGCAAAGTCGGTAGATCGGCACGCATCTCCTTTTCATCCCGATAAATCTTGACTAATATTTTCCCAATGTTCGAATTTTGTGTTTCCAGGCTACGCTTGATTTTGTTTGCATAATCCTGAATATGCTGATTTCTTTCCAGATGTGTGGTTTTACTGATGCCTATCACAATAAGCGTAGTGAAGTCCCCCACTTGTAGTTCTCTTCTTTTGAAAAAGATGTGGTTCCCAAACAATACGCCGAAGATATCTCCCAATAAAATCTTTGGTCTGTCCGATGTTTCTTCAATCTCAACCAAAGCGACAATTTTATCCGTGTTTTGCTCGACGATAGCAAGATCGATTTGACTCAATTCGTCGTCTTTTCCATTCGCTTGCTTGAGCGTAGAAACAATTTTCCCCACATTCTCACTGGCAGTACCATGATCGTAGAAAACAGCATAGTTCTCAAACGATAGTTGGCTTCCAATTGCAGCAGTTAGCGGGCCATGTTTACCCATGTTTACACCCGCCTTACAAGCGTCCCTTCAAACGCCAACTTGAGAATAGGTGGCTGCAACCGCTCTGAACGCGCGAGATCGTGTTCGAATTCCTGTATTGATTTCATCGTAATGCCAATTCACCTGGAAGAGCCTCACATACACCCGCCCAAATCAGAATGCCCGCAATCGGAGCAATCCGTCGAAAGACCGACTCGCCGACACTTTTCCCGTACACAACCTGCGCAATATGTCCCTCGATGGAATCAAGCGACAAATCTTCATCACCAAGTTTAGCATTCATGGCGTTACCACGCGATGCCCTTCCTTCATTCCGAATGAGCACACAAATTGTTTCTTGAAAAACAATCCATGGCAAAAAGGGTTGGCTGCCTAAATTATCTACAAATATGCCATCAGTTTTAAGTTCAGCTGTAAAAGTACCACGCTTTTGCATCGGGATCTTTGCAGGGGAATCGGACTGTTCAAACTTGCGCTTTATCGCAGAAACTACCGTAATTCCATCCATGCCTACACCACACTTCCCTCAAATACCCGCTTCAAAATCGACTGCCGCAACCTTTCAGACCGCACCAGGATTCGGTGGATATTTTGATTTTTTCCGGGAATTCTATGAACCATTGCCTATCCTTTATACATCTGAAAGTAAACTCGGTTGTAACATGACCAATGTATCGACTAGGCTTACATCTTTTGGCAAGGCATAGGCTTTCTGTCGCTTAGAAACGCTGATGTATCCAATTGGTTTTGGGTCCCAAATTTCATCATCTTTCCCATACACAAACAAGTTCTCCCCATCTGTAGTGAGAATGTAAACCACATTCGTTAGGCCCAAACTTTCTATGTATCCCTCTGGTTGTATAAGGACATCACCAAGGGGGCGGCCTAAACCTTTAGCTTCCAAAATAACAATGCAATTATCTTTTGTGGTTGGAGTCATTTTAAATAAAGCCAAATCGACTCGGTTCCACTCAACTGCAATTTGCTGATGGGACCACCCTAAGCCCAAAAGTAGGGGTAAGATAATATGGGAAATAATTTCGTTTTCAGTAGGCTTACGGCCACATTTGTCTGATCTATACCAATTACAAAGACGCTCTGCTTGCTGTAATGCTTGCAGAATTTCCTCAATATTGCGGTTACTTATTCCAGCCTCAAACAAAGCAACTCCCAAAGTTTCGTGGGTGTATGGGGTTGTATCTAGCCGTAACTTATCTTTGAGAGGGCGATCAAAGTGGGCATTGTCTATGACCCGAACCATTTCAATAATTTCTTTCTCATGCACCTGCGTAAAGGTAGGTTTTTGCTTTGAATGTTCAAAAACATTTGCAAGAGAACCCAATTCAAACCCATCAGCCCAAATCACTCTCCTGCAGTGACTGAGATCCCAGCCATAAACGCAATTGAATTGCTTATCTAAATCGTATTGGTTTTCTTTACCCTCTGGTATTTGGCCAATGCCAATTACTTCATGGGCGAGACGCATAAGTATCCGATCGCCCGGCTTTGGTTTATGAGCGAAATTGAATACTTGGCTTTCAGGCGAATTGGGTTTTCCGCCTGAATAATCATATTTCATCGCACTGCCTTTATGACTATGACCTATGATCATAACATCATGTGCGAAACATAAATCACGATAATCTCGACCTGTTTCACCGGTAGCTATCTGCCAAACATTCACACCAACTTCCCTTCAAACGCCCGTTTCAAAATCGACTGCCGCAGCCGCTCGGACCGCGCCAGCGCTTGATCAAGTTCTTTTTCGATTTCGTCGGCCACCGACAACCGGCGTTCGACCATATCAACAATTCGTAGCTGCTCTTCATTTGGCGGCAATGGAATACCAAACAAACGGATATCACGAATATTCAAATGAGGAGATGCTGTTCCTGTAATTTCTTTGGTGTATTGGGAACGAAATACTGGAGAATTAAGAACTGTTTCAAAAAATGTTGATTCAATACCATCCCCTAACCGAAAAACCATCATCCGTTGACCAAGGCATATCTCAATATTTTCGGGTACTTGCACCGCAATACCAAGCAAAGCTCCTTCACGACTAAAAAGCACGTCACCCGCTTTGGGAGTCATTCTCCGATTTCGATCAATGAAAGTATCTTCGTCAACATATCGAGCCCTTTCAAACACTAATCTACCAGGCTTAATCCAGTTAGTATCAACACAGAAGAAACCTTCATCGGCGAACTTCGGTGTGCTATGTAAGCAATCTACAATTTTGTCGCTTGCTTGTTCAACGCTTACCCAAATCCAGCCCTCGGGTAACCTTGCCAGATCATCCGTATCTGGCAGTTCGGGCTCTTTGTATTTTTCTTTCCACTTGTCATTCTTGGGCAAATGGAGACTGAATTCGTCTTCAGCCAATTTCTCCCATTCTTCTGATTTTAGATCGTTGATTCGGGATGGTCGCCCAGTGGCTTTAAGTTTGGCTTGCGCAGCCCTCTTCTGAGCGCGGGCGATTTCCTTTTCCCACTGCTCCGCCTCCCACTGCGCCCGGCGCTCGGACAGGATCCGGGCCAGCAGCTCCTCGGCTGGCTCCAACTTGGATTGATGGGCGGCGCGCCACTCACGGGTCAGTTCCCCTTCGACGGCGGATTTGAGCACCGCCTGCCGGTAGCGCTGGAACTGGGCTTTGGCCTGCTGCAATTCGGCGACGCCGGCCTCCAACTGGGTGAAGAGTTCTTCGATTTTGGCGACGATGCGCTCCTGTTCGGGGCGTGGGGCTAGGGGTAATCGTATTTGCTGAACGTCAGATTTTCTTACAGAAGGCACAGTTGTTGCTCGACTCAAATCCCCTAGTTTGATAGTCAGCCAGAAATAATAAAGATAGCTACCATCAAGGTGCTCACTTGAACTATGAACCCCCATAACGTTGTTATCTACAAGTGATTTTTGAGCAAGAATTGCTCTTCTGTTTAGCTTAATTGCCTCACCGATTTTTGCAAAGACGATTGTTTTGGGTGGTAATAGCTTTCCTTTTAGCTCATTACACACTTCTTGCGAAACGTAATTGTCTGCGAACCGAAGATAGGTTTCTCCATTTTGAACGGTTCTTGAAATATCACCAACTTTGAAAAACGGAATTTCACCTTCAGTGTTTCCTTGATAAATTTTTGGGAAGCCAATACCGGAAAAAATATCCGCAACATCGGATAATTCAACCCAAACCCAACCTTGGGGCAAGCCGTTGTTCTCCGTCATTCTAACCCACCAATACCTGACTCAACTCGTCCAGAATGCCGTCCAGCTCCTCCCCAAAGAGCTGGTAAACTCGTATCGCCCCGCCCTTCTGGTTGAACGGCACCTCCTCGAAATCGTCCATCTCGATTGTCACACTGGCGGCGATATGTGTTCGGATCATCTCCAGCCATTCCAGTTGCTCCGGGCTGAACTGCCGCCCGGCGTTCAACTGGTCCACCAGCCAGGCCCGGTAGCGCTCCTCCACCGTCAGCGGGAAGGGCTCCAGGGTCTCCGATTGCGCCAGCGCAAAGCGCACTAGGGCGATGATTTCTGTAAATAGTTTGGTTGGTCCAGCCCCACGTACTTTAGCTTTTTCAAGTCTCTCGTAGGCTCGCCATAAATCTTCTCGGTCCAAATTATAAGGTGGTCGCTTGATAGCGTCCGCCAGCTGCCGCACTGCCCGGTAGGTCAGCCGTCGAGCCCCATAGGGCTGGCTGTACAGAATTTGCAGGGCCGTCAACTCGTCCTTGTTGGCAGCGATAAATTTTTCAAACGTCGCCACCACCCGCCTTGCCTTGTCCTCCACAAATTTGGCTTCTATTACTTCATCCTTGCTATCCCTATCAATAACCTGTTCGTTGCGCTGCTGGATGCCCACCAGCATCTCCCGCAGTTGGGCGTTATCAAACGGCGCACAAGCAGCTTGGATTAACGTTTCCTGGGCTTTTTGGATGTTCTCCGGGGACGCGCCCCCTAACTCGGATTCAGCATATTCCAAATGGATATCGGGATCAACGGAATCCAACAAATCATGGATCATCTTCTTTAGGGGATCCCCTCCTGAAACTTGTCCTGAGCTCTGTCGAAGGATCAGTTCGACGCTCTCCCTGTCTTTGGGGGTGAGTGCCCGATCCAGGCGCGCCAGCCGTCCCGCCAGGGATTCCAATGAATACACATCCCGCACACCCATCGCCACCCGCTGCAGCAGCTTATCGAAGGGGACGTGTTTCTTGCGCTCCAGGGGACGGGTATCGGTCTTATCTTCCTCGCAGACCCCCACGGCATCCACCAGCACAAAATGGGTCTTGTGACCGGCATCGGGGGTCACCGCCGTCAGGTCGGTATCCGAAATCACCCGCGTGCCGCGGCCCTTCATCTGCTCGAAATAACCCTGCGAGCGGATCATGCGCAGGAAGAGCAGGCACTCCAGGGGTTTGATATCGGTGCCGGTGGAGATCATATCGACGGTCACGGCGATGCGCGGGTCATAGGCGTTGCGGAAGCTGGCGATCAGGTCTTCGGGCTTCTCGCCGCTGCGGTAGGTGATCTTCTTGCAGAACTCGTTGCCCTTGCCGAAGACCTCCCGCACGATCTCGACGATATCTTCGGCGTGCGAGTCATCCTTGGCAAAGATCAGGGTTTTGGGCACTTCTGTGCGCCCGGGGAAGATCTCGCTAAACAGCCGGTCCCGGAAGGTTGTGATCACCGTGCGGATCTGGTCTTTGGCGACCACATCCCGGTCGAGCTGGTTGGGGGCGTATTCCAGATCGTCATCGAGCTGCTCCCAGCGCACGGCCCGGGTCTTCTTATCGCGCTTATCGACATAGTGCCCGGCCTCCACCTGCCCGCCCGATTGGGTGATCTGGGTGCGGATGCGGTAGACCTCGTAGCCCACATTGACCCCATCGGCGACGGCGCGCTCGTGGGTGTACTCGGTAACCAGGTTCTGCTCGAAGAAGCCCAGCGTGTGTTTGGAGGGCGTGGCCGTCAGGCCGATCAGGAAAGCGTCGAAATACTCCAGCACCTGCCGCCACAAATTATAGATCGAGCGGTGGCACTCGTCGGTGATGATGAAATCAAAGGTCTCGATGGGGATCTCGGGGTTGTATGCCACGGTTTTGGGATCTTCATCGCCCTGTAGGCCCAGCTCAAACATGGACGGCTCTTCGTTCTCTTCCTCGTAGTCCTCGCCTTTGAGCATCGAATACAGCCGCTGGATGGTGGTGATGGTCACCTTGCAGACCGGGTCGATCACATTGGACGTCAGCCGCTGGACGTTGTACAACTCGGTGAACTTGCGTCCGTCATCGGGCGTGATATAGCCCTGGAACTCCCGCAGGGTCTGCTTCCCCAGGTTATTGCGGTCCACCAGGAAGAGCACCCGTCTGGCCCCGGCGAACTTGATCAGCCGGTAGACAAAACTAACCGCTGTGAAGGTCTTGCCGCTGCCGGTCGCCATCTGGATCAACGCTCTCGGCTTATTCTGCGCGAAAGACTGCTCCAGGCTGGTGATGGCCTCGATTTGGGCATCCCACAAGCCTTCTGTGATTAGTGGGTATCGCTCCGGCATCTCCCGTAAACGACCACGGAGTGTATCAGGCTGGGTCAGCCACTCCCGCAGCGTCTCCGGCTGGTGAAAGTGGAACACCCGCCGTGAACGGTAGTCGGGATCCCGCAGATCAACGAAGAGTGTCTCGAACCCGGTGCTCTCGTAGCTGAAAGGTAGCGGAAGTTCGACGTGCGGAATGTCCGCCGGGAAGCTGGTCATATATTTGGCCGACTGCTCGAAGACTCCACTAAGGGTGGTACCGGCCTTCTTGGCCTCTACAATGCCCACCGCCTTGCGGTCCACGAAAAGCACATAATCTGCAGGCCCACTGGTGGTCATAAACTCGCGCACCGCCACACCGGGTCCCGCGCCCAGGTTGAGCTGCTTGAAATCCTGCACCACCCAGCTGGCGGCGATCAGCTTCTGGTCAATGATCTCTCTGGCTTGTTCTTCAGGTGTGGGCATAAGTTATTCCCCCGTTGGCCATTGAGGGCAAGTGATGCGGTATTTTTCGTTAGGGAAATAGACCTGCCACTCTGTCAAGTTCAGATTACGGCCGGCAAGTTCACAGGCTTTTTCCTTCCAAGATTCAATGTTCATGTCATACAAATAGATTTTCCCATCTTCTCCAGCACTAGCCATCCAATTATTATCCGTACTAAAGTCTACTTGAGTCCACATGCTTTCCTCATGAATAGCCAATATTTCTCCAATTTGCTGACCACTCTCTGGATCCCATAACTTTACTGCACCATCAGCTCCTCCACTGGCCAAAAACTGACCATTTGGGCTAAAGCATAAACTGGAGACAAAATCGGTGTGTGCAATTATTTTCTCGCCAATTTCATCACCAGTATTTGGATCCCGAAAGCGGATCGCTCCATCTCCATCTCCGCTTACCAAATCGTTCCCACTTGGGCTATAAACGATAGAATAAAGCATATGATCAGTATTTAGTTCAACAATTTGCTCTCTGCTATCCAGGTCCCAAATTCTAAATGAGATGAAATTACTCTGATATTCCCCAGCGCTACCCGCGATCCATTCTCCATTTGGGCTGAAGATGATATCTCCGGCACTATTCGAATTATATAGCTGAGTAATATCTTGCCCAGAGTTTAGATCCCATAAACTTACAATACCCCCAATCCCATGGATACAAGCCAGATATTGGCCATCAGGGCTGAATGCCATCTTATACACACATTCATCTTCATCCCCAACCACGATTTTCCCCTTAGGTTGATGCGTCATTGGATCCCAAAAGCGTATTGAACCATCACAATCACCACTTGCTAGCAACGCTCCCGCAGGATTGATGGCCACACTCACATACTTGCCTGTATTTTCACCAAAGGGATCGCCGATTTGTTTCCTCGTTGTTGGATCCCATAAGCGGATTCGAGAATCGCCACTCCCGCTGGCTACAACTTGAGTGCATTCGTGCGTAGCTTTCTCACGATTTCCAACACAGCCAAATGCTAAACCCGATAAATAATTTGGGAGATCAGCTAATAATTGACGGATATGTCTGGATGCTAACAGTTCTTGGTCTTTACCTTCTATCGGAGGAACCCAAACGCGAATGGTGCCATCTTCTCCGCCGCTGACTAGTAAGTCACCATTGGGGCTGAAAACAATACTATTGATAGAACCATTATGACCAGTTGTAAGATGTCCTATCTCCTCTTTGGCGTGGATATCCCAAAGGCGAATCGTAGCATCTTCACTCCCGCTAGCTAACATTTGATTATCGGGACTAAAAGTAAGTGTCCTTATCCAATCCATGTGACCGGTTAAGGGCTCACCAATTTGATTTCCAGTATCTAAATCCCACAATTGGATATCATCTACATCACTGCCAGCAAAGTAATTTCCATTTGGACTAACAGTTAAATAGTATCCATAGAGATTACTTTCAAGCGGATTCCCCGAATCAATATAGTGTGAGTAAACCTGACCTAGCGAGCCGCTACTAACCAAAACTTGTCCTTCTTGGATGAAAGCTATATTGATAACCGGTCTATAATCATCATATAAAAATTTCTTTTCTAGAATACCTGAGTCTAAATTCCATATTCGGGTTGTTACATCGGCATAACCACCGGCTAATAATTCACCGCCAGGATTAAAAACAAGGCCAGTTACAGGCCCATATTCATTTTTATTTTCATCAATTGAAAATCTGTAAAGCTGCTTTCGTTTCCGATAATCCCATACAATAATGTCACTATCACTTCCACTGGCCAATAGATCTCCATCAGGACTGAACGCTAGGCTGTATATTCCGCCGTCGCTATTGCTTAGTGGTTCCCCAATCTGTTCACCCGTATATGGATCCCAAAATCTAAACGTACCATCCGAACTACCACTAACCAAAATGTCTCCATCAGGGTTAAATGCAACACTATTGACAGCCCCACGATGACCTTGCAAGATACGTAGCAGATTTGGGTTGTGTTCAACACAAGTAAGCAAACTATCACGTGAAAACGCGCTATCCCTAAGACTTATGGCTTCCAAGCTGAGCAACAAAGCAAGATCGTGTTCAGACTCCAGTTTGTTTAATGCCAAGGTTGCCAGTTGACCAGCTCTCGCGGTACGTGCTTGAGTTCTAAATTGTAGACCGAATATGGTTGCTATGATGGCTAACGCGCCAGCAACTAGTGAAACGACGAGCAATATTCGGTTCCGTCGCTTTCGGCGTTGGTAGGTTCTTTCATGAGTTTTCTTGCTTTTACGAATCAATTCAGCGGCAACAGTACTGGTTTTTAGGTCTTTCCGCCCTTCGTAAATGACTCTCAGGAGCGCCTCACCGATCAGCTCCCCAGTTTGCTCATATGCATATACCTGCTGATCAAGTAAATCCTGGATGGGGTTTGGGGGTGTGAGAGCGGTAACTAGGGCATCGAAAGCAATTTTGTAAGATGTGTTGACAAAGTCGATCCACTGATATTCATCCAACCATGGAGGAAGTGATTCAACAGGATCAATCAATATCGGATAAAGTTTCTTCTCCCACCCATAGGCTAATGAACCTTCATGTTTGACCCACTCCGAGGCCATCGAGTTGGGCGAAACCACAATGATGACTTCACCGGCAGTTTTCAGGTTCTTCTCAATGGTCTCCCGCCACTGCTCTCCCCCGCCAATAGAGCAGTCAATCCAAATTTTGAATCCGGCTACGATCAGGTCATCGGCCAGCTTGTGGGCAAAATCGCTGTCTATTTTGGAGTAGGAGATGAAGATGTGGTCGGTCATGGACGTGTGCTAACCAAAATGATTTCCGTCCCCTTGCGCCTGGTAAACCCCTTCGGTAGAATACGACCGCCGAGGCGTCCCCACAACGCTGAGGCCATCCCTCGCAGACGGCATCCTGGCGAGGTTTTTTTCTTTCATGAGTATATCATAGCAAGGTTGTTGAATATCTAGCAAAGGTGATCCTTCTTCGAAGGATGATCTACGAACAACAAGATTGATCCCCATCACTTTGTCATAACTGGATCGAACACATAACCCGTAGCTCTCACACTGCTGATCCACTTTTCCCCACCTGGGAAACTCGACAGCTTTTTACGCAATCGGCTGATCAATGGCCTAAGTATTTCTGGTGCTTCGATCTCATCCACTTCATATCCCTGGATCATGAATACCACATTGGCATGAGTAAGTACCTGTCCCCAATTCTTCACGAATATCTCCAGGAGTTTTCCCTCTGATGGTGTCAACCTCTCTCAAATAGAACCGCTCCATAACTCACGGCGCGCCATGTCAAGCGACACATTGCCAGGTAAGGAGACAGTGTGTAGGGGTGTTTTTGGAATGTCGGTATACCCCAATTCATCTTTCATTTGCTGCAATATCTTCTCAAGCTGCTCAACGAAGACGCGGGCGCGTTTCTCTTTCTTGTGCTGCATCAGTGCCCTGGTGACGCTGCTCAATATCTCTTGGGGGTCAAAAGGATCGATGAAATAATCATGAGCCTGATATCTGATCGCAGCGATCATTGATTCCGTCGTGCTTTTCTTTGCCATTAGAATGATCTTCGTCGTAGGGGAAATATCCCCAGCCCTTCGAAGAAATTCGATGCCGTCCACTTCCGGCAGATCGAGCGAAACCAATCCCACATCGATCTCTTCTTTCTCGAGGATTTCTAAAGCCTCCTGACCATCTTCTGCGGATGTACCATCATGACCGTTTTTCAGCAGGATTGCGGTCAGCCTTTGTTGTGTCTTCTGAACATTGGTTGCGATAAGAATTTTCTCAGCCATCGGTTCCTCCTGTTCTCAGAAGTGCTACGCTACGGGCTATCGAGCTATTTGTAATATGTTCATGGAATTCTCTGGTGGGCAGTTTCTACGTTGACATTATAAATGATTGTGCTATCTACGGTAACTGGCAGGCATCACGCGCCATCCTCGCCTCTCTGCTACGCGGCGCAGCTTTGCATCAGGGTACACCGCCACCGGCTGCTCGCTCATCTCCAGCATCGGCAAATCGGATATGGTGTTCCCATAAGCAGCCACGATGCGGGCCTCAGGGTAGCGCGCACGCACTTTTTCAACTTTTTACTGATCCGTATTGACCGGCAGCGCCAGGCCTGCAAGCCTTCCGCCTTCATAAATCAATGACGTGCCGATGGCCTTGGCATCCATCTTGCGGGCGAAGGCTTCCACGATGGGCTGGTACGCGCTGGAGACCACCACGATCTGCGCTCCGGCCAGGCGTTTATGCTCCAGTTCGGAGAGCACATCCGGGCGGCATTTAGGCCACATCTCTTGATACACCACCGATTCTGCCATGGCGTGGACGGCTCCGATGGGCATACCCCTCATCAGAGCAATCTCTGCTTGCAGCCAGGCAGTCAACGTTTTCATGCGATTGAGCAGACCCAACTTCATCAGGGGAAAGCGTGGCAGGAAGCGGGTTAAAAACAGATTGTAGGCCAGCGAGCTGTAATGCTGCTTGAAGTAGCTGCGGAAGCCGCGCCAGCTCGAGCCGGTGGTGAGGGTGCCTTCGAGGTCGGTGATGATTATGTTCATGGGTTTACTTTGGGTTTGTTCGAGATATGACCCCAAAAAAGACCCCACCCAGAGTAAGGGGGGTACCCTGGGCAGGGCATCTATATTATTGCAGATATTGATGTTTCGTGCAA
>CAZLNX010000121.1:0-16325 GCA_964560795.1 uncultured Anaerolineales bacterium | reverse complement strand
TACCAATGATAGGAGCACCTATGACTGAGGAAACTGTAGAGACAAGAACTGCGGTCAATCGCCGTGAATTCTTGAATCTAGCCTGGTTGGCAACACTGGGCTTCTTCTTTGTTGATATCGCTGGGGTAACCTATTTCTTCGCCATGCCCCGTTTTCGAGAAGGGGAATTTGGCGGTCTTTTCACTGTAGGGAAGCTCTCCGAGCTTCCTACAATCGGGTCTCCCCCTGTCAATTTTCCAAAAGTGAAACTCTGGTTGGCGAATACCGAAGAAGGTATCAAAGCCATATATAAAGTCTGTACCCATCTGGGATGTCTGTATAACTGGAGCGACCAGGAAGTTAAATTCATCTGCCCTTGCCATGGATCGCAGTTCGAGACGGATGGATCTTTCATCCAGGGACCCGCACCACGCGATCTGGATGTCTTCGTGGTTCAGGCGGTTGATCCAGATACCGGTGAGGTGGTTGCCGAAACCCCCGCGGATGGTTCTGCTCTCAATGTCCCCGAGGGCAAAGATTACCTTATTCGTGTAGATACAGGCGCGAAGATCAACGGCCAACCCCACTCCTGAGATGCCGGGAGGCATTCCATGCTCAAATCATTAAATTTCAGCGAATTATTTGAAAACGCCAAAACCGCCATCGACAATCGTGTGCGCATTATCACCGCGGGTCTCAGCATCAACGAGTTGCGCGCCTTGTTGCGTGGCGATCCCCCCACAGAAAAACCCAATCCGCGCTACAAAGTGCATGTCACCAGCTTCATGTTCCACATTCGTCCCAAGTTCTATCAACGGGCGAGCACCATCTTCACGCATACCTGGCGGTTGGGATTCTTTACAGTTTTCTTTTTAGCCGTGGAGATTATCACTGGCTTGATTTTGATGATCTTTTATACGCCCTCGCCCGAGGAGGCCTATAATTCGATCCTTAACTTGATGAGCAATGTGCCCTTTGGCAAGCTGATGCGCGATCTCCACAGACTCGGCGCGGAGGGCATGGTTATCTTTACGGTGCTGCACATGCTGCGCACTTTCTTGACCGGCTCTTATAAGAAAGAGCGCTCCTTCACCTGGCTGACGGGTGTTGTGCTCTTGCTTGTTACGTTGGGCTTGAGTTTTACTGGTTACCTACTGACTTGGGATCAACTAGCCTATTGGGCGGTGACCATCGGTACCAGCATGGCCGAAGCGGCTCCTCTATTTGGCACTGAGGTCAATCTGCTTCTTCGTGGCGCACCGGATATCGGTGCCGGAGGATTGCTGCGTTTCTATTTGTTGCATATCGTTCTCCTGCCTGGAATTGTCATCTGGATGCTGAGTATTCATTACTACAAAGTGGCTCGTGAACACAGTATTTCCTTGCCGGCAAAATATGAACGAGAAGGATTACCCAAAGAAGTGACCAAGGAAGCCAAGCAACGTCTGGATTTGCTCCCTGATTTGCTCACCCACGAAGTCTTTCTAACTAGCTTGGGTCTATTTGCGGTGGTCTTATTGTCGGTCTTTTTCTATGAGGCGCCCTTAGAGAATATTGCTAACCCTCAACAAACCCCTCTGGATACCAAGGCTCCCTGGTATTTCTGGTGGTTGCAAGGCATGCTAAAAATGGGCGATAAAACCTTGATGGGTATCATCCTGCCAACGATTATTTTTGGTTTTCTATTTGTGGTGCCTTATATCGATCGCAACCCACATCGCGAAGCCCACAAGCGCCCCGTTGCAATAGCAATTGGCCTGTTGTCGACACTGGCATTGGTAGTGCTCAGTTATATGGGGCTCCCAGAATACGCCATCGAGACACCTGCAGCGACGCGTATCATTCAAGATTTAGCGCCTGAGGAGGGCTTAGGGGAACTGAGAGCGATCCCCTTTGAGCAGTTGCAGCCTGGTATCTACGAGGTCAACGTGACCGATACCGAGGATATGTGCTCGGAGTTGTTATGGGGCTGCCCTGAATTGGAAGCTGTCTTCGTCGAATACAGCCATATGGTCAATGCTGCTGCCGATGCCGGTAAACTGCCCGAGGTCGAAGCTGTCATGGTCATCGAGGAGTGGCAAGCGGACTTGATGAAGGTTACCCCACGTATCGTCTGGACCGATGCTGAGAGTGGCGATCGCAAATCGTACGAGCAGCACATATTCTTGCACCGCGACCACGACCGCGATCATTAAAAAGGAATCTTATGTCTCGCGTACAACTTGAAATTTTCTTAGGCTCGATCTTGATTGCCGTAACCGGCTTCATCCTGCTTTACGTGGGCTTCAACGAAGAGAAGCGCATGGAAGAATTTGTGAAATATCAGGCTGCACAAAGGATCGAAGTCGGTGCTGAACTCTTCGAGATAAACTGTCGAGGTTGTCATGGTCTACGCGGTGAGGGCGTTCCCGGCTTGGCGCCGCCGCTCAATGATGCCCATTTCTTCCAGGCTCGTATTGCCGAGGTTGGTTGGCAGGGAAGCCTCGAGGATTACATCATTGCTACAGTTTCTACTGGCCGCCAGGTTTCGACTCGACCTGATCTATATCCTGGCGCTGGAAGCCCCGCCATGCCGACCTGGTCTGATCAATTTGGTGGACCTCTCCGTGAAGATCAGATTGAAACCCTGGCCGCCTTTATCCTCAACTGGCAAGCGACCGCCACTGGTGATGTCGAACTGGTTGAGCTTCCTTCTGCTGAACTCAGCGCTGAAGAACTGGAAGATCCTGTAGCCCGCGGTCTGTTGCTTTATAACAACAACGGCTGTGCAGGATGTCACGCCATCGAAGGCATCAGCGTCGGTGCTGTCGGTCCCAACCTGACAACCATTGGCGAGACTGCTGCCTCTCGGGTTGAAGGCTACTCCGCTGAAGAATATATTCGCGAAGCCATCGTCAACCCCGCAGCCTTTATAGTAGAAGGTTACGACGACCTGATGCTCAAAACCTTTGCTGAAACCATCAGCCAGGGCGAATTAGACGATCTGGTTGCCTTCTTGTTGGCACAAAAATAGGGTGATTTTATGGCCAGAAAACACTTAAATGGTGTCATTCTGAACGACGCGGAGCGGAGTGAAGAATCCCCGAGATATTCCTTCGGAATATTTCTCACAGTTTTGTCTATTGTTATGTTTTTGTTAATTTCTTTCTCTTGGTTCAGTGTTGCTGCCCAGGAAGAGGACGACGCCCAATGGCAGCTTGGCGCTCAGATATATGCTGAAAACTGCGCCGTTTGCCACGGTGCCGATGGGGAAGGCCGCGTTGGTGCTACCTTATCCAAAGATTGGCCCTCCATCCGCCCAGACCTGGTGGCAATTGATACCATCGCCAAAGGAGTTGAGGGTTCACCGATGCCAGCCTGGAGTCAGGAAAATGGCGGGCCGCTCTCAAATGAAGAAATTGAGGCCGTGGTCTACTATATCCTCAGTTGGCAAACTGGTGGAGCTCCCCAAATTACTCCTCAACTCACAGCTACTGCACGCCCAGAGATCTCCCCCGTCCCTGACGTGGAAGGCGATCCCAATCAGGGCGCCGTGCTGTACGATCAAAACTGTTCTATCTGTCATGGAACCAGTGGGGAGGGGCGCATTGGAGCGACTTTGGCGAAATCATGGCCTTCCTTCCGCGCCGACCTATCCATCAAGGCGACCATCGAACGCGGTGTTGACGGTTCACCGATGCCAGCCTGGAGTCAGGAAAATGGCGGACCGCTCGCTGACAGCGAAATTAATGACCTGGTTGCCTTTATCATGAGCTGGGACGCGCTTGAAGTAGATCCCGAATCTACTCCCGAACCGGAAACTGAATCTGCCTTTTCTGGCCTGGCGGGCGTCTTATTTACAGTAGTGGCATTTATTCTGCTGATTGTTGCATTTATCTTGGGCCAGCGCCTGAGTCAAAAATAGCATTCATTTGATACGAGTGAATTTATGAAACATTTCATCTTTGCAACACTTTTTGTAGCTGTACTTACAGTGCTAGGAATCTTTGGTCTTGAGCAAGTGGAGTTGCTGCCTGCGCAAGCCAGCTTACAAGCTGTGGGTATCGACTGGCTCTTTGATCTGCACTTCAAGGTGATTGCATTTCTTTTTGCTTTGATCGTTGGCTTCATGGTCTACAGCATCGTGGTATTCCGCCGTAAGAAAGGCGATACCGAGGACGGCGATCACATCGAAGGAAATACCCCCTTAGAAATTATTTGGACTATCGTTCCCCTGGGAGTTGTTCTATATTTCTCCTTTTTGGGCGCTCAAGTGCTGGGCGACGTCGAGCGCGTCGACCCCTTGGCTTTGGAAGTCGATGTGATTGGCTCCCAATGGGCTTGGCGCTTTGAGTACCCTGATTACGATGTTGTTTCGACCACCTTAGTGCTGCCCGTTGACCAACAGACAGTTTTACGTCTCTCATCAACCGATGTGATCCATTCCTTCTGGGTGCCTGAATTCCGCATCAAGCAGGATGTGCTCCCCGGTGATATGGTTCGAGATATGCGAATTACTCCCACTGAGACCGGTGAATTCACCACCCGCTGCGCGGAACTTTGTGGTACGCAGCACGCCTATATGACGGCCCCTGTCATCATCATGGAAGAAGCGGATTTTGCATCCTGGCTCGAAGAGCAAGCTGCCCTGATCCCAGATGATCCCGTGGAGCGCGGCCGCCTCTGGGCTGAACAAAATGCCTGCCTGACCTGTCACTCTACCGATGGCTCCGAGCTGGTCGGCCCGACCTGGCTCAATGTGTATGGCAGTCAGGAAGCCCTCGAAGACGGCACCTCGGTAATAGTGGATGATGAATACATCTACGAATCCATCACCGACCCAATGCTGCGCATCGTCGAAGGGTTCCCGCCCGCAATGCCCCCCGCATTGAGCGAGAATCTCACTAACGAGCAGATTTCCGATATTATCGAGTTCATTAAGAGTTTACACGAATAAAATATGCTCCTGTGTTTGTAGTGACGCACGAGAGTGCGTCCGAGCACTGGCCAACGGCCCGCCTTCGGCGACGTGTTCTATTACAAACCTTCAAAATCAATATTGGAGTTTTAGCGCATGGAAGAAAACAAAAGCACAAATATCCTATCCCTGAGCTTGTTCCGCGGCCTGATCGCCCTGGTCGTCGGTACCCTGATCGGCATGGGTCTGACTATGTTGATCCGCCTCCTCATGGGGATCCCGGTCTGGAACCCTGAACCTGTGTGGGTTGTGGGCCTATTGTTCGGGGCACTGGCCTTTATGTACGGCATTGGCTCCGTGGATGACTGGCTCAAATGGGCCAAAGGTGAACCTACCAGCGACGAGCATCACAGCGACCCCAGCCTGACTGGGTTCAAGAAATATCTCGCACTGTCCTTTGACCACAAGGTTATTGGTATCCAATATGGGATTTGGGCCTTGGTGATGATCGTTTTCGCCGGATCATTTGCTCTGATCTTCCGCACCGAACTAGCCGCCCCTGATATCCAATTCCTGCAGCCCGACTTGTACAACTCTTTCATGAGCTTGCATGGAATTGTCATGATCATGGGGATCCTGCTCGGTGTGGGCGCCATGTCCAATTATCTGGTGCCCTTGATGATCGGTGCCAGCGATATGGCTTTCCCGCGCCTGAATGCCTTTGCCTTCTGGCTGAATGTTCCCAGTGGAATCGTGCTCTTGAGCAGTATTTTCTTCGGCGGCTTTGACACTGGCTGGACGGCTTACCCCCCGTTGAGCAATAATGCCCCCTTGGGGATGCAGTTCTTCTTCCTGGGTGTATACATTTTTGGGCTTTCATCGATCCTGGGCTCATTGAATATCATTGTCACCATCTTCAAGATGCGCGCCCCTGGGATGACGATGTTCCGCATGCCCATCTTTGTTTGGACTGCGCTGGCGACATCCCTGATCAGCCTGACCGCCACGCAGCTCATTGCCCTGTCTTTCCAGATGGTTATGTTCCAACGCCTATTTGGTATGGCCTTCTTTGACCCAACGCAGGGCGGTAATGTGATCCTCTTCCAGCACCTGTTCTGGTTTTACTCACATCCGGCTGTCTATGTATTCATTCTGACCGGCCTGGGTATTATCAGCGAGCTGCTGCCGGTCTTCGTGCGTAAGCCTTTGTTCGGTTACAAGTGGGTGGCGCTCTCCTCTATGGCTATCGCTTTAGTGGGTTTCTTTGTTTGGGCGCATCACATGTTTGCCTCAGGTATGGAAACTTACTTGCGGGTGCCTTTCATGTTCAGCACGCTGCTGGTGGCTGTCCCTACGGGAGTCAAATTCTTTAGCTGGGTTGGTACGTTATGGCGCGGCAAGATGACCTTCCAAACCCCCATGCTCTTTGTGTTGGGCGCCATTTCGATCTTCTTGCTGGGTGGTCTCAGCGGTCCGCCCAATGGAACTGTGGCAACCGACTTATTCCTGCACGACACCTACTGGATTGTGGGCCACTTCCACGCCACAATGTTCGGCGGTTTCTTGTTCCCCTTTATCGCCGCCCTCTATTACTGGTATCCCAAGATGACCGGCCGCATGTACAACGAGAAGCTGGGTAAATTGCACTTCTGGCTGATGCTGCCTGCATTCTATGTTCAGTCGCTGGGTCAGATGCAGATTGGCTTGCTGGGCATGCGCCGCCGCATCGTGGACTATGACCCCGCCTTGGGCATCCAGGGCGGCCAGATGGCTGTCACCATTGCGGGCTTTGTGATTGCTGTGGCAATGGCGATCTTCATCTTCAACTTGTTGGATAGCGCAAAACGGGGCGAAGTTGCAAAGGCCAATCCCTGGGGATCGCGTTCCCCTGAGTTCCAGCTGCCCTCACCGGTACCAGAACATAATTATGCTGACCAGCCCTTCGAAGTGTTGGGTGAGCCTTATGACTACGGTCTGGCTGATTCTGTGTACACCAGCTTGAATTCTGCCCCCGAACCTGCTGCAACTGACTAAGTTTGTAGTAGGGCACAAGAGTGCCCGTCAATGTTTCGACGCACACACGTGCGTCACTACGAACAAATTGGAGTTTGAAATGGAAGAAAACGGAAAAAAACAAGCCTATCAAATGGGCGTCTTCGTCTTGATCATCCTGGCCGTGCTGACCATCGGTGAATTTTTCATCGCTTGGGTCGGCGCACCTTGGTATTCGATCTTGATCGGTATCGCCATTTTGAAAGCTTATTATGTTGTCACCAATTATATGCATCTGCCACGATTGTTTTCAGATGAGGAGAGTCACGAATGAGTGAAGGAACCATGGGTGTAACTGCTCAGTACCGTTCAAAATTAAGCAACAATCGTTTGGGACTCTGGCTGTTCATCCTGTCCGATGCCTTTGTCTTTGCAGGATTATTAATTTCCCGATTCTATTTATTGGGAGACAGCCGCCCTCATCTCGACCAGACTTTGGGCCTTGTTGTCACCTCGGTACTGCTGATTAGTAGTTTCTTTATGAACCGCGCCGAAACGGCCATGGCCCACGGCGACCGGACGGGCTTTCTGCGCGACACCTTGATCACCCTGGTTCTGGGCGTGATCTTCCTGGTTGGTGTGGTTGGCGTCGAGTGGCAGGTGGCGCCCTTCAAAGCATCGGACGGCGTAATTGGTTCGATCTTTTATACAATGACCGGCTTTCACGCCTTCCACGTGTTGACCGGCGTGATCTTTCTGGCTGTGGTCTATCGCAACGGCCGTAACGGACACTATTCCGCCGAAGAACACTGGGCTGTAGAAGCCTGCGCCGTCTACTGGCACTTCGTCGACGTGGTGTGGATCTTCTTCTATCCGGCGTTGTACTTGATTGGAACTGTGGCAGGGTAATTGACAGCAGATTGACGCAGATATGGTAAAACTATCAGCGTTATTCCGCGTTTATCGGTGTCCAAATTTTTTATCATGGGCAGAAAAAGTTTTCTCCAATTATGTGCAGGTTTGCTAGTAGGAATCAGCCTGGTAGTAGTCGGTTCACTTGTCTTTTCTACACCCTACGTCTTCCAGGGGTCAGTGATCGACCCACCAGCCCCTGCGGCGGATTTCACTCTCCAGGCGGCCGATGGATCGACCTTCCGATTATCTGAGCAGCGCGGCAACGTCGTGCTGCTTTTCTTTGGCTACACTCATTGCCCCGATGTCTGCCCGACCACGCTCTATGATTATAAGCAGGTAATCCAGAGCCTGGGTGAGGACGCCGACCGGGTGCGCTTCGCATTTGTGACCGTCGATCCCGAGCGCGACACCCTTGACCTGCTGGGTGCCTACGTGACGGCCTTTGATCCCCATATTGTCGCCTTAAGTGGATCACAGGAAGCCCTGGATGAAGTTTATGATATCTTTGGCGTCTTTTATGAGAAGCAAGATGTCGGCAGCGCGGCAGGGTATCTGGTTGACCACACGGCGCGCGTGTACGTAGTCGATGCTGACAGCAATCTCACCCTGACATTCCCCTTTGGTATGGAGGCCGATGCCATGGCTGATGATATCTCTCACTTGCTGGGGGAGGGGTAAAGATGCAGGCAAATAAAAAGATCATTGTCTTGCGCATAGCCATTATATTGTTCATTTCCATTATCCTGGTGGGTGCAATTAACGAGGGCGCTTATCTTTTGCTTAGAGAGAAAAGCGACCGCGTCCCCCAAACTATTGAGCTTGTTATCCCCGACGGCACCGCCGAACGCGTTGCTGCTGGAGAAGAAACCCCCACCATCCCTGATGAGATGGTATTCGTGGTAGGGGATGTCTTGCAGGTGGTCAACCAGGATTCCGTCGATCACCAGCTTGGCCCCATCTGGGTGCCAGCCGGGTCCAGCGGCAGCATAATCTTGGAGCAAGCTGACAAATTTGCCTATCAATGTTCGTTTCAACCATCGCGTTATCTGGGGCTGGATGTGCGTGTAGGCACCACGGCGAAATCCAGGATACAGGCATTATTACTGGCAGCCCCGCCAACAGCTGTATTTTTATTCATTTATAGTTTGCTGATCTTTCCAATGAAGGAGCGCAACAAGAAATCCGATCAGTTGATCGAAGCATAGTATTCTCGGGAGGGAAACCTATTTGTGATCAAAACCTTATTTAGCCGAAAATGGATTATCACCACTCTCATTGCAGTTCTCGCGGTAGGCGTTCTGGCGCGCCTGGGGGTCTGGCAGCTTGATCGACTGGAACAGCGCCGTACATTCAATGCGCGTGTGCTGACGCAAACCAGTCAACCCGCCCTCGATTTGAATGCTGATGAAATCCCTGATGATATCGCCGAAATGGAGTTCCGCCAGATCATTGTGCGTGGGGAGTATGATCACTCTGTTGAGGTTGCGCTGCGCAACCAGGTTTGGAAGGACAGCCCTGGGGTGCATTTGTTGACCCCTTTGAAAATTGATGGAAGCGATCAGGTGATCCTGGTCGACCGGGGTTGGATTCCCCTGGAAGACCTGGCACCAGAGCAGTGGAGCGACTATCTAGAACCTGGGTTGGTTGCCGTGAATGGCGTGATCCGCGCTTCCCAAAGCGGACCCGACTTCGGCGCCCGCGTGGACCCAACGCCCATGCCCGGAGAGACTCTCTCCGCCTGGCACCTGGCTGATATCGAACGCATTACCGCGCAAATGTCTTACGACCTTTTGCCGGTGTACATCCAACAAGCTCCTGACTCCGCCTGGACAGAAATGCCCTATCGTTCCGAGCCTAACTTGACATTGAGCGAAGGTCCGCACCTGGGCTACGCAGTGCAGTGGTTCTCTTTTGCGCTGATCTTGCTGGTTGGCTATCCCATCTACGTGCGCAGGGAGAGTATGGAATGAGCGATCGCAATAATGAAAAACTTTTCTGTCATTCTGAGTGCCCTGTTGGGCACGAAGAATCTCCGCACGAAGTGCGGGAGACTCTTCGCTCGGCGGCCAAAGACCCGCCTTCGGCGTCGGCGGCTCAGAGTGACAATTGGATAAGATTCAAGAAATTGTCTTACCAATCCCCTTTCGCGCGGCTTTCGTTATTTACTCTCAGTGCCATGCTGCTCTTGTTGGTCAGCGGCATCATCGTTCGTGTGACCGGGGCAACCTCGGCCTGTTCGTGGTGGCCCTTATGTGAACAAGGCAGTCTGATTCCCACAACCCCATGGGCATGGTTGGCCATGTCCCACCGCCTGATCGTTGCCCTGGTGGGCATATTGATGGTCGTTCTTCTGCGAGGTGCCTGGCGTTCACAGCGCCGCAACACGCCCATCCTGGTATCTACCACAGCTGTGGTGCTGCTGTTTTATTTGCAGTCCATGATGGGCGGGATAAAAATCATCCGCGATTTCCCACTCCATTTGATCGTTCTGCACGGCTTTTCGGCCATCGCCATTTGGGTGGCGTTGGCTGCACAAGTGCTATTCGTAGGGCGCGCCGCACGGACTAAAGAAGACGAACTCAGAGAAGCCGCAGAATCAAAACAGCGTACGCATCTATTGCGCGATTTCCTGGCGCTGACCAAGCCCATCGTCGTCGCCTTGCTGTTAGTGACCACCTTCGCCGGGATGGTCATCGGTGCAAAGGCCTGGCCATCACTCCAGCTCACCTTTTGGGTGCTGCTGGGGGGCTTCATGGCCGCGGGAGGATCCAGTGCCATCAACCAGTATATCGACCGCTATGACGATATCAAGATGCAGCGCACGCAAAAACGTCCCATCCCCTCGGGACGCCTGACCCCTGGAGAAGGACTGGCTTTCGGTGTGGCTATGGCGCTGACGTCGTTCTATCTCATGGCGGCTTTTGTTAACTTGTTGGCAGCGCTGCTCACCCTGGCAGGGATCATCTATTATGTACTGCTGTACAGCATCTTCTTGAAGAAAACCACCGTGCAGAATATCGTTATCGGTGGCGGTGCGGGAGCAATTCCCCCTTTGGTGGGCTGGGCAGCCTCGACGGGGAGTCTGAACATCCCTGCTCTTTTCTTGTTCGCCGTTGTCTTCATGTGGACCCCGCCCCATTTCTGGGCCTTAGCCATCGTCCGTCAAAAGGATTATGCCCGCGCCGGTGTGCCCATGCTGCCTGTGATCCGCGGCGAAAAGGAGACTCGCTGGCAGATCTTCATCTACACCGTTGAGTTGGTTGGTTTGACGCTGCTGCTCCCGTTGTTTGGTTTGGGGGGCAGTATCTATTTTGCGGCTGCGATTGTCCTGGGTGTGCTGCTGCTCTATTCGGCCTGGAAGGTGTGGAAGCGCGGCGGCAACAAAATTGCCTGGAAGATGTACCGTCACTCCAGTATGTACCTGGCGTTTATTTTCTTAGCTTTGATGATGGATGCGCTGGTAGCGGCTTAGGGGATGTCTCAGCTGCTCATGCCAAAGATCATCGGGCTGAAGTACGGGATCAGCCAAATTAGCCAAACGATGACGCTGAATTTGTGAAAATTGTTGATGGCATTCTGATCTTTGCGAATTAAGACGACCGTTGCCCAGACGGCATGGATGAGCATCAAAGCAATTGCTAAGGCTCCAGTGACTGCGTGAAGGTCGAAGCCCAACCCTCCAGCCATCTCTATCATCATGCCAGTTCCCCAGGTATCGCATACCAATCCCAGCCAAAAGAAAGCTAGATGCCAGTGTTTCAGCACCCCAGCGAAACGTTCGCTCCAGACTCCAATTGAGTAGAACACAAGGGCAAGGGTAATGATGATAAAAGAAAGGCTGGATTCTGCTGTCATGTTTGCCTCCGCGGCATGTGCCAAAAACTATTGAATTCGCTGGAATTGTATCATTCTTCGCTTGGATCAAAATCGAACGCTGCCGAAATGACGCAGTACCGCAGGCCGGCGGGCTGGGGACCATCGCTGAGGAGATGACACAGGTGAGCGCCGCAGCGATCGCATGATTTTAAGATAAATTGGAATCGATAGATAAAAACCAGGAACAGCTGACAAAAGCTGCACGTAATCCGAATAAGTGATAGGGGCGATTTTCTTCAGAATTCTTTTTGCCAGGAATGAATATCACTTAGGGGTTTTGGGGGAATAATTTCTTCGACTGCTAGCCTGAAGCCGAATGAGATTGCTACACTTCACTACCAAGAAGCAAATCTGTGATATCTTGATGAACCGTTCATGGCGTGTGTGGTGTGGCGATCTGGCTTGGTAACTGGGGGCTGCTTCACTCCCGCCTGGAGTGCATCGTTCGTGATGTTCCGTTCAAACTGAAACTATTTTTTCTCTGACATTGTCCGAACTCCTGTCCGAAGGGCAGAATATGGATGTTGACTTTGGTATGTTTATCTCTATACTAGTAAGTAAGCACGACCCTTCCCAAGTTTCTTGTGGTGTAAACCATTGGATCAAGCTGCTCATATGACTGAATTAGTATCTATTGAATGCCTGGCGTGCGGCGGCACCCTAGATGTTCCAGCCCACAGCGATAGGGTCGTATGCGAATACTGTAATACCAAGTTCTTTGTGCGCCAACGCGAGTTAACGCCCGTAGATACCGATACTCCCATCCATCCAACTGCTGCAGAAGTGGCTGTGGGACGGATACGGAGTGAGATAGCTGATCTTGAAGATAAGCTTGACGTTATTGGCATGCCTGGTTCAATCGCTGAGCTTGTCATCTCTACATTTCGCCAGTTTGTGGTTCGCATTTTCTTCCTTGGCCTATGTTTTTATTTGACCCTAATCTATGAATGGCCATTCGAAATCCAAGAGTTTCTTGAGCAGCCGGGCTTACAAATGTTTCGGATCATTCTTGGGATAGTGGGGATAGGTATGATTCCTGGTGTTTTTGGTGTTCTCAAAGATGGCATCGGTGGCATTACTAACAGTATTCGCGAATCTCGCCAACGCAATCAGCTAAAAGACGAGTTGAGAACAAAGCTTCTAGAGATGGGAGTATTGCGTGATGCATTCCACGCTTCTCTCGCTAGAAGTTCTACCCGCGAATTAGCCTCGGAGAAAATCATCAAGAATTTGAAAGAAGAAGTTGCAAAACTCCAAAGCAGGTTGCAGAGTCTTGGAAGGCTAGAATCGGTGATTTCAATTGCTATCAGCGCAGTTGGACGCATCTTATTATTGCTGATCATATCCGGCGTATTGATTAGGTTAGCTGAAGAGGACAGATTGCCCATTTTTGGCTTTCTCACTCCTGATGATCAGCTGTTCTATGCATATATTCGTGTCGGCCTAATATTCCTGTCAGTGATATTCATGCTTGCTACATTAAGCGTCCTTGAAAACACTGCCTGGAAGTTCGATCATAGACGTTATCTTGCCAATGAGCGTGATCGACTCGATGCGCGGTTACAGCCTGAACTCGACGAACTTAAAAATCATCGGGCAGCTGTTATGGAGCACTTCGATAGGGATCACTAGCTTCCTCGAAAGCTTAGGAAATCGAAAGCCCATACAATCCTCATAGCATGTTGGAGGGAATATCAACCAGGAGTCAATCGATCCACTGAACAAAATCGGAACAGGTGAGTCAATATGAAATCCAAAAAGTTTGGACGCTATCAGATCATAAAAATGATTGGCGAGGGTGGCATGGCTGCGGTATACAGCGCCTACGACCCCCAGTTCGATCGTAGAGTGGCGATCAAGGTATTGCCAAAAGAGCTTACCAACGACCCACAATTCATAGAACGATTTAATCGCGAAGCACAAACCATTGCACGCTTAGAGCACCCATCAATCGTTCCGGTATATGACTACGGGGAGCAGGATGGCCAGCCCTATTTAGTGATGCGCCATATGACTGGTGGAACATTGCGAGAATATCTCAAGCAGTATGGCCCCTTGTCGCTTCAACAGGCTACTGATTTGTTGTCTAAGCTGGCACCGGCTTTAGATAAAGCCCATACCGTGGGGATTGTCCATCGTGATGTCAAACCCGCCAATATTCTTTTTGATGAAGATGGGAATCCCTATTTATCGGATTTTGGTATTGTGAAGTTGGCCTATTCAGATACGACACTCACTGGCACTGCCGATACGATTGGCACGCCTGCGTACATGAGCCCTGAACAAGCACGTACAGAGAAAGATATTGATGGGCGTAGTGATATATATTCTTTAGCGGTGATCTTGTTCGAAATGCTTACGGGCGAACAACCATACAAAGCAGATACGCCAGTAGGAATGGTTGTGGCACACATTCAAGACCCGATTCCCCATATTGTCGAGAAACGCGGTGATTTGCCCAACACAGCACAGAAAGTCATCGACAAAGGTTTAGCTAAAGAGCGAACTGAGCGATTCCGCACATCGCGGGAACTTGTTGATGCCTTGCGGTTTTTAGCTACTAGGATCGAGAAAGGGGGGAAAGAAACGATTGATGCCTTTGTTACAGAATTGGTGGAGAAAAAACAGCAAAAATCTCCTTCGCCTATTCCGTGGTTATGGATTGTTGGTGGATTTGTACTCATTTTTGCCGTAATCTTGGTTTGTTTGCTTGTGTACTGGTATGCAAGTCGAACTCCTTCTCAAGAAGAGGTGGCGGTACACCAAGTTCAAACTCAAATCGTTGCCACTGCGTCAGCACCTGTCGCGATTGAAGCTGTTCCAGTTGAAACAAGTAGTCCTACAATTGAACAGATCGCTACGGTTACTGCCGTTCCGCCTGCAACAGTCACACCAGTTCCTATTCCAACGGATACCCCCGTAATTGCGCGGATTCACAATTTCATAGCTTGTCCTGCCTCATGCAACGGCTCCAATGCAACCAAAGCATTTGCTGAAGCCATCAAAGTGATCGATGTGCAATGGGATTATGAAAACATCCCTTATGGAGCCAAGTACGAACGAATATGGAGTATGGAAGGCAGGGAATGGGCCAGGTACACTTGTATCTGGACAGGTGCCAGCAGCGGTATAGAAACTCAAGTGACATTATCTGAGCCCGATGGATTGCACTCAGGAACTTGGCAAGTGCAGATTTTGATTGATGATGTAGAACTGATGAGAGAGGAATTTACCGTGGTGGGGAATTGGACTTTTTGGGAGCCGGGTGGATATTTTGACACTTGTTATGGGAAGCGGTGAAGCCAAGCCGAGAACTTAGATGGCGGCTTGGAGTGGAACACCCGCGGGAATCTTCCTTTTCATCTATTTACATCTTGGCGTTGAAGGTCAATCTTCGGTAGGATCGAAATCGAGCGCCGCTGAATTGATGCAGTAACGTAAACCGGTTGGCTGCGGTCCATCATTGAAAACGTGTCCCAGGTGGGCGTCGCAGCGGTTGCAAAGCACTTCCGTACGGATCATGCCATGGCCTAGATCGGTTTCCTCGCGAATGCTCGAATTCTCTGAGGGGGCGTAGAAACTTGGCCATCCGCAGCCTGAATTGTATTTTGTATCCGATTCGAAAAGAATCTCCCCACAACCTATGCAGCGAAATTGACCCTTCTCTTTGAAGTTGTTGTACTTACCTGTGAAGGGCCGTTCTGTCCCCTTACGGCGGGTGACGTGATACTGTTCATCGGTCAATTGCTCGCGCCATTCCTGGTCACTTTTAATGATTTTGTCAGTCATGACTGTCTCCTTGATACCTGTAATTGATAGTATTCTAACGTGGGTAGATTACAAATGTATTAAGATTTGCTTTCAGGAGTCTGGTATCTTTATGCAATGCGGTCCGTAGGTTGTGCAACTATATTCTGCCAATAATCAAAAATCAACTATTGCTGCATTTTCTCTAAAAGAGGGAATGCCTATTTACAACAAGACAAATATGGTAATATTTATCACGTAAAAACATAAATAGTACGGCCCAGAAGCAATTAGTCAGCACAAGCACGGTTGGGTTGCTGCAAGAGAAGTGAACGGTCAATCTGAACCTAAGCCGTGAGGCGAGATCGTAAAGCACAAAAGGAGTGCAGAGTGATGAAGAAATTATTGTCGAAGATAGTTCAATACATAATTATTGGAATCTGCATATTCTTGTTTGGGTGGCTAATTCGCTGGGGTCTCGAAAACCAATTGTATACAACAGCAAATGAGAATACGATTGTTTTTCCAGAAGGCAAAAGCAAAGATGATTCATGGGAAGGCTTGTGGGTGGTCGCTGAAATCATCTCAATTGATCAACTGAATAGTAATCTCGCAATCCAATTGGATTTTGATGTATCCCAAAATCTACTAGATGAGCGCGGTCGTCTGGCTGAAGATCTAACACTGACAATTCTTGACCAAGGTGAATATCTTCATCGGAAAGGCGAATTGGTTCACCGTCAAATTATCAATTTGAGTATGCATGGAGCTCCCATTGATTACCCTCTTGATAAATATATAACTAATCTAGATTTGACACTGAATAGCGTTGAAACTGAAAATGGAAAGAAGAATTATTACCCTGTTCGTAACTACCAAGCCATGAAAATCAAATAAAGGGCTAACGAAAAACAAACAC
>CAZLNX010000120.1:0-16416 GCA_964560795.1 uncultured Anaerolineales bacterium | reverse complement strand
CGTCGTTCACGACCCTTTGGCTACCGGTGCTGTCCCGCCTTAAGTGGATAGCCCGGACACGCGACAAGGCAGGCATACGCCATCATCATCGAAGCGGATGCCAGGCCTGGTATCTGGCATAACACATTTTTTGCAGATTTTCATAAGGTTTACGATACTCTATGATTGAAGCTGTATTTCAGCTTTTGCCATGTCAATGAGAGCAACGATCCTCTCAACGGCATTTCCATCACCCCATTCTTGGGGAATTTGTCGATTTTCTTCTGAGCGATCTTCATCGCTCAACAATTGGATAAGTTGTTCTGTCAGGCTATCAGCATCGGTCAGCGTTTGGGTTATTCCCATTCGACTCAAGACCAAGGCATCGTCCACCAGGAGATTGGGTTGGAAACTCAAGACTCGCTTCTTGGCAAGCAACCCTTTAACCAATGCTATTGAGGTCATTCCTACAACCAAATCCGCTGCTAAGATCAAGGAATCAATATCATGATCAGAAGCAATTTCAACGGGAAGGGAATAACGCGTGGGAATTTCAACATACTCATCAAGAGGTGATTTAGGGTGCGGCTTGATCGCCAAAATTGGCTGCGGCTCCAGAGCCATCATCGATGAGATCAACAATCGTATAGCATCAAATTCTGTGTAGCCACGGTAAACCCTTGAGTCTGGTGGGTACATATCACCAATCGGTTGAGAAATAAATACAACTAGTTTTTGTCCCTCAGTCACCCCCAGGGTAGACCGTACAAGATTTTTTTGCGTGTTAGCCGAGTCCGACGAAAGCCAATTCACAAATTGATCGAAAGCTGGTTGACCCACCACACGGAGCATATCCTTTGGAAAGCCAACCTGTTCCATCTCGTCGGCTGTAAATCGATCAATGACTGCTATCTTGTCAGGCAGGACATCTGAGGACAATCTCTCTTCACCAGCAGTCAAAAACCGCTTGGTGTAATTCGTCCAAGAATCAACCAACGTGATGACCATAATCCCTCGGCTCCGAGCAACGCGGATCAACCCTCGTTCAATGGAATCGACATCACTGGTGGCGGTCAAAACACAATCCGGTTGGTTCAATTCAAAAACTGAAGTGGCGAAATCCATCCAGCCTTCAATGTCTAATTCTTGATCTGTGCAATCAGCAAAATATAAGCCGACGTGCCCAAATATCGAACAAGCCTGCTTCCTGGCGACAATGGACAAATCGATATCATCTCGTTCCGACAGGCGAACTAGCACAGGTACGAGTGCGTTTGCCCCACCAGGATCTTGTGCAGCTGCCAGCACTTTCATCACGCAGCTTGTTTCTCTTGCTCAAATGCTTGGAGCGCATCACGATTCGCCAGCACTTTCTCGAAAGCGGTCACAACTTGCTCGATATGCACTTCGTTGAGAGGCCACCGGCAGAATTTACCAAATATTATCTCTTCCTGATGAACGCGCTCCGTGACTGGACATAATCCTTCAGGATATTCAATATCGGCATCGTAATATTCAGAGACAAAGGGGAATTGACCTTTATTGAACGCTTTTTTCTCTTGATAAATGGGCTCCCAATAAATTGGCCTGACATAGCCCTGCCTTAACTCAATTCCCTCAGCGCGTACGGCTTCAACAAATGTCTCTCTAGTTAGTCCTACTTCTTCTGCATCGAATTGCATAGGGTAAAAATAGTAGACATGCTTATCATCAGGGTGCGCCACCTGTTGGGGAGAAATTCCAGGAAAATCAGCTAGTCTTTCATCTAATATTTTCGCTAAGCGCAGGCGCCAATCAGTCAAGAAATCCAACTTCTTTAACTGTTCGACAGCGACTGCCGCTTCCATCTCGGTCATGCGGGTATTACCACCAAAGGTATTGGCTATTTTTTCCACATCCATATGATCAACGATAACTTCGCCATGATTACGGATTAATCTCATTCGCAAGGCCAGATCGTCATCGTTGGTGGTCATCACGCCGCCTTCTCCAGAGTGGATGGTTTTATGATAATTCAGGCTGAACCCCCCAATATGTCCAATAGAACCTATATCGCGTCCTTTGTACTTTCCTGCCGGAGCCTGCGCGGCATCTTCGATGACCATCAAGTCATATTCATCCGCGATCTCCATGACGGCATCCATATCGGCTGGATACCCTAAGATGTGAACAATCACTATCGCTTTTGTGCGAGGGGTGACACGCTCTGCAATAGATATAGGATCAAGGCAATAATTATGCGGATCGATATCGGCAAAAACAGGGATGCCACCATAATTGATGGCGCAAGTCGCTGAAGCCGACATGGTAAAGGGCGAAACGATCACTTCATCACCAGGGCCTATACCCACTGCCCCGATTGCAGCATTCAACCCAGAGGTCAACGAGTTAAAACTGACGGCGTGCTTTACTCCATAGTAGGCAGCCCAATCTTTTTCAAGCTCCAGAACCTTTGGTCCACCCCAAAAATCATCCCCCGCTGAGGCGCGAAATCCGGAGAGGACACCGCTATCTAATACTTCCAGGACAGCTTGTTTTTCTTCATCCCCAATTGTATTTGTCTCCGGCCAGGGTTCCTTTGTCACGGGCTGCCCACCCAAAATAGCAAGTTGATTTTTCATGCACTATTCTCCGATTTCACATGTTAAATGATATCTAAGGCAATTTGCATGGCGGTAATGCCATCTTCCAAATTACAAACCGGCTGCCGTTCATCTTCTATTGACGCAACGAGATCATCTACAGCGTAATAAATAGCACGCGACAAATCCGTTGGTTGAGATATGGGGTCCAAAGCCAATTGACGAAAACCATGCTGGGAACGAGTATCCACAACGGGGTAGCGCGACACCACATGGCCCTGATCACGAAAAACCAGCCGCTCTTCACTGCCAATAATATCAATTTCAAAGAGATTATATTCGTGCTGGTCCAGCGCGACGAAATTTGCATTTACCCCCGAGGAGAATCGTATTTGAAATGAGATTGTTGGATCCGTATCCGAAGGATCTAAAGGTTCTCCCATTACTTGGATATTTTCAATATCCCCGAACATCGCCCGCAGCAAGTCAATTGCGTGGCTGGCATTGTTAAGTACTCCCTTTGTGTAGTAGACCTGAACGTGCTGGATCTCTCCAAGACCTTTTTGTCGAAGAAGTTGGATTATTTCTTTATATACGGGTGGAAACCGACGAATATAATTTACTGCCACCTGGATACTGGTCTTCCTTAATAACGCCATTAGCGTTTGAGCATCATCAACCGTTGAAGCCAATGGCTTCTCTAGCAGTATGGCTATCACGCTCTCACACTGGATAATCGTTTCCAGCAATCCGAGGTGGGTTCCAGGTGGAGTAGAGACGCTTACGATCTGCGGATTCTCCTGTTTTAGCATTTGGCCGAGATCCGTGTATAAGCCCGGCATTCCCCAACGCTCTCCGCACCTGGACAATGACCTTTCATCCAGATCATAGGCCGCTATCAGTTCGGTGTGCGAGTGCTCGCTATATGCCTGAGCATGACTGTTAATTCGCGATGAACCCAAACCTGGGAGACCACAGTCAGCCCCGATTCGGCCACAGCCAATCAGTGCAGCTCGATATGGATGCAATGTACTCATTCTGTATCGCTGTTAGCAGCCAGCTCTCGAAAATCACGTAGTCCTGACTGGCAAACAGAGGCCAACATGGTGATGTCTAGACTGTATGCCAAAAACCGATACCCTTCACGATATCGATCCATAAGTTCCTGTGCATCTGGTCTAACAACATGAATCCCGGCAACGATACTGTGTGTTTCACACGCTGTAAGGATTCTTTTCTGAGCAGCGATTAAATCTAGATGATCCAATTCGCCAGGGATTCCTAAAGATGCGCTCAGATCATAGGGGCCGATAATGACAGCATCAACACCTTGTACAGCCAGAATTTCATCAATATTCTCTACACCATCAATGTGTTCTATTTGGACACATACGAATGAATTTTCATTCGCGCTGGATATTTCTCTCGCGATCTCAAGACCATATTTTGAGGATCGTCCAAATCCTAATCCCCTTCTCCCCAGAGGAGGGTACTTTACAGCATCTACCACTTCAACTGCCTGGCTGGCTGAGTTTACAAGCGGAGCGATTACACCAACTGCCCCCGCATCCATATATCGTTTTGTAGTTTCGTAGTCACTCCCAGGCAACCGAACCAAGGGAGCACAATCGGGATTACCAGCTGCAATAGCTTGAAACAAATCTTGCGCTTGCGGAACATCCACAGCTGAATGCTCGGCATCCACAACCAGAAAATCAAACCCTGTAGCTGCCATAAGCTCAGCAACGACGGTGCTCCTAGTATTTATCCAACTGCCTACTGCGTATTGCCCAGTAGTTAGGTATTCACGAAGGTTATTCATCGTCACCACCTACTTCTGCTTCGGTGTATCCATGTGCGCGAAGCCAAAACTCTACTTGAGGGATTTGCCACTCATAATCGACATCGCAACCGCCCCAGTTTTCGATGGAGGCGATCTTTTGCCCCATCCATTTCTGGGGTAAGAGACCCGCATCAAGGTTTTCCAAACAATGAGGACGAACAATCGAAACACCCATGTCTGCAAAATAAACATCCCCTTGAGAATCTCGATCACAATTCAATGTTGCAGGATCGCCAAAGGTTTCAAAAGGCACAAAGGGATCTAGTAAGCCATCAGAATTAAGTCTCCTGGCTCGAAGTGGACTCCACATATTGTAGATAGATGTCGAAACCGCAGAATCGAATTCTGGATTTTCCCTAAGGGTCTCTATCCCTTTATCAATGATTTCACCGGAAACGGTAGGCGCATTACAAAATAGAAGCACCACAATTTCCAATTCCATATTTTCCTTTGCCAATTCATCGCGGATCACCTGGTATCCATGAACGTAGGCGTCTTCACCTAAGGCTTCAGGAAGACTCAATTCCGCGGGTCGGTCGATTACCTTGGCTCCATGTTGGAGAGATATTCCCTTGATTTTTTGCGAATCAGTCGAAACATAAATCTCATCTACATATTTTGAAGCCTTTGCCGCCAACAGTGGATAAACCATCATCGGTCTTCCCAATACTGGATATGTATTTTTCCCAGGGAAACCGCGGCTTCCCTCGCGTCCAAGCATGAGCGCACAAATCATAAATTGCTCCATTCGGACAAACTCAAATAGGTTGTCATCGTTTTGCTACTTCCAATACAATCAGTTTCAATTATCAGAAAACTGGATATTATAGAACTCGGCATATTCGCCCTGTCGAGCTAACAAAGAATGATGCGAACCTCGCTCAACAATCTGACCTTCATCCAAGACAATGATTTCATCCGCGCGTTCAATGGTCGAAAGGCGATGTGCAATCACAATCACCGTTCGGTCCTGGCTAATTTCTTCCAAAGCATCTTGAATTAATCTTTCGGATTTGCTATCTAAATCGCTGGTTGCTTCATCCAAAATTAGGATCGGTGGGTTTCTGAGAATTGCCCGCGCCAGGGCCAAGCGTTGGCGCTGCCCCCCTGAGAGCTTGACCCCTCTATCACCTATAATTGTATCGTATCCATCAGGGAGAGCTTCGATAAATTCATGGGCGTTCGCTCTTTGGGCAGCATAAATCACGTCCCGCTGAGTAGATTGTAGATTGCCGTACTGAATGTTACGGAATATTGAGTCGTTGAATAAAAAGGCTTCCTGGCTGACAAAGCCAATTAGATCTCGCCACGAACTTATATCGATATTTTTTAAATTCTCGCCATCAACAAGGATTTGCCCCTTTGTAGGATCATAAAATCGAACAACTAAGTCAACGAGCGTAGATTTTCCCGCCCCAGATGCCCCTACAATGGCTGATGTTTTCCCGCGATCGAAGCAAATATTGATATCCCTGAGAACTTCGCTTTGGCCATCATATGCAAAGTTTCCATCGATTACTTCGATTCCGCTGTTCAGCGATTTAATTGCAACAGCTTCTTCCCGGTCGCCCTTCTCGAGCAATGATTCATCTACTTCTTTGATCATCTTCTGCGTTGCTTCAAACCCAGAAAGAAGTCCCAAATAATTGTCCCGGCTTTTTTGAAGCTGCGTGACTCCCGGGGATAATCTCATCAAAATTGCCAGTAATGTCGCCATCTCGGCAGTGGAAACTTGCAAAACAAAGGTACCAATCCCTCCTAGCAAAAACAAGAATGCCACAGCAATAACCTGATATACGAAGGCATAGCGTGCGTTCAGCATATTGAGTAGCTTTTCTTGCCGGCTTGCATCGGTGGCTGTTCTTCCGAATATTTTTGAAATCTCTCCTGCCAACCCATAGATTTTTATTTCGCGCACACCTTGCAAGAATTCAACTGTAGCGCTTTGAAAGTTTTCATTAGCCTGTGTAATTTCTTGGCCTTTCTTGACTATCCGCCTGCGTCCTCTCGTAAAATACACCAGCGGGAGCGCAATAACTATTGTCAATAAAGTCAACTTCCAAGACACTAATAGGGATACGGCAAAATACACGCTGACTAGTGAGCCGGAAATCATTGTGCCCAACAAATGGTGAAATGCAAATGCACTGCGGTGTGCTTCGAGCACGATGCCATTTACTATATCGCCTAATTTCTTGCGATGGAAATATTCAAGCGATGCATTAAGGAGTTTTTCAAAAAGTCGTACGCGCAGATCAATTTCAAATCTCTCGGTAATCGTCGAAGCTAGGATCACGCGCAAATATTCGAGAATGGCCTGTAAAAAGAAAAGGCTGATTCCAACAACGAAGAGGACATTCAGGGTAAATGACAATCCCAAGTACTCAAAAATATCCCTGAGAACTATGGAGACTGGGTGGGTCGATTCAATAGTCCCTGGAGAAGATAACCCTTCTATGATTGGCAATAGCAAACTGAACCCAGTGCCTTCCACGAGAGCATGAAGCAATGCCAGTACAATCGTTGCCAAAACGTAAAATGGGTAGGTTCCAACTGCGTAGTTTAATAACCGCTTTTTCATATGATTGAAATAGTAAGACGCCTATGATGGTTGAGTTAGTTGCTCGTTTCGTTTCTCAAGATACTCAATGACGATATCCCAAAGATATTTTTCTGAAGAGCCACATCTCTTTATATACTCTTCCTTATATGCTAGAAACGCATCTTGATCAACGGACAATTCATCTTCATAATTTAGCAATCCGGGGTCATCTGCCAGGATAATTTCTTTCTTCAATAATCGAGACATGGTTCGTATATATCCCTGGCGAAATGTACCTTTAAGACCCCTTGTAGTCACAAATATAACAGGTTTACTAAAAAGGATGGAAAAGTTAACGGCAGTGCTGTAATGCGTGATTATTAATTGAGATTTTCTCACTAATTGCGCCGTATTACCTTTGATCATTTCTCTTCCGCCAAAATAATCAGGCAAAGTATCATAATTTGATTTAGGATGGGCTGCAATCACAACACGAATTTCTAACGCATCTTCGAGATAAGAGAAGAATTTCCTTAGGGCATGAAAATATTCATCGATATCAATGTCAAAGGATAATCGTTTTTTCCAAAATCTATCTGGATGAAACGCGAAATTCTGATCGATAAAAACACCGATATTTTCTGTCTCAACAGGTTCAGTTTCCTTGCTGCTCAGATAAGTATCGAAATCCATCGTATGCGCCCATACTGTCTCTGTAGAAGGAGAAAACAACTGGGCGTATTTATTCATGGCATTATCTAAAGATCGAGTACCTCCAGCTATCACAAAATCAGCCGGCTTGACACCTAATACTCTTACGGGCAAGCGCCTAAATATGCCATTGAAAATTCTTCGCAGCGAGATTTTATCTTCGAGCTTATTTTTAATGATTTTCGCTACACCGTGATCAGCATGCCTGGGAGGGACTGCATTGTTTGAAAGCAATCCAAGAATAGTTCCAGTTTTTGATAGAGCCCGGTAAATAGACAGTGATTGGGGAGTAAGATTGACGACACTTATTGCGACACAGTTTTCAGATAGCTCTGAAATAGCTTTCAATATTAGATGTGATGTGTGGAAGATTCTCCTAATTTCAAATTTTTCTAATTCACTCCCCTTTTGCTGATTAAAATATTTTTGATGCAGAATTGGTGATAAATCCCAAACTTCTACTACAAGCCCCCGCTCTTGAAATAATTCAATCCCATAACGCTTATAATCTCGGGACGTAAACACATTCTCTACAAAGAATATTACTTTGCTAATCACGTTTAGCAATCCCAATCAATTAGATATATCCAAACATTCGACTTCCCCAACTTCTGATGAGTCTCGCCACAATATACCTTGGAAAGAGTCTTCATCCGTTGGATTTATCACAACGGCAGCAGCATCAACGTGATCTTCTGAATCACATCCAATTACCAGAACATCTACGGCGTGAGGAAATTCTTGTGGAGGGTTATTGATGGGTAAGAAAACCCATGTGCTTTTAGGATGGCCAACTAGATATATTTCCACTCTCGAAAAGGATCGCTTGAAGGCATCACGTTTGCCATCCATACCATCTCCACTCTGATAATATCTTGGGTATGTGGCTCTACCATACCAAGATGTCAGGCCAGATGACAATAGGTTTTCAATTTCCGAAATATCCGAAACTGATAAAAACGAATCGTCTCGCAAAGCTGCGCGAAAAGCCACAAATTTTGTGTCGCTAGAATACAGATGTGGTTTATATTGATCAAAGTAGAGCAACACAAAACCAATCAGCAAAACAATTAACGAGACACTAAAGTATTTGAGCCAACCATTTGTGCGCGTACTATCAGCATACTGTTCAGCCTCAACACCTGTCAACTTTTGGCGCGATCCTGGTCGAACCCATGCAACTACCCCCTGGGCAAATTCAACCAGCCCAACACTGAATAACATCATACTTGCCCAGTCAGCGCCCAACAACCACCTTCCCCCAGACATGCTATTCAATGCAAAGGTGATCACAAATATATAGCATACAACAATCGGGATCAACCCTAACACTCGCTGACGCTCCCAAATCCTACTGAAGCCGATGGCGATGAAAATAAGCACAATCGCCATTGATAAGAACGATTGCCGCGCCAGATTTCCGTCCCAATCACTCCACCAATACGGAAGCGACCGTACATATGTCTCAGGGTCGCAGCAAAACACCAAAAACGAATCTGAGCCCCCAGGCAATACCAAATCCCCAAGGGAAACCAGCAAATTGGGAGACATTGGGAAAATCAAAAATAGCTGAGTTTGACTGTTGAAAAAGTGATTCAATAGGTTGTCAACAAAACCTACCTCGGCGGATTCGTCCTTTAGGAATGTAGCAGAACCAAGGGAAAGATTTGAGTCATTTACATTAGTTTGCCTGACTAAAGATGCATCTTTGTAATGCTGATTATGCGCCAAAAACTCGTTGCGCCTATCTAATTCGCCGAAGATATCTTTGATCTTCTCAATGATCGGCGCATAGTTCAAATTTTTATCTAAATAGAGATAACTTCTGGCCTGATAATTTCGCCACATCCAGGGTGCAATCATCAGGGTTAACCCCAGCACTGACAACACCATACCCTTTATCCACAGCAGTGGTTTACGGCGGAGTAACCATAAAGCGGGAATAGCGATTGCAACCAACAGTATTATCACTTCGGAGCGAATAAGCATGAAGAAACCCAGCAAGCCACCCGCGATCAAAGGGAAAACAGCGCGTTCAGCTGGCTTTTTCAACCACCAAATAACAAACAAAACAAACCCTACCACCCCCAATGCTCCTGGCAAATCCGACATGATGACCTTGGCATGAGAAACGGTGATTGTATCGGCTAGTAGAATTGAGTTTCGCTCCCTGAAAATTATTAGCAACGCTGTTAGGATGCCTGAAGTCCAGCGGTGTAAGGAGGATGTAATGAGGAAAACAGCGACAGGAAAAAAAGACAGAAAGGCTACTTGCGCCCAAATCATGCCCTCATAATCCAAACCACCGATCAAATGAAAAACGGCCACCATAGCTGACAACATCGGCCGTCTTACACCAGTACCCCAATCGGGGTGCCAAAATCCGGAGCCTACCAACAAATTGTGGGCGATTGAGTCATATACTAGTGCATCAGAATTAGGTGAAAAGGTGTTATTTGGAAGGCGGGGTTCATCTGCAAACCAGCTTGGTTCCAAAGGCACAGCCATCCATAACACAAAGGCTACCCCCCAAATGAGAACACCGATGAGAAAATCTCTTCGAATAAAGCTATTCCAATTTGACACACTCACCTTTTCTTCCAATTTTCTCCACAACCAGATAAAACCAAAAGTGATGAGAACTGCAAGAAGTACCTGTATTCCCAAAATTGGTGTCCCCGGAGCGCGGAAGAAACCAGTCTCGTCAGTTTCCTCAGCAAAGCCATATCCTGAAAATGCCAGCCAAACCCAAACGACCAGCATAAGACCAATGATTACCAGAGTTCGCTTGGTATGACGAGATTGAAATGGATTTATGTTGACCAGATCAAAATGCCAAAAGAGGATCAAAATGGATAACTGCCCAAAGCCAAGCGCTAGCCAAATCAGTAATGGTAACAATCTCAGCAATATGGACTGAAAAACCGGTTCCTGAGCGGCATGGGCATAGAGAGAAAATTGGCTACATATCCAAGACAGGATAGCCAGAATCCCCAAAAAGGATGCTGTCAACCCTCTGGATTTCAATTTATTCTCAATTCGTGATAATAAATCGGTGAACCAGGCTTCTCTCCTACTTGATAATACAATCAACCCCAAAGCGAGCAGTGAGAGGATCAACACCGAACCAAATATGGCTAACCTCGGTGTGGAGAGACCAAATAAACGCGCGCTTGCTGCTTCCGAGGGGGATCGAAGCATTGCTCCCAATACAATCACTCCCTCAGCAGCTATCAAAAACAGAAAAACTCTTGCCCAGATTATTTTCTTTCTCACGCGCTCCGCCCTTCCGACATTTAATCAGTCAGAATCGAGTTGAATACATTCGAAAGCGGCTCATCTGCCCCGTTTACCTAGGGCGTAACAGCCGCTTTACTTTGGTCGTTGCGCGTGTCATTTCTCTGAAATAACGCTAAACGATGAGAGTAAATGACGAATGAATAGTTCCACGCAACCTTACGATAATAAGCCGATTTTATCCCCCCTAAACTGATTACTTGAGTGGAATTATTGTACTACCGGCATATTGCGTTGACAACCCTACCAACCCGTGCAATAATTGGAGTGCCTTCTAGCCTATCTGTTACACATCGGGTTAGAAGGCAATTTTGTAGTGATTTACATGATTGGGAGTTCATATGTGCGGACGATTTGCTCTTACAGCTACTGCCGATGAAATTATCGAACATTTCTCAGGGGTAGTATATCCACCGGGCGCAGAATCCCAGGGTCCACGATACAACATTGCACCCAGCCAACCCATTGCCGTAATCCCCAACACTGGAGAAAACAAGTTAGATTATTTCGTTTGGGGATTGATCCCTTTTTGGGCAAAAGATCCAAAAATTGGCAGCCGCATGATCAATGCGCGCAGTGAAACTCTGGCGGAGAAACCCTCATTCAAAGCACCATACAAATACCGTCGTTGCCTTGTTCTGACATCAGGATTCTATGAGTGGCAGAAACAACCTGGAAGCACTTCGAAAATCCCCAACTTCATTCGTTTGAAGTCTAGGAAACCTTTCGCATTCGCTGGGCTTTGGGATCGCTGGAATGCTCCTGACGGCTCGGAAATACTCTCTGCCATAATCATCACTACACAGCCTAACGATTTCATCAAATCTATTCACAACCGCATGCCAGTCATTTTGCCGCCATCTACTCATGATGCCTGGCTCGATCCGGGTGAAAAATCTCCAGGGGAATTAGACAAATTACTCATATCCTATCCTGCGGAAGAGATGGAAGCCTTTCCGGTGTCAACCTTCGTCAATAACCCCCGAAATGATAGTCCAACTTGTATTCAGCCAGCTTAGGTGGTTCTCGCATGGAGGCTGATCGCTTTCTCACAACTTCGCTCCGAAAATCGCCCCATGGCGATAAGATAGCTCGAATTCTAGCTGCTTCAATCAGCGCAGTCGACCCCGCCAACGCAGTTATAAATTACTTAAAGCGTGATCAAAACCAACTCTATGTTGGTGCGCACAGCTATGATCTAGAATCCATCTCGCGAGTTTTCCTAATCGGATTCGGCAAGGCCAGTCTCCCCATGGGACAAGCCGCTTCAAAAATTATCGGGAATGATCTAACTCATGCCGTATTGATTACCAAGGCCCATAGTTCACAAAGCACAATTGATCATTCGTCCCTTCGACGGGCTCAGGACAAGCAATTTATCATTTTCGAAGCTTCTCACCCTGTTCCTGATGAACGCGGCGTTGAGGGTGCACAGCACATAATTGATCATTTGCAGACCACTACCCCAGACGATCTTGTGATCTTCTTGATCTCAGGAGGTGGGTCTGCGCTCCTAACCGCGCCTGTTCCCGAGGTCACTCTGTCTGATTTACAAGATCTCAACAAACTATTGCTTGCTTGCGGTGCTGATATTAACGAGATCAACACCTTGCGAAAGCACCTTTCTCAAGTAAAAGGCGGAAATTTGGCTCGCATTGCGTACCCAGCCCAAGTCATTTCGCTGATCTTGTCAGACGTTATTAGTGATCCTCTCGATGTTATAGCATCGGGTCCCACAGTCCCTGACACGAGCACCTACTCTAGTGCGATGGATGTACTCAACAAATACGATATCGTTAATGAAATACATCCGTCAATCCATGACCACCTACAGCGGGGCACCTCGGGTGAAATCTCAGAGACACCTAAAGAAAACGACCCTGTGTTCGAGCGATCCCAGAATATCATCGTGGGGAATAACCTTAAAGCCGCCCAAGCAGGTGTAGAACATGCGACACTCGAAGGGTTTCATACGCTTCTGCTGACCACACGTTTGAAGGGTGAAGCATCACAAATCGGCCCAACACTGGCTGCTATCGCCCAACAAATCGATGCCACGAGCGACCCGTTTCCACGTCCAGCGTGTATCATTGCTGGAGGAGAATCCACAGTCACGCTACAAGGAGATGGTCTCGGCGGCCGCAACCAGGAATTAGCCTTAAGCGCTGTGACTGATCTGTCCGGTTTAAGGGATACTTTCCTCATCTCGCTTGCCACCGACGGAGACGATGGCCCTACTGATGCAGCCGGGGCTGTAGTCAGTGGGGATACTCTGGGCATAGCAAATGATCGGGATCTGGATCCTGCAAAATTCCAAAGCAACAACAACTCCTACCACTTCTTCGATCAGCTTGGCGATTTACTCAAACCAGGTCCTACACTGACGAACGTCAATGATCTAGCTTTTATCTTCGCACTCTAACGAATCTATAAAATTATCAATGACTTCAATAATTGATCTCAACAAAACCAAAAACCGTATCCCTTGGCAATTAAAGATTGCCTCGAAAATCATTCTATCGAAACTCCCCATTTCATTCGAATCGTGGCGGAAATTAAAGCTCTTCCAGCACGGCGATATGAATTCAGGGGGTTATGCCCTTGGTGTTTTTAGAAGACACTGTGGAGCATTAGTGGTCTCGAATCAAATAAATGGCTCAGTATTATTGGAACTCGGTCCCGGGGATGGTATCAGTTCAGGGCTTCTGGCATTTACTCACGGTGCCGCGCACACATACCTGGTTGATGCCGGGGATTTTGCAGAACGCGATCTGAATGTCTACAAACACATCTTTGGCCACTGGGAAAGCGAAGGTATCCCCATAAATGCCATCAAGGAATGTACTACATTTGATGAACTTTGCGCCCAATCTGGGATAACGTATCTCACGGACGGACTGAACTCATTAAAGAAGATTCCAACCGATTCAGTTGATTTTATCTTTTCGCACGCGGTTCTAGAGCACATTCGCTATTCAGAATTCCGCGAGACAATGTATGAACTCAGGCGGGTTCTCAAGCCCAACGGCCAGTGCTCCCACAAAGTCGATCTCAAAGACCATCTTGGAGGCGCCTTAAACAATCTGCGATTTTCGGACAAGGTGTGGGAGAGCAAGCTGTTTGCCGGTTCTGGGTTTTATACTAACCGCATTCGTTTTGCAGAAATGGTCCAACTCTGCGAGGAAGTAGGATTTCTATGCGACATTACAGAAATACAAAAATGGGAGACACTTCCTACTCCCAGGCACAAGTTGTGGGGCAAATTTCGGCATTTGTCTGATGACGATTTGTTGGTCTCCGGATTTGAAGTAACGCTCACTAACAAGTAATTTCTCCATAAAAGGTTTGATATGACCGCACTCCCCCTTGCTCTCATAACCCACACGCTTCCAGAAGAATGGCTCACACTATTAAAAGGAAAATGCCAGGTGGTGACTGGCCCACACGAAGCGGATCACCTGGTCCCAGAGTTGGCGGAACGTTTACCTGAGGCAGAGGGACTCTTTTCCCTGTTGACCATTCCTGTTTCCGAGGATTTACTAATCAAAGCACCCAACCTGAAGGTGGTCAGCAATATGGCAGTGGGCTATGACAATGTCGATGTGGCGGCCTGCACCGCGCGTGGAATCCCCGTGGGCAACACCCCCGGCGTGCTCACCGAAGGCACTGCTGACCTGACCATGGCCTTGCTCTTAGCCGCGGCCCGCAAAATCCCCCAATCCAGCAATGATGCCCGCGAGGGGCGCTGGAAAACCTGGTCACCAACCGGTTGGCTCGGAGCTGATCTGAACAGGGCAACTTTGGGCATCGTCGGCATGGGTAAGATTGGTGCCGCTGTCGCACGCCGGGCGCGTGGCTTTGGCATGAATATCGTTTATTCCAATCGTACACCAAAACCAGAGTTAGAAAAGGAATTTAGCGCTAGCAAGCTTTCTTTAGAGACCCTGTTGTGGGAAAGTGATTTTGTCAGCCTGCACGTGCCGCTAACACCCAAGACCCATCATCTGATCGACGCCGAAGCGCTGCAATATATGAAGAAAACAGCCATTCTTATTAACGCAGCACGCGGGCCTATCGTTGATAGCCAGGCCTTGTACCGTGCCTTAAGCGAACAATGGATTGCTGCCGCAGCACTGGACGTAACCGACCCCGAACCCCTGCCCTCTGACGATCCACTCTATTCTCTGCCCAATTGCTTGATCGTACCCCATATTGGCTCGGCCACACAACAAACCCGTCGCCGTATGGCCGAGCTAGCCTGCGAAAATTTAGTCGCTGGATTGCGAGGAGAGCGACTGCCCAACTGCGTCAATCCTGAGGTTTATCAGTAAAATACCTTTAGTATAAATTTCTGTTCTAATATCTCCATATTAACGCCCTAAGGAGCAGTGACAATTATTTGTGAATTAATGTGTGGAAACGCATGGGCTTCTTGAGTAGCCAGGCCCGAGACAACGTGACTAATATGGATTTGTACAGTATTTGGGGACTCAGTGCCTTCATTCAAGGCCAAAATAATAATAGTATTTTCACCATGATTCAGCGTTACATCTATCTCAAAAGGATCTTCTGTCAAGATGTAATCATGTAAACGTATTTGATCATTGACAGTTAGCCTGATTCTATCTCCATCGACCAGCCCTTTATCCCATAAACTAATTGTAATTTTCCGTTGACTGACGGTGACACCCTGTAAGTGCTGCAATAAGGGGTCAGGAATTTTTATGACTGGGAGAGAAGATGTATCTCCATGAACCTCGCCTGTTCCAATCCAGCAAGTTGTCTCATTTGTGCGTGGGTCGAAGAATTCAACCTTATACCAGCCAAACTCATCAACAGCAATAATATTCAAACTAGTTTCTGCTTGAAAGAACCAGACATCTTTAAAGCTCTTTGAGTTGCCTTCGCGACAACGAGTATTTTGAGGTAGATAAATATAGGGCTCTTCGCTTGAAAATTCAGGTTTTTTTGGGGCAACTTCACTTCCACCTGCAACCTCATCCCCCTGAACGACCCCACCCCCAATCCAACAAGCGGTATCGTGGGTCCTTGGATCTGAAAACTCGATAAGATACCAGTTATTGTTGATAGACAGCACATTTAATGTTTGCCCTTTAGAGAAAGTCCATACTTCCTCACTATCTCTATCTGGTTTTTCTCTACAATAGTAATTTTTATCAAGATACAATTCTGGAATTAATGTGCTCGTTGGTGTTAGCGTTGTTGTTGATGTTGGGATTGGTGTTGTAGTATGTGTAGCTATTGGTTGCAATGTTACAGTTCTTATTGAACTCGGCGTATCAGCAATTTCTGTCTTTGGAAATTGTAGTGGTCGAGAAGAAACTCGAACACACGCTGAGTTTAAAGTAAAAAATATTGCTATTGTTAGTATCCAACAATAGCAATATTTTTTCGTAACTACTAAGCCATCACCTGTGATGGCATGAACGACTGGCTGCGGA
>CAZLNX010000119.1:0-16483 GCA_964560795.1 uncultured Anaerolineales bacterium | reverse complement strand
CCACATTCGGAAAGGCTTCCCCATGTGAGGATGACAAGGTGGCAATATCGAAAGCCGCCAACAATCGTGGAATATCTTCTCGATGACCCAGCAAACGCATCCGTTTCCGAAGATCTACATCTACATCATCGATCCATGCCACCAATTCTTCATTATCCCAATCAACTTGATCCCCACATAATAGAAATGCAACCGCAGGATCTACTTTTGACAATATTGCGGCTGCCTGCAAGAATGTGCGATGGTCTTTTTGCAGCGCGAACCGCGCCACCATACCTATAATCTGGGTATCAGGGGCAACTCCTAACTCTGCACACACGTTTTCTTTCGCATCAGGGTCTGGGCGAAACACATTCAGATCAAAACCATTTGGGATGACCATCATTTTTCTGTCTTCGTAGCCTAAATCAGCGTGGATTTTTCGGGCTGAATGAGCATTGACTACGATCCGAGAAGGCAGCCACCCCGACAGCCATGCGGCTATCCTCCGCACCCAAACTGTGCTTCGCTTGCTACGTTTGACAAAATCGCTATGCCGAATATTCCAAACGATATTCTTTTTACCTGCAATTTTTGCTGCAAGTCCTCCCAACAGGTCAGCATGATACATCCAGGTTTGAACAATATGGGCATCATCTGCCCGAAGCAGAGAAACTAGCATGAAGAACTTGAGTGGATCAAAAACGCCATGCTGCATTCCAAGAGAAATTACGGGAATACCCAGATCGATAATTCGCGAAGTCAATTGCCCAACATCCGTCAATGTGATTACGCGAGACTCAAATTGTCTACGATCTATTCCGGACAACAAGCGATATAGGACCGATTGGGCCCCTTCGGCCTTCAAGTCAACAATAATATGCGTTACAACAATGCACTCAGCGGAGCTCATTTATTGACAATCTTTTCGAAAAGGTGAAGGTAATTTTCCGCGCCTTTCTCAACTGAAAAATCTTGGGCTCGCGCCATCCCAACATCCGGCACAGAGGGGCTCTCCAAAGTATCACTGATCGCTTCGGCCATAGCATCGACATCTTCTACCGGCACGAGTACGCCAAATCGTCCATTTTCTAGAATTTCAGCTGGACCGTTAGGACAATCCGTTGAAATTACAGGAACACCACAAGCCAAAGCCTCGGCCAGAACAATGCCAAAACCTTCCCAGCGTGAGGACAGCACAAATACAGATGATTTTGCCAGATATGCAAAAGGATTAGGGACAAACCCTGGCATTGATACAACATCTGCCAGATCATTTGCATCGATAAATGCTTCCAGCTTTTGGCGATCACTCCCCTCACCCAGGATTATCAGCCGCACATCCAACTTCTGACGAACCCTGGCAAATGCCTTTAGCAAGGTCAAATGATCTTTTTGATGCGTCAGACGTCCAATAGCCAGAATCACTGACGGGGCACCAGCATTGAAAAATGGATGGTCTACATTCTGACTGGCTAGTTTGTCAATATCTGCTCGAACAGCCGGATTGTAAATCACATCAATGACTTTCGACGGAAGCAGTTCTTGAAGATCCTTCTTTACCCCCTCAGAGATTGCAACAATTCCATCAGCTCTCGGATAGAGAAATGGGATAACCTTGTAAAGGATGCGGTTGCGAAGGAGATCACTATTTTTTAGCTTGGCTGAAGGCGTGTTTCCCTCTCGAATAACCAATTTGGAATGAGCACCAGAAATTGCCTTTGCCAAAATTGCGACTACGTTGGCATGCGTTTGGAAAGCCGTTATTAGGTCTGGTTGTTCCCCTTGCAAATAGCGCACTAACCTGGGCAATGTGCGGAAGATGCGGTCGGATTCAAAATCAATCAGTTCAACGCCTTGCAGTATCTCCTTCTTAAAGGGGCCCACCGCATTTGCAGCCACAAGTTGAATAATATGCCCTCTCTCATAAAGGTGGTTAGCTAGATAAACCGCTACTCTTTCGGCGCCGCCCCCTCTGAAGGAAGGCACAAACAACGCAATCTTCATAATCCGCGATCAGGCTGTTTTTCCATTTGACGCCAAAGACCAAAGATCAACAGCAGCCAAATTCGATAGCCGTGATGATTCACGCCCATCAGGAATTCATCATAAACTCGATGGATGGTGGACATATCAAGCGGCATCATGAGATCGCGATTCAGAACAATATCTTGCACATAAGGCCGCAATGGGCCACGCAACCACTCATCAACAGGGATCGAGAAACCTTGTTTCTTACGATAAATCAAATCCTTGGGCAAATATCGCTCAGCCAGCTTCTTCAGCAGATATTTTGAAACACCACCCTTAAGTTTGATCTGTGCGGGTAAACCGGCGGCAAACTCGACCAACTCATGATCGACCAGCGGAGTACGGGCTTCAAGCGAACAGTGCATCGAGGCAATATCCATCTTCACCAAGCCATCGTCACGCAAGTACGCGTTCGAATCCAGCCACAGCATCCGGTCTACCGGATGATCTGCATGTCGAATTGCAGATCCTAATTTTTGGGTCCTCCATCGATTTACTACATTGGATCCCAAATCCCCCAACAAATGTTTTCGATAACCATCTCCCCAATAAACCGTACTTAATGGCCCCAACGATTGCGCCTCAGGGTAAACATAACGCATCCAGAAACGTCGCGCAAAACGACCAGAAATTGAATTCCTGGTTTGGAATTGACTTAGAAATCCCAGTTGCTGCTCAACATCATCCCAGCGCTTCCAACGGGAAAGCAAACCGGCATACCAGTCTGGAATGAAATAACGTGGGTACCCTCCGAGCAATTCATCGCCGCCATCACCATTCATGGCTACGGTCACCTGCTGGCGAGCGCTCTCTGAGACATAAAACGCTGGAACAGCTCCTTTGTCGCCGTATGGCTCCCCATAATGCCGAACCAGTTTCGGCAGCATCTCCTCAATATCACTTTCTACTTCATAGATGTAATGATCGGTGGCGTATTTTTCAGCAACCTGGCGGGCGTATTGGCTCTCGTCGAAGGCCTCTTCCTTGAAAGCGATATTGAATGTTTTGACCGGACGATCACTCAACTGGGCCATCATTGCCACAACAAGGCTTGAGTCAACGCCTCCACTCAATGTGGAACCCAGGGGGACATCGGCGATCAGGCGCATTTTTATAGATTCGCGCACTTTCTCTTCAAGCGCATCCAACGCTTCTGCCTCAGTGTGGATTGCAGATTTTTTGGTGTAATCTAGCTCCCAATATCTTTCCTGCCGAAATCCATTTCGATCAAAGATTGCCCAATGACCTGGCAATAGCTTACGCACTTCTTTGTAAATACTCCAGGGAGCAGGAATATACTGTAAATCCAGGAACAACTCCAGGCTTTGGATGTTAATATCCCTCTCAACCAAGGGGTGTTGTATAAGCGCGCCAATCTCCGATGCAAAGATCAGATTTCCGTTTACCAGGGAATAACACAGTGGCTTTTCTCCCAACCTATCTCGAGCCACAAACAAGAATTGTTCTCTAGCATCCCACAAAGCAAAGGCAAACATACCGCGCAAATGCTTCAAACAATCGACACCGTACTTGCGGTAAAGCTTAAGGATAACTTCGGTATCTGTCTTGGATTGAAACTTTTCCCCTTCATCGAGAAGCTGCTTTCGTAGCTCAAGGAAATTATAAATCTCCCCATTGAAAATAATCATATTTCCCGTTACCGGATCGAGCATAGGCTGATGCCCGGCGGGAGATAGATCAATAATACTTAAGCGATTGAAACCAAGCGCGCAGTATCCATCATCGGAACGCCATTTTCCATAATGATCTGGGCCGCGATGTGTTTGATGATCAAGGATATATTCCACGCCACCATAATTATCTAATGCCCGAAAATTGACAATGCCAGCTATACCACACATAGTTTATAAACTGTCACAAGAGATCGGCCAAATTTTGCGCCGCTTGATCCTTTATGATCACAAAATGTTTTTCTGCAATCCCCTGGCAAATCTGGCCATAACTACGTCTGAATTCGATGTCGTTAGACATTTTGTCTATCCAGGATTTGGTTTCATCTTCATCATTGCTGATAAATAATCGATCATCATCAGCTGCTGCCATTGGCGAATTATTGGCAAGCCAATTCGAGCTGATTATCCCGACCGGCCATCCACTAAAGGCAACTTCGACGGCTGCCCCAGATACGCTTGCCAAAATACAAAGTGGCTGCAACTCGGCCAATTCATCTTCAAGAGACAATCCCTGAGGGCTGATTCGCACGGATTCCCTAATCGACTCAGGTTGCTCTGAAAGCCATTCCAGAGTCTTATGATAAAAAGTTGGATGAGGACGCAGCACGATTTCATTATCGATATCGAATAAGTTTTGGACACACCAATTAAGCAACAATCGGGGACGGTGATATTCTCCCAGAACCAAAATACTCTTAGATGTCAAGGAATAATCAGGGGATGGCACTCTTCTCATGACGCGCGGCGCGCCAATCACAACTACATTGTCAGAGGAATAATCCGATTCTTGAAACCAATCCTGTGCAATCTGACCCTCCACAGCAATCATATCAGGCTGTGGCGAAGCGTTTTTATCAACTGACCCAGCCATCAAGCCAACTGTTGTGACAACGCGCCACCGATGACCCAAGGAATATGCATTGTGTTGCAAGCCAATAGTGGGTAATCCCAAACGGTTTGCTGCACGCGTCACAGAACGGCCTTCAGCCAACTCATATATGGGCACGATTATTTTACTGGCTTGTGAATGTCTTAATGCAGAGGACATGCAATATTCTAAATATCGGTTTGTCGGCCAATCGACAATACAAGTATTGATAACACTCCACTCAAACAGCCGGCTAATGTTGACGCCATGCCAATAAAGGTTTTGAGAGTCCTTTGCACGCTTCCAACGCCTTGCCCATTTCAGTATATCCCGAGGGTTGAAATAATTCTTGATGATCCCAATCAAGGAGCCGTATCGCTCGATCAAAACGAAGGGCAAGTTCGATGTTTCCCTACGAAGCGCACGTCCATCTTTCAAGATCGCTCTGAGACGCTTTATTTTTATTTGGTCCTGCCGAGCGAGAGTGATCAGGTATGCCACATTCTTCTTCATATCCCCCAATACAGCATCTACTTGGCCAACAAATCGATATCCTGCTTTAGACCCTGACCTTCGCCAATTTCTTGGATACTGCGCATATACTAACACTTCCGCGTGGCTATGCTTGAATATTGATCTTGCTAAAGATAAGGAAATAACCTCGCCAATCAAGCTGAACCCCCATCGCAAGAGTGCCCTAATATATTCCCACGCAGCGTGTTTTTGACTTGAAGAAATACGCTTCCCGCTGAAATCAACAGATTGTTTTCCACAAAGCTGGCGGCAAAGATCTACAAAATTATTTTCGCCAACAACAACACATTTATTGTACTCATCACCCATAATCTGGTCATGAAAAACATTGAAGCGAATCAAAGTACCCATGGCTGGGTGCATGAAATTTAGCTCTGACAAGTGTGCAATCCAAAAGTCTTGAACTTCCCCCATGATAGAAATAAGCTTGCGGAACCAAGCCCGAAACTCACTATTTATCCCATACGATAACTCGCGCAAAATGGGCCCGCCTGCAGGAATTAAATCCACCCTAATTCCACTATCCTTGAGCGCATTGAGCAATTTGCCGTGGGGAGCATCATTCATCCACAGCAAGGAAACTTGCCTAGCATTAGATACCGAATCAAGGAGAAATCTGGTTGAATTCTCTACAAGGTCGGTTTGCTCACTCTCTACCACAAGGAGAGTTTTTCCTACAGGTTCTTTTATGTTATTTACCAAATCGTCCTTTGAATTTGCGATCCATTCCCCCATTTTGTAAATCGAAATCGTTACAATTTTCCTTAATCATCCAACGCTTTTTGAAGCAATCTCAAGGCACCAATTGCCGCTTTTGATTGGGATTCGATTGTAGCACCAGCGATATGCGGCGTAATGACAATCTGCCCCTTGCGGTGGAATTCTAACAAGGGCGAGTCGTGATGGGTGTTTGTGACTTCACCAGCGAGCACATCAAGACCTACTTTGATATCAGGGCGTTCAGATAGCACTCTTGCAAGATCAGCCTCGTTGACCACTTCTCCCCTGGATGTATTGACATAACTGGCGCCAGATTTCAGCCGCTTTAGCAAATCGTAGTTGATCATGCCTGTAGTTTCTTCGGTCAAAGAACAACATGTACAAACTGCATCAGATTTTGAAAAGATATCTTCTAAAGGCCAATTTGGAATATCAGGATTGTGAACATAGGGATCGTAGTACGCTACAGATGCATCGAATGCATGGCAGTATCTAGCCATGCGGCTACCAATTCGCCCCAGGCCGATGATGCCCACTTTTTTCCCAGACAACTCAAAGCCGCGCATCTCATCCTCACGAGCACGCCAGCGTCTCTCGCTGACCTCGGGCAAACTGAAATCCAAGCGACGCATCGAGTTGAGTAACAATAAAAATGTAAATTCCGCGCTGGCAGAAATCGAATTTAATATTTCTCGATCATCCAACAAGCAATACACTTCAATATTGCGCTGCTCGCAATCGAGGCGATTGATATGATTGCTCCCTGTCGAGGGTGTCGATAAAATTTTCAGGTTTGGATAAAAGTCTAGGATAGATGCATCAATTACAAAATTTTGGCCAGGGTTCATCACCCAAACAACTACTTCTTCATCATAGACCAAATCATCGCGTTTCCAGATTTCGCGAAAAACCGTAGGTATATACGATTTGTATTCATCTAAAATGTGCTCCGGTAAAAAGGAATATGGGGCAGAAAACAGGCAAACCTGGTCGGCGTTGATATTGGTCATCCTGATAAAACCTCTACCATGCAATGTAATTCCCATCCAAGTCGAGTCAATTCGCTGAATTCTTGTGGAGTCGCGCTAAGGGTATGGTCCCGAATAACCTGAGATGATTTGTTGAGTGTGAAATGTTTTTCAACAAATTCAGCTCCCCGGCTGATGGCCAACAAGCAAGCCGAAATACCCTGACAATGATCGCTGTAGCCATAGAAGGCATCAGGTGAAAAACGCGTTGGTAAATCTTTTAAATCAGCTGGATATGTGGGGTATTTCGAACGACAATAGATATAATGCAATTTATCGTTCGGCGGGCCAAAGGGCCAATCGGGCTCATCCCAAAATCCCAAAGATACAAAGGTTTCTTTTCCATCCGAAAGAATTTCTTTGCACAATTCTGGCTTGTCAACAACTGTGCGTGAGGCGATCTTGTATCTAGGCAAGTCAATTGCCCGAGCCAGCTCCAATGCGTTTTCCGTGATCAAAGAAGCCAGCATCTCTATTTCCAGATATTCACACCAATCTTTCAATTGCTGTGCTCTGGCAAGATCAATCTGGTTGATCTCCCCTGGCTTATCACGCCAGCCAAATTGAAATTTGGCAATATTTGCCCCGGCAAATTTTGCCTGGCGGATCAGCTCATACGCAAGATCAAAATTTCCATCATGGTTCATGCCAATCTCTGCTACAAAAATCACTTTTCGACTCCTTTGCCTGTCCAATCATCTGGGAGCAGTTGATCTGTTTTTTGAAATTGCCTGATAACCTGCTCAATCAGCCAAACGTCTGCGGGTTGCTTTATCTGATAGCTCACGCGACGCGGCATTACAAAATGACCTACTTGTTTACCAAGCATTTCCGTATTCGTCAGAATATCTCGCCATAGCACGCGTACAGCCCCGTTCTCCACAAACAAACCTTCACGCTCTACTCTGACTCTGCGGTGCATTGCAGGATTTAATTTTTCAAGGCCATTTTTCGCATGCACATAATGCAAATCGCGATCTTCGTAGACACTTATTACACTATCAACATTATAGAGAAAAAGAGTATCTAGTGCTTTTTGTATATGCTTTGCATTTCTTAGGGGAGTATGCACTCCGAGAACAACAACAGCATCAGGAAAAAAACCATTTTCTTCCATCGTATTCACTGCGTGATTTACCAAAGTGCTTTCTCGGATTTTATCAGCGGTTAGTTCCTTGGGGCGCAAGATGGACCGCACACCAGGATAGTGAGTCTGGCAATACTCGCACACCGCGGGATCATCGGTAGTTACAATCACACTATCAAAGCCTGCGGACAAAGCCTCATCTAAGGTGTAATTGATAAGGGGTTTACCAGCTACATTCGTAAGGACAATATTTGGTAAATGTTGATAAGTATTTTTGGCTAAAACAACACCCAAACTGCGAGGGCTGACTGGTCCATTCATCTTCTGTTCAACTTGATCGCGTTTGATACGAGCACGAGCATCCAATAACTTGGCTTCATCCTGCGTGAGCGACTCTCCGTGCTGCCGATAGAAAAATAGCGGTGTTGAAATATTGCCAACAGGATAACTATTAACCACCTTCAACCAGAGTTCATAGCCATCTTGCCGATCATATTTCTCATCATATCCGCCCAAGGATTTCAGAACGCGCGTGCGTACCAGTGTGCAAGCTCCATGAGCAGGGAGATCAAGCAAATTGGCTTCGGTTCCAATCTGCTTGCGATTTTCTACACCCAGGTAATTACCATATTCATCTACATAAATATAGTTTGGATACACTAAAGCAACATTGGGATTTAGATCCAGATAGTTCACTAAAACTAGCAAAGCATTATCATCTAAATAATCATCCGCATCAAGCCGGATAATATATTTCCCCCGAGCAAGGTGTAAAACTTCATTAGCTGATTTTTGCAAACCCTGAGCGGTTTCATGTAAAATGAATCCAATTTTTTCAGGTTCTGCATCAGCATAACTTTTGGCTATCGAGGCTGTATCGTCTTCAGAACCATCATCGACCAGGATTAACTCCCAATCCGTCAGACTCTGTCGAAGTACACTCTCAATCGCTTGTTTAATGAAGCGACCATAATTGTGGCTAGGGATATAAACCGTTACTTTTGGTCTACTCATTCGGTGGGCCCATCAAAGACCGAAGGGAGGGAGATGCATCAAATACTTCAATTACTTTGTGCAGTGAGAAATTTTGATCCTGAGGATAACACTGTTCAATGATCGTTTTCACCAGATCAAAGTTCTGAGCATAATTTACTGCAAAGGTTAAGTCGGGACGATGTAAATCTGCCCATTTATCCACGGCATCATAATATCCTAGTTTAAATATCTCCGGATGCTCATAAATGAAACTCGTGGAATGTTCACGATGTTCGGGGTCACTTACCATCTGCTCGCATTTACTTAGTACATTTGGTGAAAATACTTGCACCCGGATTCCCACCGGGAATTTAGCGGAATCAGGAGGCGCTAGGGGATACTCAATTGTGGTATTCGCCGCATAATCTGCTTGATTGGCAATATAAAAGTCGATCACATCATCAATAAGCTCCGAATGAACAAGCGGGTTATCTCCAAGCATCTCGACAACCAAATCAGCATCGGTTGATGCAACTGCTGCATTCAGCCTGCCTAAGACATCATCAAGAGAGCCTCTAAAACACTGAATCCCAACCTTTTCGGCAAAAATCTCTAACTCGTCATCACTTTTCTCGACAGAGGTGGCCACCAAGATCTCATCAATGTGACGAGAAAAACGAATTCGATCGATCATATGCTCGAGCATAGGTTTCTCAAGAATAGGCATCAAAGCCTTGCCTGGTAAGCGGCTTGATCCTAGGCGAACTGCCAACAACGCGATTGTTTTCATTATTTATCTCCGATTTAGATTATCGCATCAATTTTAGATTTCTCAATAGTTTTGCCCCAAGGCTTACAATGTACTTAACACATCCTTTGAACAGCAACCACAAATAATGAATAGAAACCACACTAAAATTATTCTTTTTCCTGCTTCTTGCAAATTCCAGATAGGTAATGATAGTTGATGAAGGAGAATTTGAGATCCCACCTTTTTGCATCTTGGTCACTAATAAGTCTTCAATAAATTGAGGCTCAATGCCATTGTTTACACACCGAAGCAAAAATTCATAGTCTGATGCAATGATTAAACTTTCATCGTACTTACCAAACTTCTCGAATAACCCTTTTCGAAAAAACACTCCTTGGTGAGGGATCTTATTCTCTGTTTCGGTAAATATCTTATAGATAGATTTCCAAGGCCAGCCAACCGTACCATAAATCAAATCCGAGTCAACCATTTCCACTTTCCCATATATTAGCTGCTTAGATTGATGTATATATTTCTGTTTTTTAACAAATTTTTTCAGCACGTGCGAGTCATACAATGTATCATCAGCACCTAAGAATAATATCCAGTATCCCGAGCAAAAACCAATTCCTTTGTTCCAAGCATGAGGAATTCCACGATCAGATTTGGATTCCCAGTAGGCAATTTGATCATTATTACTTTCTAATATCTCAACAGTTCCATCAATTGAGCCACCATCAATAATTATCAGCTCTTTTTGAGGATATTGTTGCGCTTTGAAGCTATCAATACAACATTGGATTGTATGTACTGAATCCAAAGATGCAACCACAATTGATATTTTGGGATCTTTATCTTGATGCATCTTCTATCACGTGTCCGATTTGAGTTTATATCTTTTTCAGAAAGAGCTACTCTTTTGTGAGTAATTCGGAAAACACTTTGTCTTTACCCGACTGTGAACTGTAGTGTTTCAATGCCTGTTCTAGCGCATCTGTGAATGATACATCATGTTTCGAAATTTCAAGAAATAGGCGCACAAAGTGCCCAACTCGCTGGGCTGATTTCCCATCTCTGAAGGCATCAATTCTATCTAAATAATACGACATATCACCGAGATTCTGGTATTTCTCTTTTGCTTGAAAGTACCCTTCGCTGGCACTGATTAGGTCTTCCAGATCATGAAAAACGACATGTGGGCTGCCTTCTTCAAAACTTCGGAATTTATCTTTCAACGGTCCTTTGCTCATTCCGGCCGCGTCCCAGAAGACTGTAGGTGATCCAGCCATTGCGGCGAGTACTCCTCCAGAATTATAGCCCAGCGCAATTACCAAATCTGATGCCAAAGATGCATCTAGCACAGATGCGGCGCCAGCTACCAGCTTTGCCCTTCCACTTGTCTCGAGTTCGTATAATTTTTGTTTAAGTTCTGGGGCATACTTGAAGACTCTTAAATCTCCTCTATGCTTCGGTTTAATAATCAGTCCAATTGTCGGGTTACGTTCAGCCCAAGCAAATATCGCGCTATAAAACTCAACATGGCGCTCTGGAGCGTAATGGTTTGTACGAGAAATCGATCGATCTACAACACAAACAAGATGCTTTACTCCTGAAGCAGTGATCTCATCACGATATTTCTGAGCGGTCTCCAAAAAATCCGGATAGGCGTTTTTATCATCGAAGATATTTCCCACTTGCACAATAGCTTCAGAGACAGGCGCTAACTCAGCTTTTGCAATGGCTTCCGCTCTCGATCCCCAAACAAAATATAATTGGTGCAAATAAATAACCAACGCATCTGGTGTAAATAGATCACTCCAATGGTACCCCATACGCGCCGAATCAACTGTGTCTGCAGCTAACGAAAGAGGATCAGTCCCAGCTTCTTCATAGTGATCAATCAGTTTGATATTCTCAACTCGAAATAGGTTCTGCCAGCGCCTCATCTCGACCAGGGTGATGAGATTTTGAGTCGTCAACCATCTCTTAGCCACTGCCCCTCTAGTCAACCATAGCATTTTGGCAACAAAGAAAAGATCAGATAGCGTAACTGAAATATCTTGACTCGGAAATCCCTGCGTAGGATATTGTGAAGTTTTGTTGGCTCCCTTTCTCAATATACGATAGCGAATACCCCGGGAATTCAAGAACTCAATGTCTTCATCGGTAGCCGGAATCTTCGACCGGTTAAACAAAATAATGCCTTGCTCACTTGGAATATCGGACTGAGAAAACCACCAAAGATCGCTTAAACCGTGTATCGGGCTCCTAACTCCCCATACACTGGAAATTGCTGCCATGGGTGGTTTGTCATCATCAACGAATTCATTACTAAACAATCTGCGATAAATCAATTTAGCCTGCTCAACAACAATCCATACCAAGCGAATAATAGGATTATTCTCAAAATCTGAATATCCAAGAAACCGGATATGGATACCTTCCGATTGTAACAAGGCTTCCTGTAAAACAGGCGCCAGATCACCAACATTGTTTACCACGATTGGGATCAATTCCTCGCCTTCAGACTGGCTTCTTTGATGTGCAACTAAAGCCAGGGCAATCCCGAAGTAGGTATGCAATTGAATTACTTTGCGAAATGCAGCCTGCTTACGTGCAAGAGCCACACCTGAAAGCAGATCGTCGAATATGGCATTAGACACATCAGATATCTCCCGAATGATGAAATCCGCACAATTCTGCACAATCAACTGCGTCCAGTCCCACAGGGCTCCTTCGTCATTCAATGGACTGGCAAAATCAAAAATCAATTCTTCAATATCTTTGCAAATTCCAATGGTTTTATATATTTTCTCCCATTTCTCGCCCCCATTGTTTTTCGAGATGTAGCGTATCTTTTTAACCCGAAAAATCAGACCAAAGAAAAAAATCTTTGCTCCGGAGAATGCTGTAAACTTTTCGACATAAATAATATGCTGTTTGCGGATACTAAACAAAATTATCTAACTCCATCGACATACCCTCGCTCAAGAATGATATGCTTGTCTTCAATAACTTCTGGATCACGTGGTTCAGTGATTGCAAATTCACATGAATCGATTTTTTCTAATCTTACGGCCTCAACGCCACGATCATCAATATGATGCACAACGGAGTCGTTAAGATTCCACGGATCAGAATTTGTCCTCTCCCAAATCGCTGGAGAACGATGCTGATCGATATACTCAAAGAACTCATCTTCTTCCATTTCTAACCAATCTAAAAATTGGTCAACGTCATTAGGCACAATATCTTGATAGGCGCGAACTAATCCAATACCTTCTTCTCGGGTCAATCGTTTGAGACGTATCTCCCGAGAAGCATGATCGGCAACCTTTCCATAGCCGTGCTTCAAGAATTTTATGTAATCATGAAGGCCGGAGTAATGAAAACAATCAACATCATTATAGGTATCGAAAGTACGCTGCTGAACACTCGTCTCGTACCCATACATATCGATCATCTGTTCATGCTGTTTTTTAGAGTCCCATCGAATGAAATTGTTCAAATAAATCCCGCGAACCCCGATGGCTTCAATTTCTTTGTCTGATGGATAAGCAAAAGGTTCCAAATCCTCCGCAGAAATCCCAGCTTCAGGATCAATCAAATCTTCCGCTTCGACTCCCATAAGATCATGTTCTTTGCGATATTTTCTAGTCATTTCAACTTGATCCAGATGCGAGAACATGCCAACCTGGTCAATGCCCTGGTGCGCACCCCAAATAATTAATGGAATATTCAACTTTGCAGCAACTTGCACGGGGAACACTGTCCTGCCTGCCAAAACATGCCAATAAATACTGCCCATTTTTTTGACTGTATGGCGAGTGATCTTCTTCAACAATTCGGGACTTAAAGAATAACTCATGTAGTCACAATCAAAAATGGTTCGCAAATAAACCAAATTGCGGTTACCTAATCTCGTGTTGTATTCCGAGTTGTATGCAACTAACAGGGGATTCATGCCAAAAACGTTCTTGATGGTATGAACAATAAAATAATGGTCGCGAGCACCACTCACTGGAATGATGCAATCAAAATTCCTGCCTGTATTATCCCGATATTCATCAAGGATGCTGATTAAACCATCACGCCTAACATCCCAATCTAAAACATCTTTTTCCTCGTGGACTCGACAACCACTACAAACTCCTTGCTCATCAAATGTCAGTCCTAGCGGATGGTTTGATGGGTATAGGCATCTTTTACAATAATTCACAAGACCCTCATTTTGAATGAACCGGGTTGAATATTAAACCTGGCTTCTTACTGACTCTACCAATTTCTGAAAACCCAAACCCGGCGTAATTGACTGCAGAATCTAAACGCATATTTGTCCCGGCATCCTGGATATAAGCCTTCGCTGCGATGACACTATGCTCCATAAAGTGAAATATATTTGCCGCAGCCACTGCTGATGCGTGCCCGTCTCGAGCCCCCTCGACGAAGTGGGCAAACCGACCTACCCCTCCGCAAGCAATAACCGGAATTGTGACCGCATCAGCAACCATCTTTACCAATTGGAGATCATAGCCCTGCTTGGAACCATCTCTGTCGATGGAGTTCAACAATATTTCTCCGGCACCTAATTGTTCGACTTGTTTTGCCCAATTCACAGGATGCAAACCTGTGCCCCGGGAACCAGAATCCACACAAACTTCGTAATCGCCTGAGCCATTTTTCTTTACATCAATTGAAACAATAATACATTGCGCTCCAAAGAGATTTGCTCCTTCCTCGATAACAGCAGGATTATTAATGGCAGCTGTATTAATACTGATCTTGTCTGCGCCATGATGGATCAATTCTCGAATATCTGATGTTGATGTAATCCCGCCGCCTACGGTAAGCGGCACAAAACGGTCTTCCGAGACTCGCGCAACAAGGTCGAAATTAGGATTCCTTCCCTGAGGGGTGGCAGAGATATCCAACAAGACAATTTCATCCACATCCCAACGCGCAAGATATTCAACGGCAATATCAGGTGATCCCACAGGGAGATACTTTGAGAAATTGATGCTCTGGACAACCCACCCGTCTTTCAGCACTAAACAAGCGATTAATCTTGGTTTTAACATAACCGACTACACCATCAATGACACAAAATTTTCAAGTACTCTGAGACCATTTTTCGAACTTCGTTCAGGGTGAAACTGAGTACCCACAATATTGTTGTGTTGAATAATTGCAGGGATATATTCATCATAATTGCAGCGCGCTTTTATAAAATCTTCAGGACATTGAAATGAGTAGCTGTGCAAGAAATAGAAGTTCTGGTTGGTTTCAATTCCCGAAAGCAGCTTTGTTTCCGAGGTTATCTCTACATTATTCCAACCAACATGGGGGATCTTGATTCCATTTTGGGGAACCATTTTTTTTACCTCGCCAGGGATCCAGCCTAACCCCGGAGAGATAGTACTTTCTTCAGAAGTTTTGGCCATTAGCTGCATGCCCAAACAAATACCAAGTACAGGTTTCCCTCTCTCTTGTACTTCTTCATCAAGGACAGAAACAAGATCTGCCGCCCTGAGGTTTTCCATCGCCTCGCCAAAAGCGCCCACACCTGGAAGTATTATGGCATCAGCTAACCCCAAGTCCGCCGGATTATTCGATATGAAGGGGTCGCAATTCAAGAATTTTAAGGCGTTCCAAATTGATCTAAGGTTTCCCATCCCGTAGTTAATGATCAAAATTTTCTTTTTGCTCAATTCAAACCTCTACATTATTGATAGCTGTGAATAGGTGACAGCAATTCCCAATCACCATTAGAGTGGTGCTCCCAAATATCCGGATTGCGGTAGGAATTTGCTATCCGCCAGAATTCATCAATAGAAATTCCCAAATACTCACTAAATTGATTTATATAACGAGGCGCGCATTTGCCATCATATTTGCGCACAATATCAATCGCTTCATCTCTTGTTATTCGTCCCATTCTGATCATTTGAGATGCTTCGTCGGCAACACGGGCGAATCCCATCTTGAAGAACTTCAACATCTGATTCACATGCACGAAATCTTCATCGAGATCTTCGAAGTTACTATATGCGCCGACATCCTCCGATGGTACGTCTCGAACTTGCAAACCATTCTCAATGGCGATCTCGGCGTTACGATAGATTGTGAAATCCTCGATATAGTAGCCCATATAAACAACCCTGAGACCTGCCATATTCATATCGTCGTCCGAAGGATATTCGAACCATAGGGCATCACGTTCTGTTATGCCATCCCCGATCAGCTCCTTCGGAGTCCCACCAGCCAACGTATTGTTATATTTCACTCTGTTGGCATCACCTCCAAATGAGCCTCCGAGATCACCATAAATAATGGCATTGTTTTCTCCCAAGAAGATCAGGGGGATACCATATGCGATCGCTACTCTAGGGGGAATGGCATAAAGGGCCAACTCTGTTGCTTTGGCCCAATTGCCAAATTTATAGAAAGCCCGTCTCATCATCGTCTTCCATTTTTCTGGTCCCGGGCCGACTGTGATGGTATCAAAGCCGAGGGAAATTAAGTTTGAGAGGTTGTTCGCACCGATGACTGATTGCTGCTCAGGAGGGTAAACACAAGAGACCAGTAATGCCCTAAGGCCCAACTCGTCACGAGCATATAGCGCTTGGCGAGTGCTGTCTTTACCACCGCTTACTGGCACAATACAATCATAGCCACAGGAACTGTTTGCTCTGCCCCAATCAGCAATTTGTTCCAATTCTTTTCTTCGAGATACCCAATCTACGTCGGGACTCTTTTCGGACACGGGCTATCCACGTAAGGCGGGACACTATGATACATTGACGTAGCGGCACAATG
>CAZLNX010000118.1:0-16495 GCA_964560795.1 uncultured Anaerolineales bacterium | reverse complement strand
CTGAGAGCATTTTCTCAACTGGACAAATACCACTGGCAATGAACATGTTGCTGACCGGATTGTGAACCACACAGGCGCCACTTTCAGCGATCAGACCGATTTCATCATCGTCAATCCAGATACCGTGCGCCAATTGTGTCTTGGGTCCTAAGACACCCATGTGGTGCAGCCAGGGAACCTGGCGCATGCCGTTCTTTTCTACGCACATGCTGTTCTCATGGGCAGCCTCGGCCGTATGGATGTGGATACCAATACCCAATTCATCGGCCAATTCAGCAACTTTGGCTAAAGTTTCCGGCGTGGTGCTCCAAACCACATTTGGGCTGAAATCGATGGAGAGGGTGTCATTCTCTTTGCACCAGGTTTCAAATAGATGTTTGGTATTGGCAATGACCTCATCCCCCGTTTCCATCAAGAAACCTGGATAGCCTGCATCCGAATAGCCGCGCGCCATTTTGTAGCGCATCCCTATCTCGTTCATGACGCGGAAAACGGTATCGTAAGTCTCTTGGGGTTGGCAAACTGTGAAATCATCGATGACAGTCGTCGCGCCCCCGCGAATATTCTCTACAATACCCATTTGGACAGCCAGCCAAATATCTTCTCGCTTCATCTTCTCATAAACGGGAAAGGCGACTTCCTCCAACCACGGTATTAATGGTCGGTTGTCAGAAAGGCCTCGAATCAGTGACTGAAATAGGTGCACGTGCGCATTGATCAAACCGGGCATAACAATCTGCCCATATGCGTCAATGATCTCATCTGCCTGGTCCCTAATCTCCTGCGGCGCGCTGCCACCCGCGACTTCCTTGATGCGGTCATTTTCAATATAAAGATAACCTTCAAGGTAAACATTGTCGCTGGAATTGACGGTCAGCACAATACCGTTTTCAATCAGCAAACCAGGCATTTGATATTCCTCTAATGATTAAGTAGACCGAAATAACCTTTATTTGGTGTCATTGTGAACCCAATGCCAGAAGCGTACCCGGCATAGGTACACAGAGCATGGCAAGGGGTGAAGCAATCTCCATCAAAATATGAGACTGCTTCACTCACCATCGGCGTGACTTACGCGGCTTGCAGTGACATTACATTTCGGAGGCTTTCCAGCAAACCACTAATATCGGTATGGCACGCCCCAATCTTTGAGTTCAGCCTTGACCTCTTCAAACTTCGCCAGCCACTCTTCTTTGACCTTGAGCTTTTCAACGTCATAGAGATCCTGCAAGCGCTTACCTTTGGGTGGGTTGCCCAGGGTGGGCTCATACTTCTCCAGGCATTTGACGGCGATCTCGTTGGCCTTTTTGCGACTCATGCCGGTCACCGCCCGGCTGGTCTCGCCTAGCATGCGCATCTCGATACCGGAGATCATATCGACATCGTCGCCGCCGGTGATCCCGCTGGGGCCTGGGCCAGTGTGCTGGCCGCTGCTGACCGCCACGATGGCGTTGGCCGCGGCTTCCCATAGAACTTCATAGGTCCCAGCGCGTGCATCCAAGAAAACGTTCTGCCCGATGGGGAAGCGACAGTTGCGGGAGAAGGCCTGCCCAACAACGCTCTCAACCCACAGGGTCTGGCGATGGGTGGTGGCGCCATTTTTGAGACTCATATGCACTGGATGATGAACCACGATGGTCGAGCTGTGACTGATGGCACCCAGGAGGGTCTCTGCTGCCCCACAGATGGCCGCGCCCTCAGGCGGTCCAGCCCAGCCCCCGATCATAGGAGCCAGCAATGTGGCCACGTGCACGCCGTTTTCCACAGCCGTCACCGCCCGGATCAGGCGGTCGTAATCCGATTTCAGTTCGGTCAGCAAGGCGGCATACATGAAGTCGCCCTTGCGTAGTCCGCGCTCTTCATTGATGATCGCCACGGCCGGAGGCGCTGAAGCGGCGCAGCCCGGGGCTACGAACATCGGCATCCCGGGGCGTCCCGACCTACGGATGGCCTCACGAATCCAGCCTACTTCTTGAATGGCGCCGTGCACCTCGTTGGGGGAGAAAGGCCGGATCTCGCGCCCCTCGATCCAGGCCGGGTTGCCATTGGCAATCATGTCGTTTGTCGGCTCCAGAGCGAAGTTCATCATGTGCTTGACGTAGATCTCGCCCTCGGTCATGCTCGAGCCAGCCGCGCCGCCGATCACCAGCGGGCGCACATCGCTCTCCGGTTTTCTCGGATACATGGTGACCTGGTCTTTTCCGTAACCGAAGGTCAGCGGGGTATGGAAATTATCTATGAAGCGCCAAATCTCAGCTTCAGTAAAATGGACAACTTTCTGGGTATCCAAGACCCACAAACCCTTTTCGACGGCATATTCCATCCCGGCGGCAAACAATCGATCCGCCATGGCATCATCATCGGGGATGGGGTTTGCGGGGTCGTACTTGATATCGTATTTTGCAGCTAATTCTTTTACACGCGGGAATATGGATGTATCAAATTCTTTTTCCCTGACTCGTGGACCCTGGTCCACGCGCTCGATCATTTCAAAATGTAAACCTGGCATTTTTAACCTTTCCTAACTAGAACAGATCTCAAAACTACATTATTTGTCACTCTGAGGGAACGAAGCGACCGAAGAGTCTCTTTTCCAAGTTTTCAGATCCTTCGCTTGCTCCTTCGCCACGCTCAGGACAAGGCTCGGGATGACATTGTCGAGATGGGTTCTACATATATTTCTCTGCTTGATCTGGTTCATTATCGTTATGACTGTTCCTGATGCTGATCACATCAGAAAGGCTCTTCCCTAGTCTTTTCCAAGCAACTCGTTGCAGAGCTGTACGGCACTGTAGGCCGTCTCGCCATAGCCATCGGCGCCAATCTCATCAGCATATTCCTGGCTGGTGGGGCCACCCCCGATGATGACTTTATACTGATCGCGCACGCCATCATCATCCAGCATTTGGATGATGTCACGCATCATCGGCAGGCTTGTGGTCAGCAGACCCGAAAGCCCAATCACCTCGACACCTAGATCCACAGCCTTATCTACAAAATCGGTAGAAGCAATGTCGCGCCCAATATCGATGACATCAAAGCCATTGACTTTGAGCAGGGCAATGACGATATTCTTGCCAATGTCATGAATATCACCCTGGACGGTACCAATCAGCACTTTGCCCTTCTTGCTGCCCTCATCACCTTCGAAGAATGGTTCGAGAATTCCTAAGGCAGCTTCCATGGCATCGGCGCTGGTAACCATTTCGGGCAGGAACATTTCACCTTTTCCAAAACGGTCGCCCACTTCCTGGATGGCCGGAGTCATGCCCTTCTCTATCGCTTGTAGAGGGGAGATCCCCGCATCCAGCGCTTGTTGGGCGGCTTCGACCGCTTTGGCTGCATCCCCTTGAAGCACGCTTTCATAAAGTTGCTGCAGTATTTCTTTTTCGCTCATTATGATTCTCCTTTTGTTGAACAGATTGAAATAGATTTGTTCGAGTTTCAAGCAAAAGGCAGCGCTGGTGATAATGTCAGCTTACGCTCGCTTTGCACTAAAACTTCCCCTTCCCGAATCACAAATAAACGCTCCGGCTGTCTGCGCAGCGCATCAGCAGCCGAATTGGCGTTGAACAATACTAAATTTGCCTTGGCCCCTTCATTCAAACCGTAATCATCCAAGCGCAGCACTTTGGCTGCCCGATAGCGCGGCAGATCAAAAACATCCTGGATCTCTTTCGGGGAACTCATATGGGCGGCATGGGCTACGAAATTGGCTACCGAGAGCATATCCATATTTCCAAAGGGATAGAACATATTCTGCAGATCGTCCTGCCCGCAGGTGACATTCACTCCCGCTTCCAGCAAATCTTTTACGCGTGGGATGCCTCTACGCATCGGATGCCCACTATTGCGCCCCTGGATGATCAGGTTGACCGGAGTATTAGTGCAAATATTGACCTGGGCCTCGACCAGCTTGGGCAAGATACGCTGGAATAATTTCTCATCCCAGGCGGCCATGGCGCAGCAATGTGCCGCTGTCACCCTGCCTTGATAGCCAGTCTCGATAGTTTTTTCGGCCAGTAGTTCCAGGGTATGCCAGTAAGGATCATCGGTCTCATCAACGTGCATATCGATATCAGCATCATTGGCCATGGCGATCTCGAAAGCCAGCTCGATCTGTCGGGCGGCTTTGTCCATATCCTTTTCACGATGGGGCACACCACCCACCAGATCCGCTCCAGCTTCCATGGCTTGCCACATGAGATCAACAGACTCTGGGTTGTCGGCCAGGCCAAATTGTGGGAAGGCCACAATCTGCAGGTCGATGACGTGCTTGAATTTCTCGCGTACCGCCATGACGGCTTTAAGTAAATCCAGCTTGGCGACCTCGTCGACATCGGTGTGATCGCGCATCCATAACACGCCATTCAAGATCGCTTCTCGCAAAGCAATTGTCGAGCGGCGCATGATATCTTCTGCCGTTAGTTGGTCTTTGATCTCCTCGGCGATGCGAATGGCTTCCCCTAGGGTGCCGCTGACGTTGACATATTCAGGCATAACCGAATTTTCCAGGTGGAAATGGGGGTCAATTAAAGCCGGAGAGATCATCGCCCCCAGCGCGTCGATAGATTTCTCCGCCGGAGGCAGCGGATCAGTTTGAACAACCACAATTTTCCCGTCTTCAATACCAATATTAATTTGTTCTAGCGTTGTGTCATGTATTGCGTTGTGAATGCTCAGATCCATGCTCTGCTCCTAACTGCTCTGCCTACTCCGGCTGGTAATGAAACCTGCCCTACGTAAGGCGGATATGGAAATCCGCCTATGATTTTTGGTAACGTAAATGTAGTGTCACTCCTATACCACTCGTCGGTTGACAAAAAAGTGGAAATGATCCGTAAGTACATACAAATAGCCCACACCCATTATTTCTCCATAACCCGAATAATAGGTTTCCGCCTGAAATTGAATTGGCGTACCCACTGGGATATTCAAATTTGATGCAGTTGCTTTATCAGCACCAACCGCAAATATCTCCGTGCGAGCATGGCTTAGAGGCGGATTGCATCTTTCAATTAAATAAGTAATCACCGATCCATCGTACTCAGTGAGCTCTTCTTCATCCCCGCAATATTGCTTTAGATAATCAACAAGATACATGGTGGGGACGCCATCGATGGCTTCCACAATTTCAACCTTGGTAAGTTTTGAATCTTCCTGGATGCCTATAGATTCTGCCAGCTCTTTATCCGGGGTGACTTCGCTGACCTCACGAAAAATCACCTCCGAACTAATCCCTGCTCGATTTGCAATCATGCGAAAAGGCTCAATACGTTCCAGGCCACCGATGAAACCTTTACCTGATGAATGCGAGACGAAAGTTCCTGAGCCTTGTTTGCGAACAATCAATCCCTGTGTTTCCAGGTTCGCCAGCGCTTCTCTGACCGTTGAGCGGGAAACCCCTAGGATTTCTGTTAACGCTTCAACAGAGGGCAGTTTCTCACCAGGCTGCAGTTTTCTTCCCTTGATTAACTTTTCCAATTCCTCCATGGCCTCTACGTAGAGATGGCGACGCCCACCAACGAAGGATATGACACTTTTTGATTCTTCTGCTGACATCTTTCAACCCTTTTCACTTGAGCTTTAGAAATAGAACACGCAGAAATACATCCGCTAACAATCATCAGTCGTCTGATGACTTTATAGCATAAGAAAATCACTTTGTCAAATAATTCACAACTCAGCATCACTCATCTCCCTTTCAATCAATATGGCATATCGAAACCCGTTTTAGCTGCGTTCTGGTTTCGATACACTCGCTTTACTCGATACTCAACCGAAAAACGTAATAATATGCACATCAGGTTAGTTGATTGCAAATGCGGAAAACTCTTTCTGTTTGTTGCGCTTCCTAATCTTAAAAATTTCGACAAATCTATTGACATCAATGGGATTCTTTTATATACTATTTTGTAGGATGGCTGCCATCCTACAAAAACGAACGCTTCTCACAGAGAAAACCTGCGAACTCCTCCGATTGAAAATTTGATGGCGCCATCCATTTTGAGACATAAATGGGCACCTACCCTTGCCCTAGCCATTCAAATAACAATTCGAATTCATATCCAAAATGCTCTAACAGGAGGCATGTAATGACCGATCAGAACGTCCCAAAGAATTTCGCCGATGAGCTATCCCAGGCACTTGCTGGGGGTCTCAAAGACGAAGCTGTCGCGTCAACCGAGAAAGCCTTAGGCGCAGGTGTAGATCCCCTGGCGCTGATCCAACAGGTTGTCGTTCCCACGCTCACCGAGGTTGGCCAAAAATTTGAAGATCTTGATATCTTCCTGCCAGAACTGATGGCCGCCGGTGAAGCTGGTAACGCCTGCTCCAAAGTGATCGAAGATGCGCTGACCAAGAGCGGCGGTCAGGTGGAATCCAAAGGCGTCATCGTCTTGGGAACCGTCAAAGGCGATATCCATGACATTGGCAAAAATATCGTCGCCAGCCTGTTCAAGGCTCACGGCTACAAAGTCATCGATGTTGGTAAAGATGTCTCAGCAGCCACCTTCATTGAGACTGCTGAAGCGAACAGCGCCGATGTGATCGCAGCATCAGCCCTAATGAGCATCACCCGGGCAGGCTGTCGCGAGGTCGCTGACCTGCTCAGTGAGCTCAACCTTGCCGGCAAGTACAAATTCATCATTGGCGGCGGCTCGACAGACCAGGAATACGCCGACGAAATTGGCGCTAATGGATACGCGTTTGCTGCCTCCGGTGCGGTAGAACTCGTCAACAAATTGTTAGGATAAAAGTGTGGAGGAAATCTCATGTTTATGACTGACCGTCTCCTTGAAATCTACCAGCGCTCCCGCAGCGGCAAGTTCATGAAAGAGGTCGAATACGACCTGATGCTGGCTAAACGAGTGCAGGAATTGCTCAAAGAATTCGACATTAAATACGACCCCCAAAATGTCGTCCCCGCGGACGACGCTTTAGCCGATCGTGTTTTCGAGGCCGGCTTACAATTGTTGGTTGATGTTGGCGCTTACCATCTCGATACTCAACGCGTGATCAAGTTTACCCGCAGCGAAATTCTAGATGCGTTGCGTCAGGCACCAGATACCCTTTACCTCGGTGAAGGTCGTGATCGGGTCATAGCGAAACATCGCGGCATTGAGGATCCCAATCCCCCTCTCAACTTGACTGGCCCCGCCGGCCAAGCATGCAGTGAGGAATACTATCTGGCCAACCTGATCAGCTACGCGCAAGAGCCCTTTGTGGATGCCATCGAATCGGGCGCCACGCTGACCTTCAACGGCTACGATATTATGGCCGGCACGTTAATGGAAGTTATGGCTGTGCAGCGTGATGCCGCCACCGCCCGCGAAGCTGTCCGCCGGGTAGGTAAGCCCGGTATGCACATCGGTGACGCCGCCACCGGCATGACCGCCATCGGCAAGATGGCCGCCAGCGAGCCAGTTAACGGGCTGCGACCTTGTGATGGCCGCCTGGTAGCCCAGATGTGCGAATTGAAGATCGATGATGACCAGCTCAACCGCGTGCCGCACCTGCTGAACTATGGCTCCCATATCATCAACCTGATGACCCCCCTCACCGGGGGCGTGGGAGGCGGACCCGATGGTGTTGCAATTGTTTCCGTGGCCGAAACCTTACTGGGCGTGATGGCCTACTATGCCACCTATCATTACTTGAGCATCACCCACATCAAGCGCGCCAACAACTCCGACCAATGGGGTATGTACGTGCTTTCGCAGGCTGGGCAAGCCATGGCTCGCAATTCCCATATCGTCTGGACATGCGATCCCTTCTGCGTATCTGGTCCGGTTACCGACGAACTACTCTATGAAGTCGCCCAACACACTATTATCAGTACGGTTTGTGGCTACACGCAGCATGGTGTCGGCGCAACCGGCGGTTTCGAACCTGATCACCACACTGGCCTGGAAGCTGGTTTCCAGGGCGAAGTCGGTGTGGCCACAGCCCGCAGCGGCATCACCCGCGAGCAAGCCAACGATATTGCTCTCAAGCTGTTGAAGAAATACGAAGATACTTTCGACACACCCAAGCGAGGCTTGCCCTTCCAGGAAGCCTACGACTTAAAGAGCATCACCCCAATCCAGGAATGGCAGGATTGCTATCGTCGAGTCAAAGACGAGCTCACCAAACTCGGTCTGGAATTTACTGTAGGCCCATGGGACTAGTAGGACAGATAAGTTTCCCTCTCAAAAAATCTGCTTCTCCTAGTAGAGCAGATAACTCTCGAAACACCCGGCATGGTGTCAACGCACTTTTCAAGGTCATCTATCCATGCCGGGTGCTCAATCAATATTCTGGATTTCTTCAACAATAATTGTCTAGGAGACCAATGTGAACAGTAATTGGCTACCTGAAATCGTAAGACGCTCGGAATCTGGCCCCTACATGAAGGAAGCCGATTTCGATATGGCAATCGCCAAAAGAGTTCCTGAGCTAATTCAAAAATATGGCCTGAAGTACGACCCCAATGTACTGGTACCCTCCGATGACGATATGGCCAGCAGGCTATACCAGGCCGGAATGGATCTTTTTCTCGAGATGGGTGCATATAACATGAGTACGCAACGACGAGTTTTGTTTACTCGTGACGAAGTTGAAGAAACGGTCGCCCTGGCTCCAAAGGATTTTATCGTCGGCACCGGTAAGGATGCCAAGGTGATGCGGCATCGCGGTGTCGAGAGCGAGATCCCTTGCATCATCCACAGCGGCCCAACGGGCACACCCTGCAGCGAGCAGTTCCATCCGTTCATCTTGGAAAGCTGCGCCCAAGAGCCCCTTGTCGATTGCCTGGGAGCAGGGTCAGTTTCAGATTATATGGGTGAAAAGATCATCCCAGGAACACCTACAGAAATCCTGGGCGTGCAGCGCGATGCTGCCGTAGCTCGCGAGGCCACCCGCAAAGCTGGCCGTCCAGGCATGCACATCAATGATGTCGCATCTCCCCTAACCTGCGCCGGGAAGATCTCTACGATTAACCCAGAGTGGGGCTTGCGGCCCACCGATGGACTCCTGGTCTCGCAAATGGTCGAACTCAAAACGGATTACGACCAACTGTCGAGAGCAGCCCGCATGAAGACCGTCGGCATGCACATCGTAGACCTGATGACGCCCCTGGTTGGCGGGCTGGGTGGCGGCCCCCAGGGCACAGCCATCGTGACCGTCGCCTGTCACCTGCTGGGCGTGATGTGCTATTCGGCCTCTTACCATATCTACGGGCACATGCACCTATTGAACAGTACCGATACCGATCGCATGGGGTTGTGGGTTTACTCTATCGGTGGACAGGCCCTGGCACTAAACTCCCCCATCCTTTCGATCAACGCCATCTACACACAGGCCGGTTTGGGCACGGAGGAAGTGCTTTGGGAGATCGCCGCCGCATCGGTGGCTAGCACGGTAAGCGGCATCCATCAAGGCGGCGTTGGCGCCACGGGAGGCTCAACCGAAGATCATACCAGCGGGTTAGAGAATCGTTTCAATGCCCAGGTATCTCACTCTTCATTGGGAATGAGCCGCGAGGACGCCAATGGGTTCGTCTTAGAGTTCCTCAGTCATTACGAAGAATCGCACAAAAATCCCCCTCCAGGGAAACCATTCTCGAAACTTTATAAATTGGATCCCCTGGAACCAACCGAGGAGTGGCTGGATTTATACAACAAAGTAAGCGATGCCATTGTCGATATCGGCCTGGATATTCGCAATGGCTGGAAGAAAGCGCAGCGCTAATTCGATGAATGAAAAAATCCCTGTCCGACAGATATCTCTGGCCGATCAGATTTTGGATATCCTGATCGAGCGGATTATCAATGAGGTCTACCCTCCGGGAAGCAAATTACCCCCCGAGAACCAACTCAGGGAAGAGTTCAATGTCAGTCGTTCAACGATCCGCACCGCGGTGTCCCGTCTCGAAGATCGCAAATTAGTGCACCGCCAACGGGGCGTGGGCACCTATATCAGCGAACACCTGAATATTTCCAATCCTCTCAATGAGTTCATTGAGTTTCGAAAGCTGATCAAAGAAAATGGCTATGAGCCAGGCTATCGCGAACTGTCATCAGAGATCATTGAAGCTGATGAAGCTATTTTGGACGATTTACAACTTGAGCATGAGAGTCAGGTTCTTAAAATCCGCAAGATCTTCACTGCCAATGGCGATCCGATCATATTTGTGATTAATCACATCCCATTGTGGGTATTTAAAGATATCCTCACCCCCGAAGAAGTCACACAGCCCGGGACCACGGAGAGGTTCATCGAATTCTTTGAAGGGATCTGCAACCAAAGAATCTCTTACTTCATTTCTACCGTAAAAGCTGAGATATTGGAAAATATTGAGGCTCCAAATATTTTGATCAATGATGGACCCAATACGCCGGTTCTGGTGATCAATGAAATTGGGTACAACGACAAAGATAGGCCGATCCTCAGGTCGTCCGAATACCATCCTGGGGATTGGATGACCTTCAGGATGATGCGTCGCCGAGGTATATCTTGATATCCAACAGAATTTGTGGACATACCCTCCAAGGATCATTGGAGAACGTTTGAGTATAAAACATGAGCATATATAAACCGAGTTGCGTTTACTGTTCTCTTCGTTGAGCGGAGGTCCGCCGCAGGCGAACCGTAGTCGAAACGCTGAAAAATCCCCTTCGACTGCGCTCTGCTCCGCTCAGGGATGGGATAAGCTTTCTTATCCGCAACTCAGTACTTTTAGGAGATTTGCATGACGAATCAATTCACCAATTTGGAAAAGGCCATCAACGAGGGGAATATTGAAAACGGTGTCGCAGAATCTCTCAAACTGGTCGAAAGCGGAAAAAAACCGATCGAGATATTCACTGAGCGCATTGAGCCCGCCCTGGCTGATATCGGCGACAAATTCAGCAGATTGGAGATCTTTCTCCCCGAAATGATCAATGCTGCCCAAGTGGTCAAAGCAATCCAAGAAGCCTTGAAGCCCCATATGGAAGCAGACCAGGCCAGTACATCAAAGGGGAAAATAGTGATCGCTACTGTGTCAGGGGATTTACACGATATTGGTAAAAATATCGTCAAAGCGATGCTGGAAGTGAACGGTTATGAGATCAAAGATTTGGGCGTGGATGTCAGTCCACAATCTGCTTTGAGCAGCGCCAAAGAATTCGATGCTGAAATCATCGCTCTATCTGCCTTGATGCTGCCTTCGTTGCCCTTCGTGAAGGACGTCATCGATTTCGTCAACGCCGATGAAGAGTCTCGGGAGCGATTCAAGGTCATCGTAGGCGGTGGTCCTGTAAGTCAAGAATACGCCGACGACATTGGGGCAGATGGTTATGGCGACAATGCCATCGATGCTATCGATATTGTCAAAAAACTGCTTCGTAGCTGACCCTTTAGGAGAACATCATGAGACATACAACTCGTATTATGGATGTCGTCCAGCGAAGCCTGGATGGCCCCATCATGGAAGAAGAAGATTTTAACAACCAGAGTATTTCGCTTGGGTTGGCTCGCGTTGTAAAGAAATATGAAATCAAGGTCGCCCCGGATCATATCATCAATATGGATGACGATCTGGCCGACAGGGTCTGGAATGCGGCTGTGGATTTCCTGGCCGAATGCGGCGTTTACTGTCAGAATACCGGCCGCGTGATTCTGCACAGCAAAGAGGAGATTGAAGCGATATTGAAAACTGCGCCGGACAATGTCTGGATCGGTGCAGGAACCGATAAAGTTCACGAGGTGGCGCGAGAGGTCGCAGATCCACGCCGACCACTGCTGATGGGCAGCCCCATCGGAACCGCCATAGAAGAGGAGTACTTCGTCCCCTCGATGATCAGCTACATCCAAGAACCCGAAGTGGATGTAACTATGGCTCCGACTTTGGAAAAGATTTTCGGCTTTGATGTCCGCACCCGTTCACCCCTTGAGATCATGGCCTCTTGGAGAGAAGTGGAACTCACACAGGAAGCGATGCGAAGGGCAGGGCGCCCGGGGATGGCCTTTACCGGTGTTGGAATGAGCATAAGTGACGTAGGGCAGTTGAGCGCTGACGGTCCAGGCGGTTTGCGAAATACTGATCTGCACACTTTCGGCATCATCTCAGAACTGAAAACCAATTTTGAGATCCTCAATAAACTCACCCACATCCTCTACCGAGATGGGATTGTCGATCCCTATGCCAACCCGATCTATGGCGGTCTTGGCGGTGGGATGGAGGGCCAGGCAGTGCTGATCGCCGCGGCGATGATTGCCCTCAACGTGGTCTTCATGGCTACTTGTGTGGGTTCTTCCCCCACTCATCCTTTCAACTTCAATGACACCGGTAAAGAAGTGATGATCCCCACCAGCCTGGCATTTCAGGCTCTGGCGCGCAATTCCCACTTGATGACCAATTTGACCATCACCCCGGTGGGCGGACCTGGTACAAAAACCTTGCTCTATGAATGTGTCGCTTTCAGCATAATGAACACGGTTTCTGGAGCAAGTCGACTGTTAGGACCGCGCTCAGCAACGGGTTCCATCACGGGGCACTTCAGCGGACTAGAGGCGCGCTTTACCGGAGAGCTTCTGGGTGCGGCAAGTAAACTGAACCGCGAGAAGGCAGAAGAGATCGTCCAAAAAGCATATGCTAAATACGAGGCAGATCTCACCAAACAGCCCTATGGTAAACACTTTAAAGATGTTTACGACCTTAAGACCATACAGCCAAAAGATGATTGGCTGAAGATGTACGAAGAGGTCAAAAAAGAAGTAGCTGGCTGGGGATTATCTTTCGATTAGCTCCTCAGGTTGCTCACAATTCACCTAACGGAGAATGTAATGGTAGAAAACTTCGAAAAACTGATCACAGATTTGAGTGAGGCTTTGCGAAAGGGCCTCTCAGAGGAAGCCGAGAATATTACACTGCAAGCGCTTGAAAAGGGAATCGAACCCTTGGATATAGTTCAAGAAATTCTCGTGCCAACCCTCACCGAGGTAGGTCAGCGGTTCCAAAACTTTGAGATATTCTTGCCCGAATTGATGATGGCCGGAGAGGCTGCTGAAAGAGTGACCGCAATCGTCGAAGAGGCAACTTTGAAAGCCGGTAATCCATCTCTGAACCTGGGCACTGTTATCCTCGGACAAGTCGAGGGCGATATGCATGATATCGGGCGAAATATCGTTGGGACATTGTTAAATTCGCATGGCTTCAAAGTCATCGACCTGGGCCGGGATGTGTCCGCCAGTGCATTTTTGGAAACCGCCGAGAAAGAAAAGGCTGATATCGTGGCACTTTCGGCACTGATGACTACAACGCTGCCAGCCCAAAAGCGTACCATCAACCTATTTTCCGAGGTTCGGAAGCGAGAAGAGTATTACATCATTGTTGGTGGTGGCGCCGTTTCAAGAGAGTGGGCTGACGAGATTGGTTCAGATGGCTATTCGGCCGATGCGGCTGGCGCGGTTGATCTCTGCAAAAACCTTTTAAAGAAGTAAACTTCCAACACGAAAATCCCAGCCTTTTCCTACGAATCAAGAAGGTTGTTCTTCCTCCTGACCTTCTTGATTCTCTTCATATTTAGTGGATCCCAGACTTTAAATTAAAAATTCAGTTTGATGCATCACTTTTTTATTCGATAAGTGTTATAGTACGCTAAACCATCCACTAAAAGGAGAATATGATGAAAGTACGTGTACATAACTTTAATGCCGGTCCGGCTGGTTTGCCCTTAGCTGTGTTGGAAAAAGCTCAGTCCGAGTTTATTAATTACCATGAACAAGGTATGTCTATCATGGAAATGAGCCATCGATCAGCCGCCTTCGATGAGCTAATGTCTCAAGTGGAAAAAGACATGTTCCAACTGTTGGATATTCCAAACAATTACAAAGTGCTCTTCCTACAGGGGGGGGCTAGTTTGCAGTTCAGCATGGTGCCAATGAACCTTTTTCCCGAAGGTGGTTCGGCAGACTATATCATCAATGGCGCGTGGGGCAAAAAGGCCATCCAAGAAGCAAGCAAGTTGGGGAATACCCGTGTAGTGGCTTCATCAGAAGCTACGAACTTCGATCGTCTTCCCGGTCTGAGTCAGGCAGATTTTGACCCCCAGGCTGCATATATACACTTCACTTCTAACGAAACCATCCATGGCAGCCAGTGGATTGAGGAGCCAACTCCTCCGAGTGGTGTACCCTTGGTTTGCGATATGTCCTCTGATATCCTCAGCCGCCCGATCGATATTTCAAAATATGGCCTGATCTACGCTGGAGCGCAGAAGAACGCTGGGCCATCCGGCGTTACCATAGTGATCATCCGTGAAGATCTCCTGGAACGAGTTCCGCAAAAAATGCCTTCAATGCTAGACTATAAACTATTGGCAGAAAAGAACTCACTGTACAATACCCCGCCCAGTTTCTCAATCTATATGCTTGGATTGGTTTTGGGTTGGTTGCAGGATTTGGGAGGGATAGAAGAGATCGCAAAAATTAATGCAAAGAAATCCTCGTTGCTATACCAGGCCATCGATCAAAGCGATGGTTACTATCGAGGACATGCACAACCAGAGCACCGCTCGTTGATGAATGTACCATTCCGAATGCCCACAGAAGAGTTGGAAGCAGCGTTTGTGAAGGCTGCTACTGAAGCTGGATTTATCGGTATCAAAGGACACCGATCCGTTGGGGGTCTAAGAGCTTCTATCTATAACGCCTGTCCAATTGAATCTATTGAAGATCTGGTTGAGTTTATGCTGGATTTTCAAAGAAAACATAACTGATGGATTACATATGAATGCATCCCATTCCCTCAAAATCCTGATCACGATCCCTTTTGACCAAGCCGGCGTGAAAAGACTTGAAGAAATCGCCGAAGTGGATATCCGCACTGGATTGTCATCCCAGGAGCTAGAAAGCATCATTAGTGATTACCACGCCATCATCGTCAGCAGCGAAACGCTGGTGCCGGATCGCACGATTGAGTATGCCTACCAACTCCAAGTTATCGGTGTGGCCGGGGCTTCTTTAGATCATCTCAATGTCAGCGCGGCGCGGGCTCAGGGTGTGGCTGTGGTCAATGTCCCGAATCCACGTTCGTTGGCTTTGGCTGAACAGGTCTTAGGATTAATGCTAAATCTTGCTCACCGCCATCAGGCTGTCGGGTTATCAGGAAAAACATTGGGGATCATTGGTTTTGGCCCTGTTGGCCATGAAGTGGCCCGTAGGGCTAAAGCCTTTGGGATGCGCGTGCTGGTAAACCAGCCGCGACTGACACCAGAATTGGCTCTGGAAGTCGGAGTCGAACTGTGTAAATTTCAAACACTGCTGGAAAATTCAGATATCATCAGTCTTCATGTGCCCAGCACACCAAATATCCACCATTTGATTAGTGAGGATGAACTTGAAGCCTGTGCCCCAGGCAGCATATTGATCAACATCAGCAATCCAGACGCAGTTGAAATCGATGCGCTACTTCAATCCATAGAAAAGAGTCATTTGGCTGGGGCGGCTGTGATTCCCCAGGGTGAGATTGAGCTTCAAAACCCGAACCTACTCTGGGTAGATATTCAGGCTCCTAAAAAAGTTCAGGTTGACCCAGGTATTGCCCTCAACCTTGCTGAAAAGATTGTCACTCAACTTCAGGAGAGGCGACCCGGAAATCCCCTATCTTTACAGGTTGTCCCTGTAGAGCGAGTAATACCACATGAACATTATGACCCACAACGGGTGAGCGATCTAGCTGCACGATTAGAGAGCGCAGAGACATTGGTCAATCCTCCAGTCGTCGTTGAATCGGAAGGGCACTTTATCGTATTGGATGGTGCAACCCGCACAACGGCATTCAAACAACTGAAATACCCGCATATTGTCGTACAGGTCGTATCGCCAGAAAATGAGCATCTACTCCTGCACACCTGGTACCACGCTATCTGTGGACCCCAAGCAGACGATCTTCTCGCACGTCTGCGTGATAATAATGAGAATTACACTATCCAGCCAACGTCAAACTACAAGTTAGCCAGTGGGGAATTGTTCCCCCGCACGATTTGCAGCCTGCATTTACTGGATGAGCAGAATTTCTTCGTGCAAAGCGCCCCAGGAGTTGATCGCCTGGCAGCATTAAATGAATTTGTTGCCGACTACACAGAAATTGCCACCATCGAAAGAACGCTCAAAACAGACAAAAGTGAGCTTGCCGAAGAAGTCAAAGATCTAACAGCCCTAGTAATCTTCCCCCAATTCTCTATCGAAGAGATTTTGTTGGCTGCAGTAAATGGGCAGTTGCTGCCCGCCGGGATCACGCGTTTCGTCATCCCAGGCCGTGTCTTACGGTTGCACGCTGAAATGGAATATTTGCTGTCAGATGATTCTTTGGCACGAAAGAATGCCTGGCTAGATCGTTTATTGGCGGATAAGATGTCTCGGCGGCGCGTACGTTACTATCAGGAACCGGTCTTCCTTCTTGATGAGTAATCGTATTCCTAGTAGTTTGCCAAAACTGGTTTGACGGATAAGAAAAAATGTGGCATTCTTC
>CAZLNX010000117.1:0-16504 GCA_964560795.1 uncultured Anaerolineales bacterium | reverse complement strand
TTACGAAAACCCTTGTCAACCTTTTCTCCCCCTAACTTCCGGGAATTGCTGATTAGGAGCCACTATTCTGAGACTCCAAAATGAAATCAGTGAAAACCTTGGGCTGGCTCTTCAATATTCTCGAGCGGAATCTGTTGCCGCATTCGGAGAACTAACCCGCGCCGATCTACGCGTCACGCATAGTTTAGATATCTACAGCGCATGGTATGGTGCGGAACAGCAAGCTCGTTTGGCCGCTAGCAGCGCCAACGCAGCGCGCCTGGCTGGGGAAGAATCTTTGGGGCTAGAGCAAGACGCTGTTGTTGATCGATGGACTCAAATACAATCGCAACTTAGTGAATTAACGCTTCTGCTTTCGCCCCAATATGAAAATAATTACACGCCATTCTATGAAGAACTTCATCGCCAGTCATATATGACCTACCAACGTCAGTTGGATTATGGACGCCAGGTAGCTTCATGGAGAGCCAAGACTAGCAGTTACCGAACAGCAATGGGCTTGGTAGCAGTTTCTTTATTTTTATTGGGCCTATCATTAAACATCCATAATTGGGTTCGCTATCTGTTCGCTGGATGTGGGGTGTTGCTAGACATTACAACAATCGTGATGGTGATCCTCGTTATGCGCATCCCCGTCCATGTCACGCCCGGTGCAGCCATGGAACACTTTGTCAATGGGCAAATCCTATACAATACAGCCTTTGCCGCCTCAGGAGAAAAAGCCGAAGAATTATATGTCGCAGCCCAGACCGCTTTTCAATCCGCTATCGAGCTCGATGAGAATTATGCGGACGCCTATCAGTGGGGTGGTTATTCACTTCTAGAAAAACGTTTAGCAGGCGCAAATGCAGAACGTAATGTCAGAGCTGCGGCCAGTATGGAGAAGGCCATCGAGTTGGGAAATGATAACTCCGTGGTTTACACAAATTTGGGCTGGGCCTATACATTGTCAGAGAATTATGGGCAGGCCATCCAGGCACTCCAGCACGCGATATTTATAGAACCCACCGAATGCTTAGCTTATTTCAACCTTGGTCTGGCACAGCTTGCCGCAGAAAAACCAGAACGGGCAAAATTAACCTATGAAGATGCCATGGCGTGCTTACTCGAAGAATCACCAGATGCTAAAACCGAGATATTGACAAATACTGAACTCGATCTGTTCGATCTGTCCAAGATCGCGCCAGATGCTCCTGGTGTTGATGAAATGCTTTTGCGCATTAAAGAAACTGCAGCTAGCTTGACGCTTCTCGGTGAACCTATTCCACAGGATACGAGTGCCCAGATAGACGACATCATTTTTGCAGGCGATATCGCCCAAGATGGCAGTTTCTTGGATGTTGGAGAAACTTTCACTGCTGGTACACCCACTATATATACGATCTTGAGCTTTGAAGACATTCCTATTGGTACACCCTGGCTTGTACGCTGGTACTTGGATGGAGCGCAATACAACGAATACATCGCTAAGCCCTGGAACAACGAAGCGAATGGACAAACCTGGGTTCGTGTCCAGGGCGCTCCAATGCCTGCGGGAGATTATCAGGTAGAAATCTATGTCTCCGGCAATCTGATCGCCAGCGCCGATTTCACAGTGCAAGCTGGAGAAGTCGTCGAAATGGAGCAGTATGCATCGAGCTACTACAAACTTGCTCTCAATTACCCGGCAGATTGGGTTGTCATTGAATACCCTACCATTGAAGGCTATCTATTTGCTTCTCCACCCGACGATGAGCGCTACAGCTTCTGGTACAACACAATTCCCTGGGAGGGCACTGGCAGCGACAGTGTCTTAGGAGAATTGCTCTCCCTCTGGCACAGTAAACATCCTGACTTGGTTTATGGTCAAAAAGGCGAGTTCATCTTAGGCGGCCTGGCACAGGCCAGCTACTTCCCGGTAACATATGCTGATGTAGATGAGAACCTGCTGGCAGCATTACTAATTGGTATGGTTGATGAAGGGGAAAATGCCCACATGGTTGTGCTGCAGGCACCCGATGAAACCTTTGACCAAACCTATGCATCAATCTTCGACCCTATGCTGCGCAGCCTAAAAATCCATCCCCAAGATCACTAAACAAAAGACACATCCATAAAAACTAAAGCCTGTCACTTTTCATGTCATGACAGGCTTTAGTTTTTATCAAGGTTATTGATTCATGGAGTACTATGCAGCGAGAACAGCTCTTGCGCATACTGCACTGCTAAGAGATCCAAGCCCCTATCCAGAGAGTCAGGGATCATCGTTGGAGGATCACTAGGGTCATAGGATTCGTTCGGGGTCAGATCGTTCAGCCTCACCCAAGGAGCGCCGCCCTCCACCGCATTGTTGACCATGTTGATAGCATGACTCACGTCGGGTTGCACATGGTCCTTTTCACTCTGTAAGCGCTGGTAAGGAATGCTCACATCCAAGATGAAAACCAAAGCTTCGCGCTGCACCCAATAAAGATCATCATCACAGGGGTTGAAATCAATCCGGGTGCTATTGCTGCATTCAACAGTAGTATCAAACCGGTCGGCGGGGCCTTCCCAATCCAACAAGAACAAGATTGGCAGATCAGGGTACCGGGCTAACGTACCAGAAGCCATGGTGATACCGTACGAAAAAGACGCCAGCCCAATCTGCTGGGGATCAACTTGGGAAAGCGTGGCTGTAAATTCGATCACCGCCGCAAGCCCATCCTGCTGCGCATGGCCGTTATAATCTTCTTCTCCCTCACTCTGGCCGCGGCCGTCGGGATCGAAGGTCACTGTCACAATGCCCACCTCGGCCAGCGCATCAGCCATCCCACCCGGCAAGCGGAATTTATTGCCGGCACCGATCCCCCCGGGCACAACCACCAATGTTGGATACGGTCCATCTCCATTGGGAAAAGTAATGTGGACATACAATTCCGCCCCGGTGGTAGGATTCGTAACCCAATGCTCTTCTACTGCTCCCGAACCTGGCCCTTCAGACTCATCTTGGGGTTGAGTGCAGTCATCCGGACAGCTTTGCTCGTTCTCCGGCCCATCACAGACTCCATCGCCGCAACGCTTTTCTGATTCGCCTTCGGGTTCAGGCGGTGCAGGTTTATCTTCGGGCAATATTGGGACATCTTCCAATGAAGGGTTAACTTGCGCCTGCTCAATGTTGTTTACTAATGAACAGGCGATCGAAAGCAAAACCAAAAATGAGATGATCAGTGCTAAACGTTTCATGGCAGTCTCCTTTCCAAATTGCTTTCATTCTAGCCGGCGAGTGTTCATAAGCTCTTCAGGTTATGTAAAAACGCGGTAAACAAATCTTCAAACAGCCTGCACAGCTGCCCGAAAATTGATATACGCCGTGGGCATATCTGGCGCAGTCAATTCAATGCGCGTGGCATCTAAACGTTTTGCCCCCGGTAGCCTGCATGCATTATCGGCCATCTCTGATAATCGGTACTCAATGGTCACTTTGACCGGCTCAGATACCGTAAAGGGTTGCCGCACATCAGCAGCCTTCAAACCTGACACAGCCTTATAGGCTGCTTTTCTTATCAGCTCTTGAGCGACTTCTGGATGCAGACATTCCGCTGAAGAAAAACTCGTCGATCGCTGTTTCCAAGGGACCAAGTAATTCTTCAGCTTGCGCGATGGTGGTCTGATCTCCGGTGATCATGATCACTGGCGCACCGAACGCGCCACAAACCGCAGCATTCAACCCATGCTCTCCCACCAGAACATCGTTGAGCCAGACATTAGCAATGCGTTTGCTGGACCAGGTATGTGCCAAGACAGCATTTTCTGTTCCGCTTCGGGCATGGTACCCCACAAAGATCGCGCCAGAAAAATCTCCGGCCTGGATTCCTTGAACCATCGCAAAGGGCGCAGAATTCCCCGAATTCAGATGCACGCGCGGGTCTAGATTCTCAATCAGAATATTGTAGCCACCTGCGTGCCCATCCGAAACAACGACATCCGTAGCACCCCCATCAAAAGCCCCCAATACCGCTGCGTTGACATCGGCGGTCATAATCTTACAAAACCGTGGATATTCCGGTTTCGATGGATCAACCTGATCCCAATTGGTCACCCCGGAAATTCCTTCCATATCCGCAGCGATCAAGATTTTCATATTTGTATCTCCTATTCTGGCAGCGCTGAATCCACGAACTGTACTAGATCGCCTTTTAGTTTCTCCAACGATGGCAGGTGGATGTACATCATGTGGCCGGCTTCATAGAAACCCATAGAAATATTGCCTTGCAGACTCTCATCCAAAGCCATATGATCAAAAGTGTAGAGTGTAGCGAAATAGGGGGTTGCCAAATCATAATACCCATTGCCAACGAACACTTTCAGGTAGCGGTTGATCGACATAGCCTTACGCAGAGTCTCTGCCACATTGACAAACTCGTTCTGGTGTTGGTCATAACTCCAGGGGTGTACACGACTGGTTAGGATTTCGTAGGGCAGATCGCTTTTGAAATCCAATTCGGAGCGCACGTAATCATTCAACGTAGCAGTATATGGTCCGGTGATGGCTGCTAAGCTGGGATCGAATTCCCAACCTTCCCCCGCGGCATCGCGGTCGATACCCTTGAAGCGCGTGTCCAAACGGCCGGTTGTACGACGCTCATCGCGCTGAAGTCCCTTGGTAAAACGCATGATCTCCACCCGCATATTGGTCTGCTCGATATACTCGGGAGTCAGGCCAGTGTAGCGTGCTAACTTCTGCACAATCTTCGCCTTTTCTCCGCTTGGTAGCGCATCACCCTTCATTAAAGCAGTCGCATATTCGCCCAAGGCGAAAGCCTCTACTTCATCCAGAGTGTCCCGCAAGTTCTTCTGCAAATCAGCATCGAGTTTGCCATGGTACCAGGCTGTGGCGGTATATGTAGGCAAGAACAATATGTAAGGCAAATCATTGCCCGGAACAAAACGCGCCGTTTGGAAATTCAAGATCGACGAGATCAGCATGATTCCGTTCAGATACATACCGTGTCTTTCCTGTAGATACCCAGCTAGCCCCGCGGCGCGCGTCGTTCCATAGCTTTCGCCAATTAGAAACTTTGGGGATACCCAGCGCTGGTAACGGCTGGTGTACAAACGAATGAAATCCCCCACAGACTGAATATCTTTCTTGAAATCATGGAACTGTTTTGGATTTTCGCCGGGGATCGATCGGCTATATCCAGTAGTGACTGGGTCGATGAACACCAGATCAGTAAGATCCAAGAGCGAAAATTCGTTATCGACCAACTCAAAGGGCGGGGGCAACATTTCACCCTCGTCACTCATCTTGACCCGACGCGGACCCAACAATCCCATATGCAACCATACCGACGAAGACCCCGGCCCGCCGTTGAACGAGAATGTAATCGGACGCGTCTTACGGTGTTCTGCGCTGGGAATGGTCTCATTTTTGTCCAATGTGTAGGCTGCAAAAAAGATCGCTGCCTTGGGCTTTTCTATCTCAGTTTCATCATTCTCTTTTGCTGGCTCATCGACCTCTTCTTTCAAGATCATTGTTCCGGTGGTAGCCGTGTAGCAAATTTCTCGCCCGTCGATGGTGACAGTATGATGCGTTATGGAAAGATTGTCTTCATACTTTGGGGTGGTTTCTTCGTTCTTGGTTTCTTGGTCGGACATATATTTGCTCCATTTGTGATAGTGATAGAGATTGAATATTGAGTATTAGATATTGCCGAATACCCAATATCCAATCTCTAAGAAGTATACTAACCGCTCCCCGCTACCTGCTAACTGCTTTCCATCCTACGACCCCATTTCATCCCGTACGGCCTGATATAACGTCTCCGCTTTGAGTTCGTGGAGGGTATAACAGGGCGCATCGAGATGATTGGCCAATTCTTGTGCCAGACCTTGATCGAAGGCAGCATGTTCCATGTTAATCACCACGCTACGGATCTCATCAAGAGCGATCTTCTCAGCTAGTTTATGCGCTTCTTCTTGAGGAGGCTTGTTCCCCATAGCGACATTGCCAGCCCCATCGGTGAGCATGATCATCAACGGCTCGACGTCTGGATAGATCATACTTTGCTGTTGGATGACTTGATGTGCCAGGAACAGGCCGGCGGCCAGGGGTGTTTTACCCCCAACGGGGATATCCGTAAGTGCCCGCTGCGCTAACTGCACCGAGTTAGTTGGCGGCAGGATCAACGTGGCGCGATCCTTTTGGAAGACAATCAACCCCACGCGATCACGTCTCTGGTATGCATCGGTCAGCAGTGAAAGGATGGCACCCTTGGTAGCCGACATACGTTCTGCTACGGCCATCGACCAGGAAGCGTCCACGACAAACATGACCAGATTGGCCGTCTGTTTGACGCGTACTTTCTCTTGCAAATCTTGGGGACGAATAGCAAAGGCTACATCCTTGCGCTGTTCTTCGCGTTCTTTCTGGTACGGCGCTGCAGTGCGAATTGTGGCATCGAATGCGATATCGCTGGTTTTCCCCTTTGCCGGTCGTGATTTGATATAACGCCCGCGTTTGCGCTCGGTGCGTGTGCGCGAACGCCGACCGCTGCGGCGGCGCGAGAGACGGTCGAGCGGGGTCTCGAGTTTTCTTGCGTCAAAAGGATCACTGGATTTGACCTTTTCTCCCCCTTCCCACCAATTCGATGAAACCGAATCAAACACATCCTGCTTGGCGGGTTCCGCAGGCGCGCGTGTAGATTCTTCTTTTTCCTCGCTGGCGTTATCAGCTACGGCTTTTTTTTTTCGTCGACTTCTTGTGAGTCTGATCCAGGCTGGCGTTCTTCAAGCGGTGCAGAAGCCCCTTGAAGCTGCTCGATGCGTTCCTGTAATTCATCGAAACCGATATCCGCCTGATCGAAAGGACCCCGTTTGATGCGGTGAGGGAAAGCCAACTCAGCGGCCAAAGCGATATCACGCTCTGTAACCTGAGTGCGGCCTTCAAAAGCTGCATGAGCACGCGCCGCCTTTAGAATTACTAGGTCAGAACGATGCCCATCTACATTCATAGATGCACTCAAAGCTGCAATGGAGAGAAGATCTCTCCGTGTGTATTTCACCTGTCCAACGAGCTTTCGAGCGCTGTCGATTTTTTCAGAAAGATCCTGCTCCTTGCCAATCCAATGTTCTCGGAAGCCATCGGCATCAGACTCGAACGCCAGGTTGCGCTCCATGATGAAAACGCGCTCTTGAGCAGAACGAATACCCGAGATATCGACGGAAAGAGCAAAGCGGTCCAGCAACTGCGGGCGAAGATCACCCTCTTCGGGGTTCATGGTGCCAACTAAAATAAAGCGCGCCGGGTGGCTGAAGGAGATGCCCTCCCTCTCGACAATATTCATGCCCATCGCCGCGGAATCCAGCAAGAGGTCGACCACGTGGTCATCCAAAAGGTTGACTTCATCAATATACAGCAAACCGCGGTTGGCAGCCGCCAGCACCCCAGGTTCAAAATGTCGCTCCCCCTTTTGAATAGCCTTCTCAATATCTAAGGTTCCCACAACGCGGTCTTCGGTTGCTGATACAGGCAAATTCACAAAGGGCGTAGTGCGTAGTTCAACGTCCTGATCAGCGCGTTCCCGGCATTCCGTACACCAGGTATGAGAACGATCGGGGTCACAACCAAAACGGCACTGGATGATCACTTTAACTTGAGGAAGTAACGCAGCCAAAGCGCGCGCTGCGGTAGATTTAGCCGTACCGCGCTCACCACGGATCAAGACACCACCAATACGAGGGGAAACCGCGTTTAAAATCAGCGCACGTTTCATGCGCTCTTGGCCGACTATTGCTGTAAATGGGTAAATGGTTGGCATTGAATATTTTCTCTCTAGATTAAAGTTCGCGTGAATCTTACCACAAAGGTTGCCAAGTTATCTTTAAGCCCTTATAATGTACGGTCGATCCTATAAAACTTGGAGTGTATTAATAATTAAGATGAAAGATAGTGAAGCTCTCGTTGATGACAACATCGCAGAAGAAGAAGTAGTAGAAGAAGAAAAATCGCCCGAACCCCAACCTTCGATGGAAGAACTGCTCGATGAAGAAGGCCTGGACATTGATCTGCCCAAGGCAGGGGAAATGAGAGAAGGAATAATCGCCTCCATCTCTAAGAATGAAATCCTCGTCAGTATTGGGGCAAAATCCGAAGGTATCGTCTCAGGTAGAGAAATAGACCAATTAGATACAGAACTCCTCGAAAGCTTCGAGGTTGGTCTGCCTATTAAGGTTTACGTTCTATCCCCTGAGGACCGCAACGGTAATCTGGCAGTTTCCCTAACCCGTGCTCAAGAAGAAATGGATTGGGAACTGGTTGAGAAACTGAAAGAAACCGGTGATGGGTATGATGGGTTTATCTCTGGCTTCAACAAGGGAGGGCTTCTCGTTCCTATTGGAAAGCTCCGAGGGTTTGTCCCTGGCTCGCAGATTAGCCTGACCCGCCGTACAACCGGCGACTCCCCTGAAACGCGTTGGGGTAAGCTGATCGGTGAACCCATTGAGGTCAATGTTATCGAGGTTGATCGCTCTCGCCGTCGTCTGATCCTTTCAGAACGCAAAGCGCTGAACGAAACACGTGAGACCCTCAAGGACCGCCTGCTAGATGAATTAGCAGTTGGAACAGTCAGCAAAGGGCGTGTTACCAGCCTGGCTAACTTTGGTGCCTTCGTTAATATCGACGGCGCTGATGGGCTCGTTCACCTTTCCGAGATTTCTTGGGAACGCATCAAACATCCGAAAGATGTTCTCAAGATTGGGCAGGAAGTTGAAGTCAAGGTTATCAGCCTCGACCAAGAGCGCAAACGCATTGGTTTATCCATTCGCCAACTCCAGGAGAATCCCTGGCTGATCAAGGTGAAGGACCTTAAAGAAGGTCAACTCATCGAAGGTACCATCACACACCTGACCGAATTTGGCGCTTTTGCCAAACTGGGTGAGCGCGAGCTCGAAGGTTTGATCCACATCTCTGAGCTGAGCCCCGACCGGGTTGAGCATCCTAAAGAAGTTGTCAAAGTTGGTGACACCCTGACCCTGCGCATTATCAACATTGACCGTGAGAAATTCCGCATCGGTCTTAGCCTGCGAAAAGTAGACTCGGGCGCCTACATCGACCTGGATTGGAAGATGGTCAAAAATGAAGTTGACTCCAGTTTCGAATCACCCTATGATGAAGAAACTGAAGCTGCTGATGCCGAAACTCCTGTTGATGCCGAAGCTCCCGCTGAGGCAGTCGCTGAAGAAGAAGTTCCTGTTGCTGAGGAAGAACCGGTTGCCGATGCTGAAGTAGCCGAGGTCGAAGAAACTGAGACCGAGGAAACTGATGCCGAGGAACCCGAGGCAGAGGAAGCTGAAGAGCCTGCGGCAGAAGAAAATGCTGCGGCAGAAGAAGATTCCGAAACTGATGCTGAGGAAGAGGCCGAACCTGAAGCCGACGCTGATGAAGAAGATGCTGAGGAAACCGAAGCCGACCCTCCGGATGATGCCGAAGAAACTGAGGCAGAAGAACCAGAATCCGAAGAGGAGTAAGTCTAAGGACACTTCCAGGCGCACCCAATCAGGTGCGCCTGTTTCTTTATAAAGTGCATTAGATATTTATAAGAATTCACGTCATCAAGATTCAAATCGGACATACTCTGGTAGAATTGAAAAATCAGTACCCTATTTTTTTGTAAACTTGTTGGAAGCAAAATGTAAGGGATCACTCGCCCAAAACGACTATATAATGGGAGTAGAGATCCTGTAAAACCAATATATGGTTTTTAGAATCACCCGCTTTACACATTTTTAGGAGGTAGTGCCATGTCAAACATGGAACGATTTACGCAAAGGGCACGGCGGGTGCTTAGCTTGGCACATGAAGAAGCCGAGCGCATGCGGCACAGTCATATTGGAACCGAACACCTTCTTTTAGGCTTAATGCTTGAAGATGGTGGCATCGCCGGGCGCGTCCTGCGCGAACTCGGCTTAGAATTCGATCGGGTAAGAGATCTAATTGAGAGAATGGTGGGTTTGGGTGAATACACCACTCAGCGACCAACCCTTTCCCCTGGAACACAAAAAGTACTTGAATTGGCAGTCGAGCAAGCCCGCCAACTGGGACATCATTACATTGGTGTCGAGCACCTACTTCTGGGTATTATCGAGCTTGATGAAGGCATCGCTCTTGATGCACTACGTCAATTAGGCGTTACGCCAGAGCAAGTTCGCCGACAAACGCATCGCATTCTCAAAGAAACCAAATCCGCGCAGCGTGAGCGAGGTCGACAACGACGTCAAAGGACCAAGGAAGCCGAAGGTAAAGGCAAATCCAAGTCAAAGACTCCCCTGGTTGATCAGCTCGCCACCGATCTGACTCAGATGGCCGAAGACGGCAAACTTGATCCCGTCATTGGTCGTCAGATGGAAATTGAGCGCGTTGTCCAAATCCTGGCTCGAAGAACAAAGAACAACCCCGCCCTCACTGGAGAACCTGGTGTCGGAAAGACAGCCATCGTAGAAGGTCTCGCTCAGAGAATTTTGGATGGTGATGTACCTATCCCCCTGCTAGGCAAACGCCTCCTACAACTCGATGTAGGCTCTTTAGTCGCAGGCACTATGTATCGCGGTCAGTTCGAAGATCGTCTAAAACGAGTCATTCAAGAACTGAAATCATCAGACTCCGTGCTCTTCATCGACGAAGTACACATGTTAGTCGGTGCTGGTTCGGCTGGCTCCGCTATGGATGCAGCCAACATCTTGAAGCCAGCCCTCTCGCGTGGCGAACTTCAGGTGATTGGTGCTACTACGCTGGATGAATACCGCAAGCATATTGAGAGTGATGCGGCCCTTGAACGTCGATTCCAACCGATCTTCGTCGAAGAGCCCAGCCCTGAAGAAACCATTGAAATCCTGCGAGGCATCCGCCCTGCCTACGAAGCACATCACCAGCTCTCCATCCTCGATGAAGCGTTGGAATCAGCCACAAGCTTGTCAACTCGCTATGTTTCCGACCGCTTCCTGCCCGACAAAGCCATCGACCTGATCGATGAAGCTGCCTCGCGAGTGCGTATGTACAAAAGCCCCGTGGCCGAAACGACGAAAGAATTAACCGGCCAACTGCGAGAAATTCGCAAAAAAGTTGATCAAGCCAAAGAAAGTGAAGCTGGTCAGGTATACGAGGCCGATATCCAAGGCTTGGAGAAACAGCGCACGGAAATCGAGGCTGAACTCGAACGCCTACGGACTACTTGGGATCGCGAAACCAGCCCCAACGTCACATCCGATGACATCGCCGAAGTGGTCGCCATGTGGACCGGTGTACCGGTGATGCAAATGGCGCAGGAAGAATCCGAGCGCCTGCTCTTGATGGAAGATGAACTCAAAAAATCCATCATCGGTCAAAATGAAGCCATTGAGACCATCGCCAAAGCTGTTCGACGAGCCCGGGCAGGGCTGAAAGACCCCCGCCGCCCCATCGGAACGTTTGTATTCCTTGGCCCCACTGGCGTTGGAAAAACCGAGTTAACCAAAACATTGGCTCACTTCCTATTCGGTAGTGAAGACGCCCTTATCCAACTGGATATGTCCGAGTTCATGGAGCGTCATTCCGTCAGTCGATTGGTCGGTGCCCCTCCTGGGTATATCGGCTACGATGAGGCTGGTCAGCTTACCGAGGCCATCCGGCGACGGCCTTATTCGATCATCGTCTTCGATGAAATCGAAAAGGCGCATCCCGAGGCGCACAACATGCTCTTGCAGATCATGGAAGAGGGTCAGCTCACCGACGCCAAAGGCCGCAAAGTTGACTTCCGCAACGCCATCATTGTGATGACATCCAATGTCGGCGCCGACATGATCAAACGCCGCACATCCTTGGGCTTCGAACTCAAGCGCGACGAAGAGGTCGAAGAACGCCAGGAATACCAAAAGATGCGCAAACAGTTGATGAAATCTCTCAAGCGCCTCTTCCGCCCTGAGTTCATCAATCGCCTCGACAGCGTGATCGTCTTCAAAGCCCTTTCCAAAGAGGATATTCGCGAAATTGTCAACCTGGAACTAAGCAAAGTCTCTGAACGATTGGTTGAACACGCCATTAGTATGGATATCACCACTGATGCAATCGATTTGATTGCTGACCTGGGCTACGACCCCGACATGGGTGCTCGACCACTGCGACGCGTGATCCAACAAAAAATAGAGGAACCGCTCTCGGACGCTATCCTGGCTGGAAAGTTCGACCTCGGAGATACCGTCCTGGTTGACATTGAACCAACCGAGGATGATGAACCTGAGATCGTCTTGCTCCCTGCTGAAAGCAAAGAGGATTCATCGGAAGATGAGCCCGAAGAAATGTTAGCGGCCTAAGCACAGCCACTTTAGAAAAATCCAAACAGGGCACGGAATACCCAATCAGGTTTCCGTGCCCTGTTCGTTTATAATTGTAAAGACGGATGACGGGAAACCGAAGAACGTAGATTTAACATCCAACGGATTACTGGAAACACAACTATGGCAAAAACCTATTCACAATACGTCTGTCAGGAATGCGGGCGCACTTCGCCCAGGCAAATGGGACGATGCCCCAAGTGCAGCGCCTGGAACAGCATGGTCGAAGAGATCATCGAAAAGACCACCACAGCCGCCAAACACGCCCGCCCCAGCATGGGGGAGCGCTCCACACCGAAGCGTCTGTCTGAAATCAGCGGCGATGTGGAAGACCGCATCCCTGTGCCCATCGAGGAGTTCTCCCGAGTTTTGGGTGGCGGTATTGTGCCCGGCTCTGTAGTGCTCATCGGTGGTGATCCCGGCATCGGTAAATCGACCTTGCTGCTGCAAGCTACTTTGGAGATGGCCAGCCAAGGCACCGTGTTGTATATCTCCGGTGAAGAATCGGACCGTCAGATAAAAATGCGCGCTATGCGCTTACTGTCCCCCCCATCGGAAGAAGAAAAGGCAGACCTTCCGGATGATTTGTTCCTGGTCACCGAAACCAACCTGGATATCATCTTGGAGCACATCGAGGAAACCAAGCCCCAACTAATCGTCGTGGATTCCATCCAAACTACCTATCTCCCCCAACTCGAGTCTTCCGCTGGTTCCGTCACGCAAGTTCGCGAAACGGCATCTCGATTGAGAGAGCTAGCCAAAGCCAGTGGGGTGACGGTTTTCCTCATCGGGCATGTCACCAAGGAAGGCACCATCGCTGGACCACGCGTCTTGGAGCACATCGTCGACGCTGTGCTCTATCTTGAAGGGGATCGCTTTCAGGTGTACCGCCTACTGCGTACGGTCAAGAATCGCTATGGCGCCACATCCGAGGTGGGCGTCTTCGAGATGCGCGACCGCGGCCTGATCGAGGTCAGCAATCCATCAGAAGCCTTCCTGGCCGAACGTATGGTTAACGCCCCCGGCTCAGCCATCGCCGTAACCATGGAAGGCACGCGCCCCCTGCTGGTCGAAATCCAGGGCCTGACCAGCCATACATCCTTCGGCAACCCCCGTCGCACCCCCAACGGCATTGACTTCAACCGCCTGCTGCTGACCGTGGCTGTGCTCAGCCGTCGGGTCGGCATCCGCCTGGCCGAGCAGGATGTCTTCGTCAACGTGATCAGCGGCCTAAAGATCAGCGAGCCCGCCGCCGACCTGGCCGTGGCCGCGGCTATCGCATCATCAGTAAAAGACGCCCCCGTACGCGCTGACACCGTGCTGATCGGCGAAGTCGGACTCTCCGGCGAACTGCGCATGGTGGGTCAGATGGAAGCGCGTCTGCGGGAAGCTGCTAAGCTGGGTTTCAAGACCGCCATCGTGCCCCGTCGAATTGGTAAGGGACAGAAATGGCCCAAAGGCATTGAAGTGGTGGAAGTCAGGTCGCTACGCGAGGCATTAAAGAAGGCATTGGTGGAGGAATAGTGCCTTTCTCGTTGGAACACGATATATCGTGTTCCAACGAGAAAATATCGCTTCCCCACGAGAGTCTCCCAAAATGAAATACGATCCAAAGAAACACAATAGACGCTCCATCCGTCTGAAAGGGTACGATTACACTCAACCCGGCGGATATTTCATTACTATGGTAACTTTTCAGCGTGAGTGTTTATTTGGGGATATTTCCGATGGAAAAATGAAATTGAGTACTTGGGGTCATATGGCAGACGAATGTTGGCGTGCCATCCCAGACCATTTTCCCCACGTTGATTTAGGCACATATGTCATCATGCCCAACCATGTTCATGGAATAATCATCATCCACGGTAGGGACACGAAATTTCGTGTCCCTACCATAGAACAATTTGGAAAGCCTGTCCCAGGTTCCATTCCCACCATCATTCGCACCTACAAAGCTGCTGTTACTCGACATATCGGTCGCGAATTCGACGCTTCACATCTTTGGCAGCGCAATTATTTCGAACATGTTATCCGTCACGATAATGATTATCAACGTATTCACGACTATATACTAAATAATCCAGCCAAGTGGAGTGAAGATAGCGAAAACCCATTAATGTCTCAATATTAGAATAATCAGGTTGGGGCACGATATATCGTGCCCCAACCTGATTACTTTTATCATGATCAAAGAAATCCACAGCAAAACCATTCTCAACCATGTAAAGCAGCCCGACACCTACTTTGGGCTGAAGTACAACATGAACCTGTACCGGGGCTGCCAGCACCAGTGCATCTACTGCGACTCGCGCTCCACTTGCTACCAGATCGAGAACTTCGCCGATATCCACATCAAGGCGAATGCTATCGAACTTCTAGAAGACGCGCTGCCCCGAAAACGCGTGCGCGGCACTATCGGCACCGGCTCAATGAACGACCCCTATATGCCCATCGAGCGTAAGGCCAACCTGACGGGTCGAGCATTGGAGATCATCTCCAGAAATGGTTTTCCTGTGCATATCATCACCAAATCTGATTTAGTTATGCGCGACCTGGAAATTTTGAAAGAGATCAATAAGGTTTACGCCGCGGTCAGCTTCACCATCACCACTACCGATGACGATCTGGCAAAGAAGCTCGAACCCGGCGCTCCGCCACCTTCAGTTCGTTGGAATGCAATGAAAACCCTCTCGGATGCCGGGATCCTCACCGGGGTCACCATGCAGCCCATCCTACCCTTCATCGAAGACACCCCTGAAAATATCTCCAGCATTGTCGAACTGGCTCACGAGAACGGAGCATCCTACATCCTGCCCTGGTTTGGTATGAGCCTACGCGAGGGCTCACGAGACTACTATTACGACAAACTCGATAAACTCTTCCCTGGGGTCAAACAACGCTACGTGCAGCGCTTCGGGGGCCGTTATATCTGCAACACTCCCAACTGGCGCCAGCTAGACGATCTCTTCCAAAAAGCAATTTACAAATACGGCATCGCCACCCAAATGCCCATCTTCACACCCGAGAAAATCACCAAGCAAACCCAGCAAATGAAGTTGCTTTAACCCCCATGCCCCCCCACACCCCGCACCCTGCACTCACGTTCCACGTTGGCCCAATCCCCATCTGCGGCGATGCCATCCTTTCGCCCATGGATGGCTTTTCCGATTGGCCCTTCCGCTCCCTGTGCCGTGAGCTGGGCTCGGCGATGAGCTATACCGAATTCGTCAAAGCCGAAGAGATCATCAAGCCGCCCAAACTGATCGCTGACAAATTACGTTATGAGGAAGACGAACGCCCGGTGGTAATCCAGATCTATGGGGATGATCCTGATGTGATGTTGGCTGCCGCGTTGCGCGCCCAAGAGCTTGAAGCAGACATCGTCGATATCAATATGGGCTGTCCGTCCAAAACCATCGCCAATCGCGGCGCCGGGGCAGGGCTGATGCGGACTCCCTTGAAGGTGGCGCGCATTTTCAAGCGTTTATCTGCTTCCTTAGAGATCCCCGTGACAGGAAAAATCCGGCTGGGCTGGGACGACGACTGCCGCAACTACCCCCTAATCGCTCGCATCGTCGAGGAGAATGGCGGTATGCTGATTGCTCTACACGGACGCACCAAAGAGCAAGGCTACGGGGGCAAAGCCAATTGGGATGCCATCGCCGAGGTCAAAGACGCCGTAAACATCCCCGTGATCGGCAACGGCGATGTGATCACCGTGGCCGACATCGGGCGCATGAAAAAATACACCAACTGCGACGCCGTGATGATTGGCCGCGCTGCCATCGGCAACCCCTGGATTTTCAGCCGTCTCGACCGAGAAGAGGTCAGCTTCGAGCAAGTCCGCGAGATGATGCTCAAACACCTGGAGCGCAATCTAGCCTTCTACGGCGAGGAGATCGGCCTGGTGCTTTTCCGCAAACACGCTGTACGCTACCTGACCCCCTATCGTCTCTCGCGTGAATTCCGCAAGGAGCTTCTCACCCGCGAACACCCAGAGGAATTCGTCAAATTGTTGAATAAAATCTACCAACACGAATTCCCTGATTAGGCCGTTTTGACATTTGGGGGGTTCTCCTCTGAAATGGATGAGTGTGGCATAAGGTTTGCACTTCTGCAAACTCCTGAAATGTCAACACTACCTAGTAGTTTAGCAAACATGAATTGACGGGTAAAG
>CAZLNX010000116.1:0-16510 GCA_964560795.1 uncultured Anaerolineales bacterium | reverse complement strand
CATCAAATTGCACAAGCTTTACCCGTCAATTCATGTTTGCTAAACTACTAGCTGGTTTTGACAAAGTTTGTTTGGAATACTCCGCTGAGATTTTCCTTCCAAATCATTACCATATTATCATCGACATATCAGATATTTCTGTCGTAAGCGAAGCTCTTAGAAAAACTCATAGCCGAATAGCAACAAAAGCAAACTATCTTCAAGAAAAGAAAGGGCGAAAAGTCTGGTATCGTTTCAATGGTCGATTAATTCGGAACGAACGACACTATTGGGCGACATTCAACTACATTCATTACAATCCCATCAAGCATGAACTTGTGGAGAGAATATCAGATTGGCCCTGGTCGAGTGTACATTCCTACTGGGATACAATGGGAGAAGAGAATTTGCTTAAAATCTGGAAGCAATATCCTGTAAAGGATTATGGGAAAGGGTGGGATTGGTAGAATATTCTAATGAAATTCCATCGACGCACTGACGCCACTCTTGTGGCTTACTACGAACGATCGGAGTAAAGTAAGGAAGTGAAGTAATGATCAAACGAATTGCAACTTTTACCAGCGGTGGCGATGCCCAAGGCATGAATTCAGCCGTGCGCTCCGTGGTGCGCACCGCCCTGGATCGTGGACTGGAAGTTTATGCTATCTATGAAGGCTATCAGGGAATGGTCGATGGTGGTGATCGCATCCGCAAGATGGATTGGGATTCTGTCGGCGGAATATTGCAAGGAGGGGGCACAGTCATTGGGACAGCGCGTTGTAAACGATTCCGTACCCGCGAAGGCCGCCTGGTTGCTGCCAAGAATTTAATTGATCGGGGTATAGAGGGACTGATCGTTATTGGTGGGGATGGTTCTCTTACGGGTGCCAATCTTTTCCGTCAGGAGTGGTCCTCCCTCGTAGCTGAACTTGCTGAAAAAGGGGAGATCACTGCCGAGGAGGCCGATGCCTATCCCAATATGCTTATCGTAGGCCTGGTTGGTTCCATCGATAATGATTTCTTTGGCACCGATATGACCATTGGAACTGACTCTGCTTTGCATCGTATCACTGAAGCGGTAGACGCTATTACCAGCACAGCGGCCAGCCACCAACGTACCTTCGTGGTCAAAGTGATGGGCCGCAATTGCGGTTATCTAGCCATGATGGGCGCACTGGCCTGTGGGGCAGATTGGGTGCTGATCCCGGAGAATCCGCCTGATGTAGACGACTGGCGAGAAGCGATGGCCGAGCGCCTGAAAGCAGGGCGAGCAGCTGGGCGCCGCGATAGTATCGTTATCCTGGCTGAGGGGGCACGAGATCGAGAAGGTAATTACATTGGCAGCACTGAAGTCGCCAAGTCACTGGAAGAAGCCTTAGGTGAAGAAGTTCGGGTGACCGTGCTGGGCCATGTGCAGCGTGGTGGTCGTCCCAGCGCATTTGACCGCAATTTGGGGACCATGCTGGGATACGAAGCCGTAAACGCGATTATCGAAGCCAAACCTGAAGATGAACCTTTGCAAGTTGGCTTCAGAGGTAACCGAGTTGCCCACTTACCCTTGATGAAATGTGTGGATCAAACACATGCTGTGGCTGAAGCAGTAGAAGCCAAAGATTATAAGAAAGCCATGGAGTTACGCAGCCCCAGCTTTACAGATGCATACCGAACTCTTAAAACCATGGTGCGCGCCATTCCTCATCCTCCTGATCCGGATCAAAAGCGTCTGCGGATTGGTGTTCTCAATGCTGGCGCCCCTGCTCCAGGGATGAATACCGCTTCGAGGGCTGCAACCCGCTTAGGCCTTGATAAGGGCCATATTATGTTGGGGATTTACAATGGTTTCGAAGGTATGGCTGAGCACGAAGTCGAAGAATTAAACTGGATGAGTATGGGTGGTTGGGCTTCCATGGGCGGTTCTGGATTGGGTACCAGTCGCCGTGTACCCCAGGGCAAAGACCTGTATGCAATTGCTCGAACCATAGAAGTCAATCAAATTGATGCATTGCTTGTCATTGGTGGTTGGAATGGTTATGAAGCGGCCTACAAATTGTATTTGGATCGATCCAATTTTCCAGCTTTTGATATACCCACGATTTGCCTACCCGCTTCAATCAACAACAACTTACCTGGTTCTGAACTCAGCATTGGTGCGGATACTGCCCTCAACAGTATCGTCAATGCAGTAGATAAGATCAAACAGTCAGCCGTGGCAACGCGGCGCTGCTTTGTTGTGGAAGTGATGGGGCATTGGTGCGGTTATCTTGCTTTGCTAGGTGGACTGGCTACGGGAGCAGAAAGAGTTTATTTGCACGAGGAAGGTGTAACCCTCAGCGACCTTCAGGCTGATGTTGAAAAACTGAGCCAGGGTTTTCGCTCTGGTAAGAGATTGGGGTTGATGATCCGCAATGAGAATGCCAATGAGGTATATTCCACGGGGTTTATGTGTTCCCTGTTTGAAGAAGAAGGCCGCGACTTATTCGATGTGCGCCCCGCGATTTTGGGCCATCAACAGCAAGGCGGTGATCCATCGCCGTTTGACCGCATCCAGGCCACGCAATTGGCGCGATTATGTCTGGATTTCTTAATTGAAGAATGTGGGGAAAATTCTTCACGCAGTGCCTTCATTGGGCTGGAAGAAGGCAAGTACGAGTATCACGATATGCGTGATTTCCAGCGCATGGTAAATCTGAAATACCAACGCCCTAAGGAGCAGTGGTGGCTGGCTTTGCGCGATGTGGCCAGCCTGCTGGCAAAGCCTGGGCCTGGGGCTTAAATAAAATGCCCTCGCCCACCCTTTCCCTCTCCTAACTTTGGGAGAGAGCGGGGGATAGGGGGGAGGTGAGGGCTATCATCAATCAGATCTACAGGGGTTATCGAGATCAGGATCGTCGGGGGGCATACCTTCAGTCCCCGGCCCGTACTCGCAGACCGCGCGCCAGGGCATGTAATACGTTTGAAAGTTATCTTCATCGATGATCTGACCATCGCGCCAGACATCCCGGTTGACGGTCACAACCGCGCCTTCTACAGACCAATCTACCTGTTTGATCTCCCCCTCGTCCAATTCTTCATTTTCTTCATAGCGTGGCTCAGGGGGATCTTGTTTGTCTGTTAGACCTGTAGTGCTCCAATCGACAGTGCGCCCATCGCTGGTGGAATAAAACTTCCAGGTCAGGTAGCTTCCTCCCACGTAGGTTTCCATCAACAGCCAATAATCAGTATTGTTCTTGAATTTAAAATCTACCACCGGCACATAGACTGTGGCATCCAGCCCGGCCCACTTGGCATCATGACCCCCGCCGTAGGTCTGTTCGTAGTAGTAGACCCGGTAGGCATGGGGATGGCGCTCGACGATAGGGAAGCCGCCGAAGAAGACAGTGCGGAATAGTGTGGTGCTAACCTGGCACACCCCGCCGCCGACTCCTTTGATGGTGCGGTCGCCATAGATGATCCAGGCTTCAGCATAACCTGTGTCCAGGCTGACATCGCCCAGGGCTTCAGCCATGGAGAAGGTTTCGCCAGGGGGGATCAATAAACCATGGAAGCGCGATGCGGCGGTGGCAATATTTTGCCGACGGGAGCTGCCGGAGCCATAGTAGTAGGTGGTGTGCGAATTGACTAATTCTGTTATCCCTAATGCCTCAGCCGTGGCATCGTCGGTGACCTCTGGCGAACTGTATTCCATATCCAGGGAGACATCGTGTTCGCCGGCCATAACCTTGGTATTGATTTTTTGGATGGTGGTCTCAATATCTACGTGTTGACCATAGGATGCAGGCTGGATCAGATCTAACTGGTGCGTGTCATCGTTGAAGATGAAGCGCGCGTTCTCAGCATTTTCTTGCAGATTGGGGGCGATCTCGTTCAAGAAACGGCGCAAACGCTCATTGCTGAGTCCTACTTTATATTCGGCACCTTCGGGGGTAGTAACACGTTCGATGACCAGCATGCCTGCCAAGTCTTCGCGCGCGAAGGCCCATGGGCCGGGGTCCCCCTCCTCAGCACCGGGATAATTGACAATCAGCGGCGCACTGATGATCTCCCTGGCAATTTGCGCCTGTTCATTTACATCCATGATCACCGGCGGGTCTTCATCTACCACCAGTGCAATCTCCCCATCCATCATTGATTGGGTGACAGCTTCAATGGCAAGCATTGTCGTGGGAATATCCACATGACGGCCGATTTGCCCGGGCTGCACAACGACATCCAGGCCTTCGACATGCAAGGAAGCTTCGATGGTAGGGATATCGATTTGCGCGGCGATGGTTTCGAGGTAATGCTTGGCGATGCGCTGATCGAAGGTCATTCTCAGGGGTAAGGTGAAGCCGTGATACCAGGCCTGAAACTGATCCCCCAGGCGCTCGCTGATGGAGCCAACCCGACCGAGGTTGTAAGCATCGAGCGCGTTCACTACGGGGTCGAAAATAAGGCCAACTTCTACAGGAGACGCAGTCCAAAGTTGACCGTGGTCTTTGAATAGGATTCGACCGTTATGAGGGTAGTTATACTGAGTAGCTAACTGTAAGGCAGCTTCTGAAGGCGTTTTCCCAGAAAGATCAATCCACCCCACGCTGACACCGGGATAGATACGCCCGGAGTAGTTGATTTGAAAGCTGATTACAAACAACACCAGCGCGAAGAAGAACAAAGCTACGCCGCCGATGAAGATGATCATCATGCGCTGGATGGGGTGCAAAGTTTGATTATGCATAGGTCACTGAGAGTCATTTTACCAAAGGATTGACCCTAAAGGTTTAGCAAACCTTTAGGGTCTTATGAGTGTTTCTGCGGTATTTAGGGTCTAGTGAGAAAATCCGCGGGTATAATGTGAATGTTGGAATCAATTCCTTGGTCTTTCTCTCCCAGGAGAGTCTCCCATGACAATTAGCCGATCGATGTTTTCCATGAAGCGCCACTGGGCTATTGCCCTTGTTGGTATATTTTTGCTTACCTTGGCCTGTGGTTTGCCATCTGCAATCCAATCGCTTGTGCCGGAAGACGAACCTACACAGCTACCCACATTGGTGCCCACGATTACACCTATGCCCCAACCCTTACCCCCAGCATTAGTTGAGGTCGATCCGCCTCCGGGGAGCAGGCTGGCCGTAGATGCACCCATAACGCTCTACTTCAACCAGGCCATGGAGCGTGCTGCGGTGGAAAATGCACTGGAAATCCAATTCTTTGATGTAAATAACCAATTTCAAACTGTACCAGGAGTCTTCTCCTGGGTTGATGATTCCACGTTGAAGATCTCTCCTGAAATGGCCTGGCAAGATGCCACGGAATACGTTTTGGAGATTGAAACATCGGCCGGAGCTGCTAACGGACTTACCCTGATAGATAAGGTTAGCATAAACTATGTCACTGCGCCGCCTTTAGAAGTGATTCAAGTTCTTCCCGAGCCAGACGTTGTCGATGTCGATCCGACATCTGCCATTGTTGTGACCTTCAACCAACCCGTAGTCCCTCTCGGTGCTGATCCTGGTACCTTGCCCGAAGCTCTGATCATCGAGCCAGCCGTCGAAGGACGTGGTGAATGGGTCAATACCAGTACGTATATTTTCTACCCGAAGACAGCCCTGTTCGGTGGCGCAACCTACTCGATCAGTGTCAACCCCAATTTAAGCGGCACCAGCGGAGTCTCTCTGGCATCATCGACATCATGGAGCTTCAGTACTTCATCCCCGCGCCTGGTTTCTATCGAGCCGGGGGACGGCAACCTCAATGCTGACCTGGATCAACCCTTCACACTGACTTTCAACCAACCCATGGACAGGATCAGCGTGGAGGGTCATTTCACCATGCATGATGCCACTGGTGAGTGGATTCCTGGGAGCTTTGAATGGGAGCAGGATGATACGGTTGTCGTATTCACGCCATCAGAATTACTCACCCGCAACACGGAATATTCGCTTCAGATACCCTTTGGGGCACAGGCATTAGGTGGTACACCTTTGGGGGTTAGCTATGAGGCAACCGTGCGCACAGTGCCTGGACTGATATTTCTCTCAGCTGATCCTAATCAGGGGGAAATGACCAGCATCTATGAAGGTGTAACTCTTTACTTCAGTGCGCCTCTTTCTTCTGACGACGATTTGTTGGATTATCTCTCTATCACCCCTGAAGTACCGGATCTTTATTATTGGTTGGGTAATTCTGATCGTAGTTTAAATATTCGGGGGAGTTTTGATGCCCAAACCGAATACACGCTCTCTATTGAACAGGCTTTACCCGATCCTTGGGGTGGTACATTGTCATTCGATTCTGAGTACAGCTTTCAAACCAAGGCTTTAGATACGCGCCTCAATTTCGCGCATTACGGTTCTTACCTGTTCATTACCCCACAGGACACCAGCCTGGCTGCGCAAGCCACCAATATTAGCGCTGTGGATATGATGCTGGGTGATGTGGTCTTCGAAGACTTTATCAGCTTTTTGGGGTCCGGTGGTTATGATTTACTGCATGATTACCAACCCAATAACTGGCAGATTTCGAATCACCCCCTGAATTTACCTGGCGACCGCATGTATAACGTGCAGCTTCCAGTTCAGCCGGATGGAAGCGGACTGTCACCTGGGTTGTATCACCTGACCCTCAGCGCGCCAGGCGTCGATTATCCCCCAGGACCTTTTGTGCTGGTTTCAAGTAATCTGAATTTGGTTTTCAAACTTAGCGCCACCCAGGCCTTTGTTTGGGCCGTTGATCTGCGTACCAATCAGCCGGTCCCTGATGCGCCCATTGGGGTGTATACAAGCGATGGCACCCAACTTGTCAGCGGAGTTACCGACGAGAACGGAATTTTTCAGTCGGCCATCCCTGCGCAAGAAGATATCTATTCCACCTTTTACGCCATACTGGGTAAACCTGGCGATGACAATTTCGCCTTCAGCCTGGACAACTGGAACGAGGGCATCAACAGCTACAGCTTTGGGCTAAGTTCAAATTTTAGGGGACCGGAAATCGAGGCCTATGTCTACACCGACCGCCCCATTTATCGTCCTGGGCAAACCGTCTCTTTCCGAGCAATTGTGCGCCAGGAATATAACGGCCGCTATACGCCTGCGAATCTTGACGCTGTCCCCATTAAGGTCTTTGATTACAATGGCAAAACTATCCTCGAGAGCGATTTCTCAGTTTCTGCTTTTGGCACCGTTCATGGGCAATACACTATCCCTGAAGATGCCCAACCAGGCAGCTATGAGATCAGTGCCAAGTACGGGAGAGTGCTCTTCGATGTCGCTGAGTACCGCAAACCGGAGATCGCCCTACAGGTCGCAGAGATTGAAGGTACACTGGCAGACCGGATGCTCCAGGCTCAGGTGGAGGCGCGTTATTTCTTCGATGCGCCTGTGGATGACCTGACCCTTTCTTGGAATTTGTTCAAAGACGATGATTATTTCTACCTTCCAGGGTACCGTGTGGGGGAGGAAAGCTATGGTTGGATGTATCCCTACTGGATGCGGCATTACTTTGGTTATTATGGGGAGCATGTTGCCTCAGGGGAAGGGCAGACCAGCTCAGAGGGGATTCTGTCCATTGAGCTTGAGATTCCCCCCGAGGATGATCTGCGGACCTACACCCTTGAGGTCACCATGACCGATGAGAGTGGCTTCCCTGTCAGCGCCCGCACTGAGTTCAATGTGCATCCGGCGGAGTATTATATCGGCGTGCGGCCAGATACCTGGCTGGGACAGGCTGGCAACCAGATCACCTTTGATGTGCTGACCGTCGATTGGGACAGCGAATCATCTCCAAATCGGAATCTCAGGGCTGCCTTCCAAAAAGTGACCTGGGTGCGTGAAGATTCCGATGATCCTTATATTCCACCGGAAATGGTACCCCTATACACTGCAGTCTCCAGTGTGGATTTCCATACCGGAGATGATGGCCTTGCGCGCTTGGCGTTCACCCCGCCCGAGGCTGGCACCTATCAACTGGAAATCCTGGGTGATGATGGCGCCAAGACGCAGTTGTTGGTATGGGTCGGTGGCCAGGGACAGGCTGTGTGGCCCAATCTGCCCAACCAGCGCCTGCGAGTCAGTGCGGACAAAGACAGTTACGATCCCGGCGAAACCGCCCAGATATTTATCCCCAATCCATTGGGAGCGGGCACCCAGGCCCTGGTAACAGTAGAACGCGGTCTGGTATCACGGCATTTCCAGTTCATCCTGGACGAATCGGGTTACACGTTGCCTTTGCCTTTGAGTAACGAAGATGCGCCTAATATGTATGTCTCGGTCACTTTGATCGGGAAAGGTTCTGAAGGCCATGTTGATTTTCGTCAGGGATATCTCAATTTGTTAGTTGATCCTGGGGCGCAGGAACTCAACCTCGAAGTGACGGCAGTCCACGATGGTGCGGATGTAACCTGCGATGCTGGAACCAACTGTCCAGAGCATTTGGAGCCTCGCCAGGATGTTACTTTCGACTTGACTGTCACGGATGCAGACGGTGTACCTGTTCAGGGTGAATTCTCCCTTGCAGTAGCCGATCTAGCTGCCTTAGCCCTGGCCGATCCCAATTCTTTAGATATCATGCCTGCCTTTTATGGAAAGCAGCCTTTGGGCGTCAATACCAGCATGGCGTTGACCATGCACGTGCGGCGACAGTTGTTTGTCCCTGGCGGCATGGGTGGTGGCGGTGATGATGTGGTCGTACCCTTTGTGCGCGAAGAATTCCCTGATACGGCATATTGGAACGCGGAGATCGTCACCGATGCCAATGGCCAGGCCCAGGCCACCTTTTCCCTGCCTGACAGCCTGACTACTTGGCACGTCGATATCCGCGGGCTCACAGTGGATACCCGTGTGGGGCAAGCCGAAACCCATGTGGTCACCAGTAAGGATTTGCTCGTACGCCCCGTTACGCCGCGCTTCATGGTGGTGGGGGATCACCTGCGTATTTCTGCCATAGTTCACAACAACAGCAATACCGATTTGCATGTCGATGTAGCGCTACAGGCGGCGGGCTTCGTATTGGATGACCCGACCACTGAACTGCAAGAATTTTCCATCCCGGCAGGAGGGCGTCAGCAGGTCGCATGGTGGGGAACGGTGGAAGACGCTGACACGGACGTGGTGACGATGATCATTTCCGCTTCAGGCGCGAACCCCCAAGGGGATCTACTCTATCAAGATATCACCAAACCGGTATGGGGCGATATTCCTATTCAGCGCTACCTGGCTCCACAAACCTTCGGCACAGCAGGTGTGCTTGATGATGCTGGCCAGCGCCTGGAGTTGGTCAGCCTGCCGCAGACCTATGACCCCTCATCAGGTGATCTGGATGTAGAACTCGCCCCCTCGTTGGCCGCGGCTATGACCGCAGGTTTGGATGTCTTAGAACATTACCCCTTTGAGTGCACCGAGCAAACGGTTTCGCGCTTTTTGCCCAACCTGGAGACCTATCGTGCTATTCAAACGCTGGGGTTAGACGCCCCAGAACTTCAAGCCCGGCTGGAACTCACGCTTGACGATGGCCTGGATCGATTGGTCGCCGACCAGAATGAAGATGGCGGTTGGGGCTGGTGGCCCGGGGGTGAGAGTAATGAGTTGGTCACCGCCTACGTGCTCTTTGGCCTTAGCCGCGCCAAGGATGCTGGTGCCTTTATTGATGATGCGGTTATCCAAAATGCGTCGAATTATTTACTGACCGTCGCATCTACTTTGTGGGAGGATCTTGAAACCTGGCGACTGGATCGCAACACTTTTATTCAGTATGTGCTCATCCAGGCTGGCAATGGCGGCTTGGATCGGGTTGCCATCGATACCAACGAGCTATATCTGCACCGTGATCGCCTCAGCCCTTGGGGCCAGGCCATGTTGGCAATGACTATAGATGAGCTAAACCCTGGTGACGAGCGTGCGGCGACATTGCTCTCAGATTTGAACTCCACTGCTGTTCGTTCAGCCACAGGGACACACTGGGAAGGAGGCGCGGCGCGGCGCAACATGGAAACCGCAATCTTCAACAGCGCGGTAGTGATCTATGCTCTGGCTCAGGATGATCCCGCTTCAGCTACCTTGCCCGAAGCCGTGCGTTACCTGATGGCTCACCGTGACGCCCGCGGTGCTTGGGCTTCGACCTATGACACCGCCTGGACGCTGATGGCCCTCACTGAGGTGATGAAGGGCACTGGTGAATTAGCTGGGGATTTCAGCTTCTCCGCGGATGTCAATGGCTCGCAGTTAGCCCAAGGTCAGGCTGGGGGTGATACACGACTCAACGCTGTGACCACATCACTGCCCGTTGAGCACCTTTTCGCCGACCATCCCAATGCACTCACCATTCAACGTGATGCTGGTCCCGGGCGTCTGTACTACAATACCCACTTAAACGTGCTGCGTCCTGTGGAGGATGTGGTTGCACTAGACTCTGGGATGAGTGTTGAACGTAAATATATACTACTCAATGAAACCCTTGAAAGTCAGGAAGCAGAAAGCACCCAATCCGCTGCGGTAGGCGAAACCATCAAAGTTCACCTCACGCTGACGTTGGAAAGTGAAGCGTTTTACTTGGTAGTAGAGGACTATATTCCTGCCGGTGCCGAGATTGTGAATGCCAATCTGAAGACCAGCCAGCAGTTTAGCGAGTATGAGGTCAGCGATCCCTTTGGCGATGGCTGGGGTTGGTGGTATTTCAATGACCCTTTGATCTATGATGATCATATCGCCTGGGCTGTGGATTATCTCCCAGCGGGAACCTACGAAATGACTTATAACCTGGTGCTCAACCAGCCGGGCGAGTATCGGGTCATCCCAGCACAGGCATGGCAGTTCTATTTCCTCGAAGTTCAAGGCAACAGTGCCGGGATGATATTTGAGATAACTGAATAATGGAATTAAGAACTGGTTGCCGTGCTTAGCATACTCTGCGTGGCAACTAGTTTGGTATCATTAGGGTAGAAAATAACATTCAAGCGATCTGCTGCTTCCCAGAGCAGCGGATCGAATAGGGATCAGGTAACTTGAAGAGGAGCTATCGATGAAGACAAAAATACTCCTTGCACTACTAGTATTGCTTTTTGCTCTTACAGCTTGTAGATCTGAACCGGAAGAGCCTACACCCACGGTGACCGCGACTGCTGCCGCAATTGAGCTCACCCAGGCAGCCCAGACGATCATCGCGCAGCTGACTCAATCTGCCGCTGGAGCACCAACGGCGACAGCGATTCCACCAACGGCAACCCAGGCGCCTACAGCTACCATCCCGCCGCCCACGCCGACCGGACCAACGCCTACGTCATCGAATACGTCTCCATCAACAACAACGCCTCTGCCATCCATTACGCCAACTCCTACCTACATCCCCGGCGATCCCCGAGGGGAGTTGGGCGCCTCAGATTGGCAAGCCGATTTCACACATAGTTCGAATTGGTTCACGTTCGATGGCGAGAACGCCAGTATTCTTAGGAAGAATGGCACCCTGGTGCTGACCGCGAAAAATCCCGATATCTTCGAAATTTGGAGTCTCTCCTACCCTGTCTTATCTGATTTTTATCTGGAGTACACCATCATCACAGGTAGGATTTGCCAGGGCAGGGATCGGTACGGCATGGTCGTACGCGCCCCGGACCCAGAGGAAGGTTATCTCTTTGGGGTGAGCTGCGATGGCGCTTTCCGCCTGCGTTATTGGGATGGTGAAGAGTTCACTATGCTGCAAGATTGGCAGGAAAGCGATTTCATTAAAACTGGCTCGGGTGTTTTCAACCGTTTGGGTATTAAAGCAGAGGCAGAAAAGCTGACCCTGTACATAAACGGAGCCAAACTGGCAGAAGTCGAAGATGACAGCCTTTCCGAAGGTAAGTTTGGTGCATTCATAAAAGGAGAAGGGCACCCAGGCTTTAGAGTAACGGTCACTGAAGTGTTGTATTGGGATTTTGCGAAATAATCGATTGGCTACAAAACTAAGACTTCCGAAGTTTTTGGGAAACTTCGGAAGTCTGTTTGTTTTTTCCCAGTATAATTCAACCCATGCAATCGAATTCCCAGATCAACCGCCCAACCATTACGACCAATGAAGTCGTTCGCCCTACCTTAGTCGAGGTAGATTTGAGCCGTTTGGCCGAGAATTATCGCGCCATTCGTGAGAAAGTCGCCCCTGCGATGATGATGCCCGTGTTGAAGGCCAACGCCTATGGGCATGGCTTGGTGGAAGTGGGCCGTTTGATGGAATCATTGGGCGCGGACTATATCGGTGTGGCCGTTCTCGAGGAGGGAATTCTGCTGCGCGAAAACGGGATCAGGACGCCCATTCTGGTGTTGGGTGGGATCTTCGGAAATCAGGTGCCCTTCTTCCTCAAGCATGACCTGACCATTACGGCCTCCTCGATAGAGAAGCTTTGGCAGATCGATGAGATATCTGAACAATTGGGATTGAAAGCCAAAGTGCATCTCAAGATCGATACCGGTATGGAGCGCATCGGCGTGCATTACTATAATGCCGAGGAGCTTTTGGAAGCATCCGTAACTTGTAAGCATATCGATGTAGAGGGGATCTTTACGCATTTTGCGAATTCAGACACTGTCGATCTCAGCCATGCCCGTTTGCAGATCGAACGTTTTGAAGAAGTGATGAATTTCTATGAAAGGCATGACTTGCCGCCACCCCGGATGCGGCATATGGCTAACTCTGGGGCTATCTTACAGTTAGCTGAAACCTATTATGATATCGTGCGTCCCGGATTGCTACTTTATGGGGTCTACCCTGCTCCTGAAGTAAGCCGTACCGTTGCCGTGACCCCTGCGCTGAGTTGGAAGTCGCGCGTGGTCTACTTCAAAGTAATCAAACCCGGGCATCCCGTGGGCTATGGCTCGACCTGGGAGACTGATCATTTTGTGCGGGCCGTGACCATTCCGGTGGGTTATGGCGATGGCTATTTCCGCGCTATGTCACATAAGGCGCAGGTTGTCATTCGCGGGAAACGTTATCCAGTGGTAGGGAAAATCTCCATGGATCAGATCGTGGTCAACATTGAATGGGATAGCGCCTACAACGATGACGAAGTTCTCTTGATCGGCGAGATGGGTGATGAAGCTGTCACGGCTGAAGATCTGGCCGAATGGGCTGGTACGATCCCCTATGAAATCCTGACCAACATCAATACGCGCGTGCCGCGCGTCTATATTCGTTCCTGACGTCGGTGGGGTATAATACCCGACATGCAAGTCCCGAAAGAATTCCACCCTGAGTTGATTCCGCGCAAGGGAGAACGCGTTGCCTGGTTGCTGTTGCTCCTGGCTTTGGTGTACCTGGGTACTGGGATTTGGAGTGATGATGGTTTTACCTGGCTTCAGGTGGTTTTTGTGTCCCTGATGTTCTTATCTGCGGGCAGCATCACCTTGGGCAATTGGGTGGATCGCAATACCGTGCTGCGACTAAGCCCCGAGGGAGTCAGTTTCAGCAATGGGTTGCGGAATATCTCCTTGAACTGGGATAATGTGCGGGAAGTGCGGGTGCTGGATTCGGCCTGGGGGCAGAGAGTTCAGGTTCGGGGCACAGATACCAGCACTTCGTCCAGGCACAGTGCAGGCTTCACCTTCCGCACGTTAGGCGAAGTCACCATGCAGGGTGAGCTCAAGGGACGCATGGGATTCGCCGAAGGCGAGTCCATCCTAAATAATATAGTTGAATTCAGCGGTCTTCAGAAAATGGAGACGACAGACAAAGCTAGCTATTATTCTCGTCCGTAGGAATCGGCTTTTGCCGCGTTCCTACGTGCGCCCTCTATAGCGAGGGCGTTTTCTTTGTGGAGGTAGACATGAGCAAAATAAAATTATCGATTGACGAACAGGTGGCTTTCTTGATGCAAGGAACCGAATACGGCGACGAGCAACTCAAGAGTGCCATGGTGGATGAACTGCGGGAACGCCTGATTGAAGCAGAAAAGGAAGGGCGACCGCTGCGCGTTTACTGCGGCTATGATCCGACATCCACAGACCTGCATCTGGGACATACAATTTCTATGCGCAAGCTGCGCCAGTTTCAGGAGTTGGGTCACGAGGTAACATTTTTGATCGGCAGCTATACCGCGCTGGTTGGTGATCCTTCGGATAAGAACAAAGCGCGCCCTATCCTGACTGAAGAAGAAGTGATGGCAAATGCTCAAACGTATGCAGAGCAAGCCTTCCGTGTTCTTGATAGAGATAAGACCATCGTGCGCTACAACGGCGAGTGGCTGTCGGAGCTTTCCTTGGTCGACTTGATCCGATTGGGACAAAATTTCACCGTGCAGCAATTCCTGGCGCGTGAGAATTTCGCCAAGCGACTCGAATCGGAAGAACCAATTTATCTGCATGAAACCTTCTACTCCTTGATGCAGGGGTACGATGCTGTAGCCATGGAGACCGATGTTCAGGTAGGCGGCACCGATCAACTTTTTAATATAATTGTCGCAGGACGTAAATTACAGTCGGCGCTGGGTCAGAAACCCCTGGTGGGGATCATCACCGGTATTTTGCCAGGCACAGATGGCGTGCAGCGTATGTCGAAATCTACTGGCAATATTGTGCCCATTAACAGTGGCGCACAGGATATGTATGGTAAAGTGATGAGCATTCCAGATGCAGCCATGGGCGATTTTTTCCGTCTGGCGACGCGTTGGACACCTGCTGAAATCGAGGCCGTTGAGAGCGAAGTCGCCTCGGGGGCACTGCATCCCCGGGATGCCAAAATGAAATTGGCCCAGGAGATCACCGCGATCTTCTACGGTGAGGATGCTGCTAAAGAAGCGGAAGCTGCCTTCAAGCGCGTCTTCCAAAAAGGCGATGTCCCCGAAGATATGCCTGAATACAGACTGCAGAGCGATCAGACCGTGCTGGATGTTTTGGCGGACAGCGGGATTGTCCCCAGCCGCGGCGAAGGGCGCCGCATGGTGCAGCAAAACGCCGTCAGCCTGGATGGCGAGAAATTGACCGACATTCAAGCCCCCTTCCCTGGCCCAGGCGTGCTGCGTGTGGGCAGGCGAAAATTTGTACGTATAGTTGACTAGAGTGTGATGTGCGGTGGGCGAAAGTTCACCGCACTTTTTATTAGGAATGCAAGAAGCCAGGATAAAAAAATTTCACCTTCCAGTATTCCTGCTTTCCTCATTGTTATTGAAATGATACTAGATCCGTTTTTCTTCATCTTTGCCCCGATAGCAGTGGTACTGGCTGGGATTTCCAAGAGCGGTTTTGGCACCGGATTGGGAGTGTTTGCCGTGCCCCTGATGGCTATCGTCATCCCTCCGGCGCAAGCGGCGGCGATTATGCTGCCTATTCTTTGTGTGATCGATCTGTTCAACATCTGGCAATACCGCCGTTCATGGGACCGCCAGAATATGAGCATATTGGTGCCCGCCGCGCTGATCGGGATCCTGTTGGGCGCCTTTACCTTTCGCTATTTGAGTGATGCCCATATCCGCATTCTAATTGGTGTGATCGCCGTGATCTTTGTGAGTAACTTTTTCTTTGGGCGCGCTGCCCAGGAGAAATCCAGCCCTGATCGTGTGAAAGGGAGTTTCTGGGGTGCGGTTGCGGGGTTTGTCAGTTTTGGCGTTCACGCTGGTGGGCCGCCGGTTAGCGTCTACTTGCTCCCACAGCGGTTGGAGAAAACCATCTTTGTGGGAACGAACGTGGTGTTTTTTACCATCGTCAACTACGTCAAGCTGATCCCCTACTATTTCTTGGGGCAGTTGAATGTAGGCAACCTGACGACTTCGTTGATCCTCAGTCCTCTAATCCCGGTAGGGATTTGGCTGGGTGTTATGCTGCATGGTCGCATCAATCAGCGTTTGTTTTACAATTTAGTGTATCTCTTTTTGTTGGTTGCGGGGGGGAAACTGCTTTACGATGGCGTTACTGCGTTATAAGAAATAACAGCCCCTTTTATGTGTATTAGCAAGGGGCTGTTGGTGAGTGATACCAATAAGCAATTGTTTATTTCTGTTCGGTGACAACTTCTCCAGGGGTCGCTTCGATGAGATTCGTATCTAACGTCCAGCCTGACCCTGAAGTGTGGTAGCCGCCGCGGCCGCGCAAGGCGAAGCGTCCGCTGCCACGTGCAAACAGGCGGATTTGGCTGCCAGCGATGACCACTGTAACTTCACTACCGGAGATCGAAGCGGAGCCGTCGAAGCCTTCGTAATGCACCCATCCGGTGGGGAGTTCATTCATTGTACCTGAACCTTGGATATCAATGCGCGCGTCCCCGGCATAATCATAAATCCATAGATCGCCATTACCTGATGCGGAAATTCGTCCACCACCGTATACGACACCTTTGCCGGTTCCCCAGGCGCTGAGTGATCCATCACCACCGCCCGAAGCAGCCAGTACAACCGTTGGCAATAGCAATGCAATGAGTGCTGTGAGTGACAGTGCGAATTGTAGAAAGCGTTTATTTTTCATGACAATCTCCTTTTGTGACAATGTTGAAGAGATTGTATGCACTGGTTGTGATGAGCATTTCAGGGGGATGTAAGTGGGACGTAAAAGGGTGCGTTTCAGTTTTGGGGTGAAGGTGTGGGAAAATAGGGTCATCAATG
>CAZLNX010000115.1:0-16563 GCA_964560795.1 uncultured Anaerolineales bacterium | reverse complement strand
ATCAACCCCTTCCGTTACATTTCAGGCCTTACTTCTGAAAGTGATGTGTGGCTAATTCGTTAAATACAAAAGGCCTCGTTGATAGGTCAACAAGGCCTGAGAAATACTGTGAATGTTACTATTCTTTTTCTTCTTCTTTGCTTGCTTCTTTTTCTTCGCCTTCTTCATCTTCCGTTTGTAAGCCATCTTTGAAGGCGCGGATACCAGTGCCAAGCTCTCCGGCAATCTTTGTGATGCGACCGACACCGAAGAGGAGCAGGACAATTACCAAAATAATGATTAGTTCAGTTGGGCCAAGATTCATGTTTGCTCTCCAAGTTGATTTTTCTGTAGTAAAAGGTAATCAGAAGTTTACAATGAATTGCATGAAAAAGCAACGTGACATGGCTCACAAAGCTTTCTTAGCATAGATATGAAAATCAGGTGATAAGTGCCCAATGTCGATCGCTGGTTCATCGCAGAAAAGCATAGCTCGTTCAATGGCGTTGCGCAGCTCTCTGATATTCCCCGGCCAATCATGGTTGACCAAGGCGGTCATGGCACGCTCGGAGATATCACCGATATTCAATCCCATTCTTTGATTGAACATTTGAATAAAAAGACCCACCAGCTCTGGAATATCTTCTTTGCGCTCACGCAGTGGGGGGATATGGAGATCGACAACTTTCAATCGGTAATACAGATCTTCACGGAATTGACCTTCCTCGAGCAATCTTTGGAGATCTCGATTTGAAGCTGCCAGGATTTGAACATCGACTTTAATCAAATTTGTGCCGCCCACCCTGCGGAAGGCTTGCTCTTCCAAGGCGCGCAGGAGTTTGGCCTGCATATCAACTGGAAGGGATGAAATTTCGTCTAAGAACAGGATTCCTTCGTCCGCCACCTCCATGAGACCATGTTTGCGCTTTTGCGCACCGGTGAAAGCACCGGCTTCATAGCCAAAGAGTTCTGCTTCAAGCATCGTGCTCTGTATGGCTGCGCAGTTGATCCCAATGAACGATTTCCCGGCTCGTGGACTTAATTGGTGAATGGCGCGGGCCAATACTTCTTTGCCTGTACCTGTTTCTCCCGTAATTAAAACGGATACCGATGTTTGAGCGGCTCGCTGGGCCAGGGAGAGCTGCTCACGCATCTTGGGATTTTTCCCTACGACAAAATTCAATTCGCCCCGCTGCTGATCCCTGAAATGAGCCAGTTCACGACGCATATCGACAATTTCCTTGGCGCGTTGGATGGATAGTTCCAGGCGATCAAATTGGATGGGTTTCTGCAGGAAGTCGTGGGCTCCGTTCTTCATCGCTTCTACCGCCATATCGATGTCTCCATGGGCTGTGATCAAGATGATCGGTGGGCGGATGACAAATTGGGCAGTTTCCTCTAAAAGGTCAGGTCCGTAGCCGTCGGGAAGCTGCACATCCAAAAGCACGATATCGGCATTTTCTTGTTCAAGGTGCTCGCGAGCCTCCTCAAGGTTGGCTGCTGAAAGGACTTCGTAACCCTCACTGCCGAGATAATCTCCGATATGTTTTCGTGCGTGTTCTTCGTCGTCTACAACTAATATGGTTGCTGTCATGATGCGTTTCTCTCGTTAATATCTCCAGTTGTTATTTCCCGTCGTTATCGGCGGTGGGTAGTTGAATATGAAAAGTCGTCCCCCCTGGGAACGAGCTTAGAATGATATTGCCTTTGTGTGCGGTGATAATCTGTTTGGTAATCGACAATCCCAGTCCAGTCCCTTTGGGGTTGGTGGTAAAGAAAGGCTCAAAGATCTTTTCCTGATTCTCGTCCGGGATGCCTGTCCCTGTATCGGAGAGATCGATCTGTACCAAAGGCTTCCCGCTGGGATTGACGGTCTCTGATAATTTTACAGCGAAGGTCCCTCCGGTTTCTGCCATAGCACTGATCGCATTGCTGATGATATTGGTAAAGACTTGCTCTAAACTGCGCAGATCTCCCATAACTTCGCGTATAGTCCCTGAGCCATGCAAGTGAGTCTCAATGTTCTTCTTTGTGAAGCGCGGCCGCCAGCGTTTCAATATTTTTCGTACAAGCTGCTCAACGTCTACGGGAGCAAATACATAATTGCCGGTGCGTGAGAACGTCAGCACAGAATCCATCAAAGTGGTAAGTCGCTGGCAATCCTCTTGCATATTTTGAATACGCTCTTTATCTTGTTCATTGCCATCAAGCGAGCGTTCGAGAAGTTGTAAACCCAGGCTGATATTGTTGATTGGGTTGCGAACTTCGTGTGCAAAAATCGCCGTGACTTCTCCCAGAAGGGCGCTCTGCTCGAGTTGCTGCGATCGCAAGCGAATTTGCTCATTCTCGCTTAGGTCACGGATAAAGATCAGGCCGGCTATGGTTTCGCCATCGCTAACAATCGGATTGATTTCTAGATCAGCAGGAAACGAGGAGCCATCGCGGCGATGGAGATAGACATTTCCCAGGCTTGGGGTGGGTATGCCGCTGAAAACTTTCCGCAGTGCCGGCATCAGACGATCTGTGCCGATGATGACATTATCGATGGGCAGCCCGGAAACTTCACTGCTGGTATAACCCAAGATTATCTCTGCTACAGGATTAATCCCTTGAATTTCCATCTGTGGGGAAACGGTCAGGATACCATCTCGAACATTTTCTCGCACCGCGTCCCATGCTCGCAATTGACTGATGCTGCTAGATACCTGTTTGCGCAGGTTGGTCAGCAGCACATTGTTGCCGATAATTGCTGCAGCAAAGCCAGATAAGACCCTTAAGATTTGCTGTGCGTTGTCTGGAGGATGAGATTCTGACCCTGCTAATATCAAACCCAGCCACGCCTTTTGTTCCTCGGGTATATTGTCTTCTGCGATAGGCGTTGAGGCTAAGTAGGCAAATCCGGCAGATCGTGCCGCCTGATGGAGCATGGTGAGAATGGTACGCTCGCCTTTGTGCCAAATCGAGGGGCGTAGGAGATGGTTTAAGTCAGGAAGGGCAATTTTGTTGGGATACACATCCTGATGATTTCCAACCACTGCTATTTGTCGTAAGCCTGGTTGTTGATCGCGACCAATATATATGGCGATGTTGCTATCTGGGAGCACTCTTTGGCCAAATTCGAGAACCTGTTGTAACGCCTCTTCAGGGTTTTCGTTTTGCGTTGTTGATGCAAGCATCGGTAGAAAATTATTGAGTACATCCTCCTGTAGAGTTTCCCGCTCCCGTTTTAGCTTGCGATCTACGACGAATTCCAATGTGATCAATGCCCAAGGCGTCGTATCACTTAACGGACTTGTCCGCACCGAGACATAAGTTCCTTGTTTGTTGCGGTTGTAGAGTTCGAGTCTTGGGAGTGTTGCTTCACGCGAATAAGTGCGCATAGCCATAATAGATTCTTGGCTTCCACTTATAATATCTCCCAGTTGCATTGAAGTTAATTCATCCCGTGTGTGCGCAGTTAGCTCAATCAGTTTTGTGTTTACAGAGACGATAGCGTATGTTGTTTTATCAACCAGCAGGGCAGCTTTATCTAGTGTGTTGAGTAGTTGATCTAGATCTTCTGCACTGAGCAGCGGACGAGTTGAAGGTCGGGTACGTGTGAAGAGGTTGTGCATTTCAGACTTTCGATACGCTTTGATGCGTCATGCTTTGACGCGCCATGCTCTGACGTGTTCGGGCAGAGAGAATTCCTTCCATGGAGCGATATTTTGCTACTGTTCTCCTAGCAACATTGTACCCCTTATCTTCAAGCAAACCAGCAATTTGAGAATCTGTTAAGGCCTTTACTTCGTCATCTACGATCTCTCGGATCAGGGCTCTTATCGGCAAACTTCGATCGAAAAACTTTCCTAGCGGGATGATGCGTCCATTCGGCAGACGGGCGGTTTTTCCCGAGACAGCCCTCGATACCGTTGATTCATGTACGTCAAGGATCTCTGCCATACTGGACCGCGTGATTGGCTTCAGGAATCTGTCGCCTTGGGTGATGAATTCACGTTGATATTGGGTGAGAATGGATAATAATTGGCGCATCGTGTTATTACGCTGCCGCAAGCATTTGATCAGCAAGCTGGCCTTTTCAAGATCACGCTGCCATTTTTCAATCTTTTCGCCATCGGCGTTTTTGATCTCTTTTTGGAAGACAGGATTCAAGCGTAGTGGACTTCTCACCGGAAAAAGAATTTCGATAACTAGGGGCCCGTTTGGGTTGTTGTTCAAGTGACTGATCAGAATGTCGGGGTTGTGATACACATTAGGGGTTGGTTCACTCCCCTGGCGGACACTGCCCCAGTGAGAGCGCGCCGGATAGGGGTTCAGGTTGGTACTGATATACCTGGAGATTTCTTCTGCCTCCTGAGCGGAAATACCCAGCAATTGCCCCAGCTTGGTGAAATGATGCCGGCTGAGTAAATCGATCCCCTCCCGGATAGCGTTCTCTACGTGAGGGGGCACATCTTGCGTTTTAGATAAGACGTCCAGTTGAACTAGCAGCGCTTCTTGCGGAGATGATGACCCTACACCGACTGGTTCAGAGCGCTGAATGAGTTTCAGAACATTCTTGACCCTCTCAATTGATATGTGGCGATAGCGGCTGATTTCCATCGGCGAGATGGTCAGCAATCCATCTTCGTCGAGACTGGTGAGGATGTGCGCTGCAATTGGCCGATCATCTTCAGCTAATTCAGGTGCAATCTGACGAAGAACAAAACTTGGCAAATCCAACGCAGGAGCCGTATTGTCATCAGGTAAATCTTCTGGAGAAATCGTATGGGTTGAACCCCCACTGTTTGTAAAGATGTAGTCACTTCTCGAAGAAGTAAAAACAATGGGCTCGCTGCCGTTTGGATCATGGAGTTGGTTGCAAATTGGGCAGGTTTTTGTTTCAACCAGATAGCGTCCGCAGCCTTTGCAGCGCCGCGGCTCGAGAAGTTCTAGCGCGGGGTTGTTGGCTAATTCCGCCTCAATGGTTTGCTTGAGCTCAGCGGACGTCATATTAAGCAGTGACATCGTTTGCGCTAGATGAGCAGTGGTTTGAGGCTTGGTTTTTAGTAAGTGAATGGGATACATATATGAATCTCCCGTAAATAGTATATCTGTTAACCTCTGTAGTTGCAATATTTGTGCCATTACTTTAAGGGCGTTATCCTGTCGCCCTTTGAGTACTCCGGCGCTCATGCGCCGGAGAAGTTCATGGTGTGATGCAAGATGAGTGTCTGCTGCCTTAATTTCCTGAGCCACTTAAGGTCTATCTTGGTACAATGGTGGCGATCTTGAATTTGATGTAAAAGATAGTCTTAAAGGTGATAGTAATGAAAATTCGCCACACAAAAGGTTTGACCTTTGATGATGTGCTGCTTATTCCCCAGCGTTCCCCGATTGCCTCACGCCAGGAAGTCCATACAGATACCCGTCTCACCGCGGATATCAAGATGCACATTCCAATTATTAGTGCCAATATGGACACAGTTACTGAAAGCCAGATGGCTATTGCCATGGCAAGGGCGGGAGGCATGGGTATTCTGCATCGCTTCATGTCCATCGAGCGCCAGGTGCGACATGTGGAAAGAGTGAAGCGTGCGCAAGCATTTATCATTGAGAATCCCTATTCAGCTTCCCCTACGACCACGGTCGGTGAGGCCCGAAAGTTGCTGGATCAATACAAGGTTGGTGCACTGATAGTCGTAGATGCCGACGGCCAATTGAAGGGTTTGGTCTCCCAGCGCGACTTACAGCTTGCCCCTGATGTGGACTTGTTGATCATTGATGCGATGACTCCGGCAAAAGATCTTGTGACGGTTGGCCCAGAGATTACACCGGCCGAAGCGCATCTCATACTTTATGAGCATCGCATTGAAAAGCTACCCGTTCTGGATAAGGACGGTAAACTCGCCGGCCTGATTACCGCTCGAGACCTGATCAAATTAGAAAAACTCCCTCATATTACGATGGAAGAGAAAGGCCGCCTGCGAGTTGGCGCTGCCATTGGTGTGACCAAGGGTGAACTAGAGCGTGCCGGTGCTTTGTTGGCAGCTGGTGCCGATGTATTAGTACTTGATATCGCCCATGGCCATGCCGATCATTGCATCACAATGGTGGAAAATTTACGTATGGAGTTTCCCCAAGCGCGCATCATCGCCGGGAATGTGGCTTCCCGCGTGGGCGCTCGCGAGTTGGTGGAAGCCGGAGCCGATGCGATTAAAGTTGGCATTGGGCCGGGATCAATTTGTACCACGCGGATTGTTACTGGCTTCGGTGTACCTCAACTGACCGCCATTATGGACAGCCTGCAAGGTATTCGCGATGCTGGTCGAGATGTGCCGCTGATTGCTGACGGGGGTATCCGTACATCAGGTGATATTGTCAAAGCGATTGCAGCTGGCGCCGATGTGATTATGATCGGCAGCCTGTTTGCTGGGTGTGAAGAAGCGCCTGGTTCCCCAGTGATCCGTGATGGGCGAAAAGTAAAGGTGGTGCGAGGTATGGCATCCCTGGGTGCCACCATGGGGCGGCGCGAAGCTGAAAAGGTCACTGACGAGTCTGCTGAGGACCCCGAAGACTGGTCCAAGGTGGTCCCTGAAGGCGTAGAGGCCGTGGTTCCCTTCCGCGGCCACGTGCGTGAGATTTTGCATCAATTGGCGGGTGGTCTGCGCTCAGGGATGAGTTATGGCGGAGCGCGTAATCTAAGTGAATTGCGTTCCAATGCTGAGTTTATAGAAATTACTCCTGCCGGAATGCGCGAAAGCGGTTCGCATGATGTTACCCGTAGCTGAGGCTTTCTCAGGAATTGACTTATGGCTGAGTTAACGATTGTTGGCGGAGGTTTGGCGGGCAGTGAAGCAGCCTGGCAAGCCGCACAAAGAGATATCAAGGTTAAGCTTTATGAAATGCGACCCAAAGTGGAGACTGGTGCGCATACCGGACCCTATCTGGCAGAGTTGGTTTGTTCCAATTCGCTGGGGTCTAACCTGGCTGACCGCGCCCCAGGCGTGCTTAAAAACGAGCTGCGCCGCATGGGTTCGTTGCTCATAGAATGCGCCTCACAGACGGCCGTTCCTGCCGGTGGTGCGCTGGCAGTGGACCGGGATCAGTTTGCCGAGTCCGTTACGCAGCGTATTCAGGAGCATCCCAATATTGAGTTGATCCGGCAAGAGGTCGTTTCGGTCCCTGATGGACCAACGATCATCGCCTCGGGGCCATTGACCTCTACGGGACTGTCGGAAGCTATCGCCCAATTGACCGGACAAGAGCATCTCTATTTCTTTGATGCCATCTCCCCGATCGTCACCCTGGAATCAATCAACATGGATGTCGCATATCGTGCTTCGCGTTATGGCCGCGGCGAAGAGGAGCAGGGGGATTACATTAACTGCCCCATGACTGACGATGAATACAACGCCTTTGTCGATGCTATGCTGGAAGCCGAGCGCATTGAACTCAAATCCTTTGAGCAGCAGCTTGAGAGCGGGGTCAAGGCAGGCATGCACACCTATTTCGAGGGTTGTTTGCCTGTTGAAGTGATTGCCCAACGCGGGCGTGATACCCTGGCATTTGGCCCGCTGCGTCCTGTTGGCCTCACTGATCCGCGCACAGGTAAGCGTCCACATGCTGTTGTGCAACTTCGCCAGGACAATCTAGCTGGCACCCTCTACAACTTGGTGGGATTTCAGACCAATCTGAAATTCCCCGATCAGAGGTGGGTCTTCCGCTTGATCCCTGGGTTAGAGCAGGCTGAATTTGCGCGCTATGGCCAAATGCATCGCAATACATTTATCTTTGCGCCAAAATTGCTGCGACCAACCCTGCAATTCCACAACCGCGATGACCTGTTTTTCGCCGGTCAGATTACGGGGGTTGAGGGATATGCTGGAAATATCGCCACGGGCTTACTAGCAGGCTGGAATGCTGCTCGACTTTTGAGTGGGGAGGAGCCAGTGGAGCTTCCTGTGGAAACCATGCTGGGCGCTATGTGTCATTATGTCACCCATGCCAGCGCTGCGGACTTCCAACCTATGAAAGCTAATTTTGGTTTGCTGCCCCCGCTGGAGGGGGGAGGGAAGGGTCGCCGGAACAAGCGCCGTCGCATGGAGATGTACTCAGAGCGCGCAATGAAGGCGCACGTTGATTTCATGAGTGAATTAGAATAGCCAAACTTGAATTTATTATAATGCGCATAGCCATAATATTATAACGATACCAACAATGAAATACAACCTATCCCTTAAATATATTAAAGTTGGACTGATTTCATCATTCATCATCCTACTTGGGGTTTTCAGCACTTCCTGCTCTGACATGTTTGACTCTACGTCAACGCCCCCATTCGACGGCGGACGAGCCCTCGAACATGTTGAATTCCAGCTCTCCCTCGGGCCGCGTATTCCTGGAACCGATGGACACGCCCAACTGGTCGAATGGCTGCAGGATGATCTCGAAGGGCAGGGGTGGGAGGTGCAAATACAAGAAGCTGTTATGTTGGACAAACCCATCCGCAACGTCATCGCTGTACAGGATGATCGTGCAGACGATACACCCTGGATCATCCTAGGCGCGCATTACGATACCCGCATCCACGCCGATCAAGACCCCGATCCAACGAAGCGTAACCAGCCTGTCCCAGGTGCCAATGATGGCGCATCAGGTGTCGCCGTTTTAGTAGAGTTGGCTCGTACAATTCCCAAAGATTACCCTGGAGAGATATGGTTGGTGTTCTTTGATGCCGAGGATAACGGCAAAATCCCAGGCTGGGACTGGATCCTGGGTTCGCAGGCTTTCGTGAATGAGCTTCAGGGCCAACCCGATGCGGTGATCATTGTAGATATGATTGGTGATGCTGATCTGAATGTCATGATGGAGCGCAATTCTGATACCACACTTATGGCAGAGCTTTGGGGACAAGCCGCAGCTTTGGGATTCAGCGACCACTTCATTGCTGTGCCAGGTTACGCCATGCTTGATGACCACACCCCATTCCTCGAGGCCGGGATTCCTGCAGTGGATATTATCGATTTTGATTATCCCTACTGGCATACCACAGACGATACCCTCGACAAAGTATCCGCTGAAAGCCTGCAGATTGTTGGGGAGACGATTTTGGCTTGGCTGGAATCCAAACGCTAGCGTCTGCCTGATGAGCGTTCCCTACTGCTTGGCAAATAATTGAACATGGCTTAAACTTATTGTATGCGCGTTGTAGAGTTGCTTGATCAAATTCGCGATCGATGGGCTGAGAGAGTTTCCCATCGGTTAGCGCGCGGCGAGAAAGTGCGTGAAAGTTTTCAAGATCAGTTGGTGCGCTACTTCGACCTGATGCGGCAGGCGATTAGCAGCGGCGACCCGGGGTGGCTGAATGAAATCTTGGATGAGTGGATTGAAGCCCGCACGCAAACAGATCAGGAAGACCAAGAGACCAGTCTATCTCCAATCTTGGGGCATATTCTCTTATCCTTGAACTCTGTTACCAGGGAACTGCTAAATAGCGAAGATGCGCTGGAATTGATCAACGCAGTATTGCCTGTACATACGCACGCCCTGCAGTATTCGTCAACGAAAGAGGCTGAAACCTACGTTCGCCATATCGCTAACGACTTGGAGGAAGCTCGCAACACGCTCGAGCGTCTCGATAAGAGCAAATCGGATTTCATTTCGGTCGCGGCTCACGAGTTGAGGACGCCATTGACGTTGATTGAAGGGTATTCCTCCATGCTAGTGGATCTCTATCCCGAGGACGATGATGTCTTTCAACGCGTAGAGATCATGCTCAAGGGAATTGATAATGGCATCCGCCGCCTGCGGGAAATCGTTGATGATATGATTGATGTTTCGCTGATCGACAACGATATGCTCAAGCTCAATTACCAACCGGTGTGGCTAAACCAACTCATGGGCATCGTTGAGCAAGAGATTAGGACTATAGCCGAAAAGCGTGGTATTCGCTTAATCATTGATGAATTCCCAGGGTTCAAAGAAATGATTTTTGGTGATTCTGAGCGTCTGTATCAGGCGATTTGGAATATCTTAACCAATGCTGTCAAATATACGCCGGATGACGGAAAAATAACGGTCAGCGGGCGCAAATTACCTGGGTTTGTCGAGATGACCGTCACGGATACAGGTATTGGTATTGACCCCGATGATCTGGCGCGTATATTTGATAAATTTGGACATCTTGGCGATATATCTCTTCACTCTAGTGGTAAAACGAAATTCAAAGGCGGCGGTCCGGGATTAGGATTGCCGATTACCAAAGGGATCATAGAAGCGCATGGGGGCACGATTTGGGTTGAATCAGATGGCTACGATGAAGAAAATTGTCCTGGTTCAACTTTCCATATCTTACTCCCGCAGCGCAAAGAATCTCCTGATGATCAGGTTAACATGATCTTCAATCCCATGAATGGTGACCTGGATTATGAGGAAGTCAAAGACACGATTGCGAAAGAATCCACATGGCAAAAGAAGTAATTCGAACCGAACCCCCACGCGAACGCGCATTTTTAGTAGGGGTTGAGATTTACAAGCAGAACAACCTGCTCTCACTACATGATTCCCTGGAAGAACTGGGATTATTAGCGGATACCGCTGGTTTGGATGTTGTTGGCTCCGATACGCAAAAACGCGATAAACCCCACCAGAAGACCTTTATTGGATCGGGCAAAGTTGAGGAAATTAAGTCGTTAGCTGGCGAGGTCGATGCGCAAATCATCCTTTTTGATGATGAGCTTTCGCCCCGACATCAGCGCGAGCTTGAGAAAATGTTTGGGGAAGATATTCGCGTACTGGACCGCACGGCGTTGATTTTAGATATCTTTGCTCAGCACGCCAGCACCCGAGAGGGCACCCTGCAGGTTGAGCTGGCTCAATACGAATACCGCCTTCCGCGCCTGACGCGCGCCTGGACTCACCTTGCCCGACAGGCTGGTGGTGGTGGTGGACGTACTGGCAGTGCAGGCGGCGTTGGTCTGCGCGGTCCCGGTGAGACTCAGCTCGAGGTTGACCGCCGCGATATTCACCGGCGCATCGACCACCTGAAGGCTGAACTAGATAAAGTGCGTGCCCATCGACAACGGCATCGCACGCAGCGCAAACGCTCTCGCATCCCCGTGGTCGCCCTGGTTGGATATACCAACGCTGGCAAATCAACGCTGATCAACAGCCTGGCGTCTTCGGATGTCTATGTCGCCGACCAACTCTTCGCCACGTTGGATCCCACAACACGAAGGGTCGAACTTCCCTATGGCAAACCGGCGCTTTTCACGGACACCGTTGGATTCATTCAAAAATTGCCCACCATGCTGGTGGCCGCTTTCCGCGCTACGCTGGAAGAAATTGCTGAAGCCGATCTCCTGCTGCATGTCACGGATATCACCCATCCCAATGTCTATGCTCAAGCTGAGGCCGTTCATCAAACCCTGAATGAGATCGATGCCGATCATATTCCCATCCTGACTGCATTGAATAAGATTGATCAGCTAGACGATCCCGGCGCAGCACGCGAAGCCATGGATGAATTCCCCAATGCCGTGGCCATTTCAGCGCTGCGCAAGGAGGGCATCAGCGATTTGCTCAGGGCTGTGCAGCAACAGCTATTTGAGATGTACACACCCCTTGAGGTGCTGCTGCCTTATCAGGAAGGCAAGCTGATTTCACTATTCCACAATCAAGGAGAAGTTGACGTCGTTGAGCATGGCAGCCATGGCGTAATGATCCAGGGACGAATTCCGGGGCGCCTGGTTGCTGAATTCAGCGCTTTTTTGAAGCAACAGTCCGGATCTCAGAAATAATAATATGTTGTCATTGCGAGCCCCTGCAAGGGGGGAAGCAATCTCGGTCTATGTGATGGAGATTGCTTTGTCGGGAAAAAATCTCATCGAAATGACATAAACAGAGTAACGAGGCGATTATGAAAGGCTTCAATATATTTTTAGATAATCTTTCGGAGTTTTTAGCAAAGCGCAAGGGACTCGTACCCTTATTGGGGATCGTCCTGGTGGTGGTGAATTTCATCCTGCGACTCATCCCTGGGTTGGGTTGGCTCGCCGAAAGTGACCTGTTCCTACACCTTGGCGTGATCCTGGGAATCCTGGGATTTATGATTGCCTGGGCCCTATAAGTCGTTAGCCGATAGCGAAAAGCTGTTAGAAAAAAACTCGTTCCACAGATCTTCGGTGGAACGAGTTTTTGCTATCAGCTACATGCTATCCGCTATTTGCTAAAAAGCATCCATATCAGGCCCCGCGTCGCAAACTTCGGGGGGGGAGTCATCGGCGAATTTCTTGAAGTTCTCAACAAAGCGTGCCGCTAACTGGCGGTATTTATCGTTGTAGGCATCTTTGCTGGGCCAGGAAGTTGCCGGGTCGAAGACATCGTCAGGGACGTTGGGGCAGCTCTTGGGAACCTGGAAACCAAAGACGGGTTCTGTGTAGTATTCCACATCCTTGAGATCCCCATTGAGGGCTGCGGTCAACATGGCGCGTGTGTAGCCAATGCTGATGCGCTTACCGACACCGTAGGGACCGCCAACCCAGCCGGTATTAAGTAACCAGGCGGTGGCTTCGTAACGCTCCATTTTACGTGCTAGCAGGTCAGCGTAGTAGGCCGGGTGATGCACCATGAAGGGTGCGCCGAAACAGGCGCTGAAGGTGATTTCGGGTTCTTCGCCGAGACCAACTTCCGTGCCGCCGACTTTGGATGTGTAACCTGAGATAAAGTGATACATGGCTTGCTCAGGGGTCAATCGGGCAATGGGGGGCATCACACCGGATGCGTCACAGGTCAGCAGCAGAATGTTTTTGGGGTGTCCGACGCGACCTTCGGAGAGGGCGTTATCGATGAATTCCAGCGGATACGATGAGCGCGTGTTTTCGGTGATTTCATCATCGTCGAGGTCGATCAGGCGAGTCACCGGGTCGTAGATCACGTTCTCGAGGATGGTGCCAAACCTGTGAGACGCGTCGTAAATTTGGGGCTCCGCGCTGGGAGATAGTTGGATCACTTTTGCGTAGCATCCACCCTCGAAGTTGAAAACGCCGTCATCTGCCCAACCATGTTCATCATCACCGATCAGACCACGGTTCGGGTCGGCAGACAAGCTCGTTTTACCAGTACCACTTAATCCAAAGAAAAGCGCTACGTCTTCGTCGTCACCCTGATTGGCCGAGCAGTGCATGGCCATGACGCCCTCTTTGGGCAACTTGTAGTTGAGCACCGTGAAGATTGACTTTTTGATCTCGCCTGCATACGCCGAGCCGCCGATGATGGCCATTTGCTGCTCGAAGTTGAGCGCGATGAAGGTGTCTGAGTGGGTGCCGTCGATGGGCGGGAAAGCCTGGAAAGATGGCAGATCGATGACGGTGAATTCAGGTACGTGTGTGCGATACGCCTCGGCGTTCTTGGGCATGAGGAACATATTGCGGGCGAAGAGACTGTGCCAGGCGTACTCAGTGATGATGCGGACAGGCATTTTGTAGCTAGGATGATTGCCGGCATAGCAATCCTGCACGAAGAGATCACGGCCCTGTACGAAGCCCTGCAGACGGGTAAAGAGTTCTTCGAATTTCTCTCGGCTGTATGGGCGGTTATACTCCCCCCACCAGATATCATCTTCGGTGGTTGGCTCGCGCACCACAAATTTATCGTTTGCGGCACGGGCAGTGTGTTTGCCCGAAGGCACAATGATAGGGCCTTTATGGGAAATATGCCCTTCGCTGCGGAAAACGATCTCCTCATAGAGTGACTCCATGGGTAAATTCCAATATGCCAGGCGGATATTGGTAAAACCCTGATTGCTGAGGCTGTAATCAGCTTTCAATGCGTGGGCTTGTTCCTGGGCAGGGGTTTTGATGTTGAGTAGATTATTCATGATTTCAATGCCTTTTCTCACCGCAAAGACGCTAAGGGCGCGAAGGGAAAATAAAAATATCCTTTGCGTTCTTGGCGTCTTCGCGGTTCAAATAGCTAGAGCCAATCTCTGATTAGTTTACGGTCGCCAATATAGATCTCGTTGGGGGCTTCGGGGTCAAGGGCCCAGCGGATGCGCTCGATGCCTTCGGTGATATGCTTGACCGTACCGGCGTAGCTCAGCCGTAGGTAGCCTTCCATGCCAAACGCTGCCCCAGGAACTGTCACAACCAGGGCTTTCTCCAGGATGAATTCTGCCAGGCGGGTTGAGTCGTTGTCGTAGGCGCGAAAATCTGGCAGGCAGTAGAATGTGCCGTCGGGTTCGCATAATTTGATATCGTTGAAGGCCTTAAGTTCGTTGAGGATAATGGTGCGGTTATTCTCGATGGTAAGGCGTAAATTTTCGATGATGGCTTGTTGGCCAGTCAGTGCACCCTCGGCAGCTGATTGCAGCAGCACAGAGGGATTGGATGTCATGTTGCCCTGAACGTTGGTCATGATTTCTACCAGCTTTCGAGGTGCAACCACCCAGCCGATGCGGAAACCGGTCATGCCGTAGGACTTGGCGATGCCATTGACCGCGATCAGGCGTGAGTTTTCGACATCCTTGTTGGTGTGCTTATACCCCGAGGTCCACTGTTTGCGGTCGAAGACCAGTTTGTGGTAGATGTCATCCATGATCAAATAGATGCCCTTGCGCTCGCAAAATTCTACAAGCTCTGCTATGAAATCCTCGGAATACATCACGCCCGATGGATTATTGGGGCTGTTGACGATGATGGCCTTGGTGTAGGAGCTGACCTTCTGCTCGATGTCTTGCATGCGGTGGTAGAAGGTGCCGTCCTCGGGGACCACCGTTACGGGGACGCCGTAGCACATCTTGATCATCTCGGGGTAGCTGACCCAGTACGGGGCCAATATCATGACCTCGTCCTGAGGATTGACCAAGGTGTAGATGATATTGTAGAGTGATTGTTTGGCCCCCGTAGTGATTATTATGTTCTCTGGCGCTACAACGCGTCCATAGTGTTCTTCGGTGTAGCTGATAATGGCTTTCTTCAGAGAAGGGGTGCCATCGACCCGCGAGTACTTGACATCACCCACGCGCAACTTTGCCGATGAACTCATTATGGCATTGATGGGAGTGGGGTTTTTGGGTTCACCGATGCCCAACGAGATAACAGGCTCGCCTTTCTCGCGTAGTAAACGTGCTTTTTCATTTAGGGCAAAGGTGGGGGATGGAGCAATGGATCGGGCTTGAATGCTGATACTCATATATTCTCCAATTGTCAGTGATTAGTTGACGGATATAGATTCGTACCCGCGGTATTATACCGCTCTTATGCTACAATGGTTTTGAGAATTGGGTGACTTCAATCACTCTGGCCCCCAATCGGACTCCCACCGTCCCTGCGGGACTCCTCCCCCAAATCTATTAGATTTGGGGGAGGCTGGGAGGGGGCCTGAGAAGGGGCAATGAAATTATCAATTTCTTTGAAGAGAAGAAAGGGTGTAAGAAAAATCTATGATCAAGGTTCGGCAAATTGACACCCGCGATAAAGCTGACGTTAGTGCTTTTGTTGAGCTGCCTTTCCGTCTCTATAGGGATCACCCCCAGTGGGTTCCTCCGCCGCGCATGGATGTACGCTCTTATATGCAAAAGGATAAACACCCCTTCTATGAACATTCGGAAGCGGACTTTTTTGTTGCAGAGCAGGGTGGCAAAGTAGTGGGGCGAGTGGCGGCATTGGTCAACAAGAATTACAACCAATATCATGGTAAAAAGACTGGCCAATTCTATTTTCTTGAGTGTGTAGATAACATCACGGTTGCTGAAGCGCTTTTTGGTCGAGTTTATGAATGGGCTCACGAGCGGGGTTTGGATATGATAATTGGCCCAAAAGGGATGGGTCCGTTGGATGGTTATGGCTTGTTAGTGGAGGGCTTCGAACACCGACAGATGATGACCATGATGAACTACAACTACGAGTATTACCCACAATTTTTGGAGCAGATGGGCTTCAAAAAGGAAGTCGATTTCGTCTCGCATTATTTTGATGTCAGTAAATTTCAGATCGATGGGCGTGTTCACCGCATTGCAGAGAGGGTGTCCAAACGCGGCTCATTGCGCGTTTTACAGATGGAGAATAAGCGTCAGTTGCGCGCCTGGGCGGATAGCATTGGTAAAGCTTACAACAATGCCTTCGTCGATAACTGGGAATATGTACCACTTACCGAAAAGGAGATCAAATTTGTGCTGGATACCGTCATCCTTTTGGCTGTGCCTCGTTTCATCAAGTTGATCGTTCACGAAAATGATGTGGTCGGATTTTTGTTTGCTTTCCCCGATGTTTCCAAGGCAATGCAGCGTGCCAAGGGAAATCTGCTGCCCTTCAGTATCTTCGATATGCTCCTGGAGATGCGAAGAACCAAGTGGGTGGCGGTCAATGGAGCTGGTATCCTGCCCGAATTCCAGGGACGCGGCGGTAATGCGCTGCTTTATTCCGAGATGGAAAAAACGCTGCGAGCCTCGGGCTTTGAGTTTGCTGATCTCACTCAGGTGGCCGAATCTGCCGTGCAGATGCGCAGCGACCTTGAAAGCCTGGGTGGTGTGGAATATAAAAATCATCGAGTATTTCAATACCTTCGCCAAAAATAAGTAAGTAGGGCTTAATGTAGTAAAGTTGA
>CAZLNX010000114.1:0-16623 GCA_964560795.1 uncultured Anaerolineales bacterium | reverse complement strand
GGTCTAAACCCCGAAGAAGTAAACATCCCTTGGCGCACTGTTTGGTACCAAACAGGTCCATACTGGGCTTATTTCTATTCGGGACGTTACTATGATGTGCTCAACCTGGCTACTACTACCATCGATGCAGCCAGCGAACCGGCCATCGAAGAAACCTGGTATTGGCGTGCTCTGGCAAAGGAAGCCTTGGGCGATATCGATGGCGCAATTGCCGATTTGAGTGAGGCTGTCAAACTTAATGAGAACTTCGATATCGGTTGGTATCACTTGAATCGTATCCAGGGTGGCGGATAAGATAATTCCCCTGTAACCTTTGTCACATTCTTGCATCTAAACCAGGTAGCTCCATACTGAAGCTACCTGGTTTATTCTCATTTTTGGAGGAATGTATGCCGATTTTTGAATTTGTGTGTGAAGAGTGCGGTCAATTCTTTGAAGAGTTGGTGCGCAGTGCCAATGCCATTAACGAAGTAATCTGCCCTGGATGTCAAAGTGAGCAGGTGACAAAGAAGCTTTCTACCTTCGCTTCAAAGATTTCTGGCGGCAGTTCATATTCTCCCAGTCCGGCCGCGCCCTCTTGCAGTCCTGGTGGGCTCTGAGGGATATAAAACGTCGACCGTAGGTTGACTTTCAAGTACTTGAAGCACGGGTTTTCGCCCGTGTTTTTTTATTTTGGGTATCTCCCACATGGTAGAATCATGCAAGATATCCGCCTATGACTAAGATACTCCACTTTGCTGACGCACATATCGATATGGCCACTTATGGCCGTCATGACCCTGAAAGCGGTTTGCCTCTGCGCGTGATGGATTTCCTCAAATCCCTGGATACCATAATCGATGCAGCCATTGATGAACAGGTCGATCTGGTACTCTTCGCCGGTGATGCCTATAAGGATCGCAATCCGGCTCCAACCTATCAACGCGAGTGGGGCAAGCGCGTGATGCGGCTTTCGCAGGCGGGAATTCAAACCTTGCTGTTGGTTGGCAATCACGATCTCTCTCCGGCTATGAACCGCGCCCATGCCATGACGGAGTTTTCGACCTTGCAAGTACCCCACGTACAGGTTTTGGATCGACCCCGTTTTCTCACGCCAGATGATCTTGGTGGGCTGCCCTTGCAAGTTTTGGCCATCCCTTGGATTTCACGCTCAGGGATGATGGCTCATTTGGATATCCAAGGGCGCGATCTTGCTCAGATTTACGAAGAACTCGAGGAACGGCTGACAGAATTGGTACATCACTGGCTAGATGAAGCTGACCCAGAAATTCCCATCATACTGACTGCTCATGCCTCAGTGCAGGGAGCCAAATATGGCGGCGAACGCACAGTCATGTTAGGCGGCGACCTGGTGCTGCCAGGTTCATTGGTGCGAGATCAGCGACTGGATTACGTAGCCCTGGGGCATATCCACAAACCCCAAAACCTGAATGAGAAAGCGCATCCCCCTGTGATCTATCCCGGTTCCATCGAGCGCGTAGATTTTGGGGAGGCTGAGGATGATAAGTTCTACGTCCTTGCCGAGGTCGATAAGGGAGCCTCGGAAGTAGTATGGCGCCAACTCACCGGAATCCGCACCTTCGTAGATCGGTTCGTCCGTCTTGAATCGCAGGAAGGGATGATCGATCAATTGCGTGGCGCGCTGCCACCGAAGGAAAAACTCAAAGACGCCATTGTCCGGCTGGTTTTAGAATATCCCCGTGAGTGGGAGTCGACGATCGATGAAGCCTCCCTGCGAGAACATGCCGCTGAAGCCTTCGAATTTCACCTGGTCAAACGCCCCCAACAAGAAAACCGCATTCGCTTGCCTGAAGATCAGACTGTTGGCACACTCTCTCCCCAGGAGTTGTTGGACATTTACTGGAAAGCCAATCATCTTGAAACAGATGTAATCGAAGAACTTCAAAACCTGGCAGGGGAGATCATTCAGGGTGATGAAACATAAATAACAGGGATAATAAAAAAAACAGGTAGCGCAAATTGAACCGCACCACCTGTTTTCTAGTTCAAAATCTAAATGAAACTAAGGGCGGTATCCGGCAACAAAATTGTCGTAGACGTAGGGGCACATTACATTGTACTTTTCCGCTTCTTCATCATCAAAAACCCAAGAGTCATCCCAGCCCATTTCTATTTTGCATTCAGGTGCACCATAATGATCCAGATTGCCATGCAGACCAAACGAATGCATGATCTCATGGATAACAGTGGATGCGCTGAAGTAATTGGGTGTGGAAGCATAGAGGGCATCAACTGAATTTGAACACATAGAATATCCATTTTTCATTACGCATGGTGTTCCGGGCTGGTTTGTGCATTCGCCGCCAACCGAGACATCGCTGATGATATTCTCTCCTGCTTCATCATAGCCGCAGCGTGCATACATATGACTGTGATGATTGAACATTACATAGATCAGGTTATCATTTCCATAAGGGTCGACAAAATGATTTTTGAATGACGGCGGACCTTCGATGGTATAGGTGAAACCTCCCATGGTACGGGCAAAATTGTCGGACCCGTATGAGAAAATCACCAGGCTGTCAGGGATAGCATCTGTCGTTTGTTCTATATAACATGTTGGGATGTTATCGCGTATAAGATAGTCAGATTTTTGCTCTTGCGTTAATTCTACGGTTCCATAATTATTTAAACGAATCACAAAGCCGGTTAAATTGAACAAGATATCACTGGCATCTTGCATGGTGGCTTCTGTCTGTTCGAGTGTCACCGGTTCAGAGCTAAGGTCAACCAGCGCATCGAATGAAAAAACACCCTTGGGCGGACTTCCATCGGGTGTAGGAAAGGTTGTGGGCATGTAATCAGTTGACGTAAAAACGAAGGGGCATTCATCGTACTCCCCAGTTAGAAAAATTTCTACATCTGCCCGTTTGACCCAGGCATCGTACGAAGCGCCATTTGAAGCATCCCAGGCAACATGCAGGAATCCGTCGCGCTCTTCGAGGATGTTAAAGAAAAGTTCGACTTGGAAATATCCTGTAATTTCGCCACCGGGACCATCATAAGAATCGATGTGTTGCCCGGCAGGGAGCGTGAAAGAATCTGGGGTGGCGATATCTTGGGACGGTGCATTCTCGGAAGATTCTCCCCCGATTACAACGTAAGACATGTTGACTGAAATAGTTGAAATATCATCCACTCTGAAAATGACGTAATCCCCAGGTTGCGCATGGCGTTTGTAAATATAGACTCCGCCGGGCATCAATTCAACACAAAATGGGGAATATTCTACTTCACTTATACCCATATTATTGGGATCAAGAGTACTCAAATCACCATCGAATTCACTAAAGATATAGAGCCCACCTTGCTGGGGAGGGAAATTTGCCCAAATTTCATGAAAATAGCAATCACCACTTCCTAAGCGCACATATAGATCGCCCCCGATCTGGCGGTTCTTCTCGCCAGTGACAAAATCATAACTCTCCAAATCGAGGAGTTCGACTTCGCCGGATGCGATAACATTATTTAGCTGAAGTGCGTCTGTATTTGATGGCAAGAGAGTAAAACTCATTGTCAGCATGGTCGTTAACACTGCCAGTAAGATCAAAAGGCGAAAGTTGAATTTAATCATCTTTAAACTCCTCAGGTTGTAAGTTCCAATAAAGTGAACAAACCAATAAAACCGATGCTCATTGATCAGAAATGGTTGGATGATTTCTAGAACAATGTTGCCTGGAACAGCATAGCTGTCCTCAGGTTCTAAACTATAACAGAGATCGTCAAGTACATCAAAGGAGCTAGGCACGGCTTTCTTAAAGTCGGGTAATAAGAGCAAGAGCTTCAAGGGGATGAGCATTGAAGAACCTTCGGGCCGCAGGGAAGTAACGATACCGCTGCTGTTTGGCAAATATGCCAAGAACAAGGTTGTTGATAGAAGCCATCACGTGACCAGCTTGGCCTTTAGTCAAACGAGTACGATCTTCAAGTAAGGAAACATCTCTACGATAGTGCAAGCTGTTTTCGATGCGCCAGTAGGAACGAACCATATCCAGGAGTTTTTCTGGGGATACGGCTTCACGAGATAGACTGGTAAAGCCATAGACGATATGCTCTTGAACTTCACCAGTTTTAGTGCGAATGAAGCGGCGTTCGAGTTTGAAGACCTGTTCAAGATATGGCCAATCAAAGAAGTCTTTCAATTGGCTGCTGACCGTGATGGTGCGTTTCTCAATACGTCCATGACCTTTGTTGACAGTTGATGCTGTCTCGAAATCTTTTGGTGGATAGCTCATGCCAGGGATCGGTTCCACATCAGGACCAAACCACAAGCGAATGTCTGCTTCCGTTTCACGCTGATTACCCTTCGCAAACCAGATGTAGTCACCGCCTGAGACAACGATTTGCAGGGAAACGTCTCGCTGGGTATGCATTGCATCACCAATCACCACTTTATCCCGCAAGTCAAGGCAATTGAGCAGCTTGGGAGCCACTGGGATCTCGTTCTCATAGTTTTCCACTGGCATTTGCATCAAGACAATACCTTCATCAGGCAAGTATGCTGCTAACAAATGCAGACCCCGTTTGCCGTTTGTGACTGTGCCCTTCAAAAACTTACCATCTATGGCTAACACAACTTGCTGACCGAAACTCTTCTCTCCTGCTAAGTATTTTCCTACCATCTGATCCAACTCGCTGGCATCTACAACATCCTCGAATATTCTCCGATAGGTACTGTGATGGGGCATGCTGCTGCGTTCCAACCCAAGCGCTTCCACGAGTAATGCCGCTCGATGTTGTGCCCACTCGGCTATCCCACTGGGTCGATCTTCTCCGCATAGTTTGCCCGTCACCGCCAAAGTCAATACATCTTCCAGTGAATATCTAAGCCCTCTAACATCACGACTATCCTTGAGTTCACGAAAATGCTCATACAAGCTACCTATATCAAAGATGAACCCTGCTTCTGTGTTACACTCCATTTTGACCTTCCTCGCTATGTTTTGTGGTTTCGACACATTAGCATAACCGATGAAGGTCTTTTTCATCTCATATTTTCGGACTTTAAGAAAGCCGTGAGGAGCTAGGCGCAAGAAAATCAATATCTTCCGATGGCATTCTCCCGGCGAATAGACCGACCACCTGCCCGTCCATATTGAATACTGCGCCTCCGCTAAGGCCTGAAGTGCCGGGCACTATTTTTTTGAAGTTTTCCTTTAGATTGCTGTGTCTCGGAGAAATTATTTCATATTTGAGAGGAAGAATTACTACAGAGGAACACAGATGGATGCTGATAAGAATAAATATCTGTTTTCATCCCATTCATCTGTGGTTTCTTTTAGGTTTAGGCCAACCTATTCTCTTTCCCATCAAAAACATTGTTGATCTTGATTATCGCCGCATCAACCACGTCTTCAAAATTGGCCTTGTTAACATCCACCCAAAAATAAACTACAAACCTAATTGACGATGAGCCAAGATCAGTGAACAAAGCTGACGGTGCGGGATCATCAAGCACTCCCTCGAGACCAGCGACAGTTTCAAGGGTCGTGCGCTTGACGAGCTCAAGATCATTGCCATGCGCTATCCCTAGTTTGATCTCCGCACGGCGCTGATCGAAGCGGCTGAAGTTCTTGATCGGGCTGGTAAAGACATCACCGTTGGGGATCAATACATTTTGTCCATCGTAGGTATACAGCTCGGTGGCGCGGATATCGACATTGGCCACAGTACCTGTGAATCCCTTGATCTCAATTTCATCCCCGATATCAAAGGGCTGGTCAAGGAGCAGGAGCAGCCCCGAGACGAAATTCTTGCTGACATCTTGGAGGGCAAACCCCACCGTAAATCCCAGGATCCCCACACCCGCCAGGAAAGCGGTCAGATCGAAGCCAATCTGCTCCAGCGCAATTACGATGCCCAAAACCAAGATTGTCCAACGGGTGATCTGTGTGATCAACATGGTAATTTCGTGATCGCTCTCGCGCATCTCCATGGTTTTGCGCACAACCCGGGTCAACAATCCTGCCAGGTAGAGGCTGATCACGAAGATGACCAACGACACCACCAGATTGGGCATGAAGGCTAGAAACCTGGTCAACAATTCTTGTAAATTTACCGATATACCTGTCATGTGCATCTCTCCTTTGACGAACGCGCGCAATCTTACCGCGTGATGGGAGTAGTTTGCAACCCATGCTGATTGGCGATACAATCCCACCCATGCCTTCCGTCCCGTCAGTATCTGTGTTGCTGCCCTGTTACAACGCCGCTGAAACTTTAGGGGAGACTCTAGAATCTCTTGCCCAACAGACCTTTGCAGATTTTGAAGTGGTTGCTGTGGATGATGGTTCAGAGGACTCAACGTGGGGGATGCTGCAGGACTGGGCCGCGCGTGACAGCCGCTTTCGAGTTTTTTCTTGTCCCCATGGCGGGGTGATCGAAGCCTCAGCCGCAGGATTAGAGAAATGCCAGGGACGCTATATCGCCCGCATGGACGCTGATGACCGCGCTCACCCCCAACGCCTGGAGAAACAGGTTGCCTACCTTGATGATGTTCCCGAAGTTGCCGCGGTGAGCTGCTTAGTGAAAGCCTTCCCCGATGAGCATGTGCGCGAGGGGTTTCGCATTTATATCGAGTGGCTCAACTCACTGGTCACCGATGAAGAGATCCGAAGGGAGATCTTTGTCGAAAGCCCCTTGCCGAACCCCAGTGTGACCTTTCGTAAAGAATGGCTGCAGCGCATGGGCGGCTATCAAGAGCATGGCTGGCCCGAAGACTACGACTTGTACCTGCGCATGTATTTAGCCGGAGCAAAGTTTGCCAAAATCCCCCAAGTCTTGTTAGAATGGCGCGAGCACCCTGATCGGATCACCCGCACCGACAGCCGCTATTCCTTAGAAAACTTTCTGCGTGCCAAAGCCCACTACCTGAAACGCGGCCCCCTGGCAGATCGGGATGCGGTTATCATCTGGGGCGCGGGCATGATGGGGCGTCGCCTGGGCAAACTGCTCATGCGCGAAGAAAAAGCACCTGTGGTTGCCTTCGTCGATATTGACCCCAAGAAGATCGGCAACACCCGGCGTGGCAAACCCATCATCCCCCCTGAAGATCTGCTTGATTGGTGGGGGCGCTACCAAAACCCAGTTGTGGTGGCAGCCGTCGGTGCTCGTGGGGCTCGCCTATTGATCCGTGAGCGGCTCAATGCTTTTGGTCTGCGCGAAGGCCAAGATTGGTGGGCAGCGGCGTAGAATCAGTGGACAGTGGGTAGTGGACAGTGAACAGAAACAAACCAAACGAACCAACAAAGAAACCATGAACAAACCAACAAACCAACTCACCCCCGGCTTAGTGCGCGAAGAAACATTCACTGTGGAAGATCAGCACACGGCCTATCATATTGGCAGCGGCAACGAGCGCGTCCTGGGTACCCCCTGGATGATCTCTTTCATGGAGCGCGTCTCCAATCGGCTGATGGATGAAAATCTGTCCGATGGACAAATGAGCGTTGGCATCCATGTTGATGTCAAGCACCTCGCTGCTACGCCGGTCAACGCCATCGTCAAGATTCGCGCCGAGGTTTTGGAAGTTGTCAAGAACCGCGTCAACTTATCCATCGAAGCCTGGGATGAGCAGGAGAAGATCGGTGAAGGCACTCATTGGCGCGCCGTTGTGGAGAAAGCTCGTTACATGAAACGCGTAATGGGAAAAGCAGGGTAGACTGTCAGATAATGATTGAAAGAACGTTTATTGCTTCATGAATATCTTACGCAAAGACTCATCCCCCCGCTATCAACGGGATCAAATCACTTCATATCTTTTGGTATCGAAGAAAACTTGTGGTTCTGAGAATTTGTCCATTACCATTGTTGAGATGGAACCGGGCGGTGTGCAGCACATCCACTCCCACGAACCCGAGCAGATGTACTATATCATCGAAGGAAGTGGCACGATGACCGTGGATGGGGAGCAGCAGCCGGTCAGCGCCGGAAACACCATCTTTTTTGACTCTTTTTCAGAACATGGCTTAGAAAACACTGGCGAAACCACGCTCAGGTATCTCAGTGCCGCCTCCCCATCTTTCACACAAACACAGTGTGACGAGTTGTGGCCGCTGCCTAGCGTAGATGACAGTGGGCAGTAAACAATGATAACTTGAGTTGTGGAAAAGAACCCAAGTCATCTCCCTGAGCGGACACTGAGCCTGACGAAGTGGCAGTCGAAGGGTAATGATAGGCGTTTCGACTTCGGACTGCCCGAAGGGCCGCAAAGCGCACCTCCGCTCAACGATGACGCCGAAGGTGGCTAAATGAAACTCAGGCAATGACAAGTAATCAATTTTGACTACACGACTATCAGACTACCAAACTACTAAATTACGAGACTAACTTATGAATATCTTCCTAACTGGCGGCGCGGGCTATATCGGCTCAACAGCTGCTGAAACGCTACTCAAGAACGGACATTCCGTTACCATCTTTGACTCCCTGGTCACCGGCCATCGCGCCGCGGTGCCCGCCGAAGCCGACTTCATTCAAGGAGACTTAGCAGACAAAGCTGATCTGCAAGCTGCCCTTACTGCAAAACCCTATGATGCCATCATGCACTTTGCGGCCTTCATCGAGGCTGGTGTGAGCATGAAAGATCCAGGCACATATTTTCAAAACAACTTGAGCAATTCACTGCAGTTGATCGAGTTGGCTGTTCAGGTGGGAATCAAGCGTTTTGTGCTCTCCTCCACGGCAGCGGTTTATCAATCCAGCGATGATCCGCTCAATGAAGAATCAGCCCTGGGCCCCACCAATGTGTATGGACACACCAAATTGATGATCGAACAAGCTTTGGATTGGTACCGGCAAATCCATGGCTTACACTATGCTGCGCTCCGCTATTTCAACGCCGCAGGGGGTTTTCCCCATCGTGGAGAGGCCCATCAGCCAGAATCCCATCTCATCCCGCTGACCTTACAGGTTCCCCTGGGGCAGCGAGAAGAAATCTACATCTACGGCACGGATTATCCTACCCCCGATGGCACCTGTATCCGCGATTATATACACATCACGGATCTGATCTCCGCGCATCTATTAGCCTTGGACGCGCTTGTTGAGCGGGACAAACTTGTTTACAACTTGGGCAATGGCGCGGGGTATTCGGTGCGCGATGTGATTGAGACCGCTCGAGAAGTCACTGGCCACGCTATCCCAGCCAAAGAGACCCCGCGTCGCCCTGGGGATGCCCCTCGACTGGTTGCCTCCTCGGAACGCATCCGACAAGAATTGGGCTGGCAGCCGCAAATCCCTGATCTGAGGGATATCATTGCCAGCGCCTGGGAATGGCATCAATCGCATCCTAATGGATATAAGAAATAGGTAGAGACGCCCCGGCGGGGCGTCTCTGCATTATGTGTAATTCAAACTCGTTCCGCCGGTCTCCGGTGGAACGAGTTTTGATATCTCTAGTCTTGTATCACCGCAGAGCAGTGATACAAGGCATTATTCTCTTACTTTCTCATTACAGTGGCATAAACCCCCAGGCCAATTCCTAACAGTAATATCAAGCCCCCGATAATCCCCAGCATGGGTGACCTGCCGGTTCCAATGGGCGTAGGGGCTTCAGCCAGCGTCTGCGAGTTGGGTTGGGCTCCAAAATCAAGATATGCTTCATCGCCGCCGTTGAGCATGATGCTGGCGCTGAAGGCTGTTGTGGGGTTATAGCCATCGGGAATACCCACGGTGACGTTGTATTCCCCCTCTTCGACATTTTCGACACAAAAGTGATCCAGACCGCTGAGCGTATCTTCGGTGAGCGAGAAAGAGCCATCGGCGTTGCCAATGCTTATCGCGCCGCCGGGAATGGAAGGTTCTTCTTCTTGGCGAATAGCATCGCCATTGGCATCGTTATAGAGAATCACGCATAGGGTGCCATACCCGATCTCTGGAGTGGGTGTCGGACCCGAAGGAGTGGGGGTGACTGTTGGCTGTGCGGCGGGGATCGGTGTGGCAGGTCCTCCCGTGCCGAGGAAAATCTCGTCCCCTGCGGCGATGACATCATTAGGCGAAAGGTTGTTCAGGGCGCGTAATTGATCGATAGAAATATCCGCCATGGCGGCAATCTTCCATAAGGTATCGCCGGGTTGGACGATGTAGATAATGCGCCCATCCGGACCGGGTGTGGGCGTGGGAAAAGGCGTCGCTTGGGCTGGAGGGGCGGCCAATGCAGGCAGAGTGAAACCGAGCAGTATCAGGCAGATGGATAAACTAAATAGAAAACGTGATTTCATGGTGAGAATTATACAAGAATCAATGGGTAGGGATAAGAGGACAATAGTACTCCCACGATCATTAGGCCCGTGCCAGCCGATTTGTGCCAACGGTCTCCGTTGACACACTTAACTCCCTATCCGTTTATCGTTTTACTCACCGACCGTAAGGCGAGCAAAGCCAGAAGATTAAAGAATATTGCTGCCCCGGCACTGGCTCCAATTCCCCATGCAAAGAGTGAGGGAGCGACGAACGCGCCGATGGCGCGTCCCAAAGATAAACCGGCCACATTGAAGGCCATCAGCGTGGCTCGGGCACCGGGCATGATCTCGGTCATCATGGGAATACTGCTGACCAGCCAAAACTCAAACGTAATAAAAAATAGAAATAGGCCGATCACAGCCCCGATGACACTCCTGCCAAGGAAGGGAAAAAGCAGCGCCGCGAAGCAGTTGGTAATCAAACCCACTCGGATAGCGGGGATTTTCCCAAATCGATCAACCAGCCCCCCAGACATTGTCTCTCCACCCAGTTCAGCCAAACCGATCACCGCCGCGGCGCCTCCTAAGGCAATGATCATCAGGCCGAATGAATCCTCCATCCAGACACCAAAGATCAGGTTGATGACCTCATTGCCTGCAGAGCCTAAAAGCCCTATGAGCAACCCGGCTAAGGCCGGAGGGAAGCTGAGCACCTCTCGAATATTGTGGAACAGGTTATTTTGACTCTCCTCGGAAGCAGCATCACGCGGCACCAGGAAGATCAACACAACCCCCGCCCCGAGCCCCAACAGTGCCAGCGTAAGAAAAGGCGACATCCAGCCCCTTTGGGCTATCAATATACTCGCTAAAGGAATCCCAATGAAAAAGCTCAACGACCAACCCAGTTCAGTTATGGACAGCACCAGACCGCGCCGTTGGTAGGGGATGCGGTCCCCCAGATAGGCCTGCATGGAAGGATCGAAGCCATATTTCCCCAGGGTGGTGAGGATCATCATGATCATGAATGCGGGGAAGGATGGCCAGATCACTAAGATGACCGCTCCAGTGGTGAACAGGCCAATCCCAAGCAGCATGCCAATTTTTCGCCCGCGACGGTTAGCGAAGGCTGTTAGCACCGGCCCCAGCATGCCGACCAGCGAGCGATTGGTTATCGCCAGGGAAAGGGTGGTGATATCAACCCCCAGTCCGCGGCTAAAGACCGGCAGGAAGGGGTATACCATGCGGAACAGGGTATTGAAGATCAGCCGGATCAGGGTGAAGATCAGGATTTGCAGCCGCAGGGGACGTTCGATGGCCTGGAAATCCTGGTTGATCTGCCTGGTGAAGGAGATCATGAAGTGATGTTTTCTCTAGCGAACCACCAACGAGATACCTGCCAGGCGGCCAGGAAGGTGAGAATATTCAACCCCATAAAGAAAAACTGGATGCGTCTGGCGTCCGACTCAAGTACCGGTGCCGGGGGATGCATGACGTTATCTGTGGCTTGCAGCACCAGGAATAGGGCGACCACAAAAGCCAGATTGAATCCCGAAGCCCAGGCCGGGTTCTCGAGGAGTGTGAGACCGATCTGCAGCAGTAGACCGCCGATAGCGAAGACTGCCGCCACCCGCCAGCGCGGTTCGGCCAGGAAAAGGCCGTTCCAGTTGGTCTGCATGGCCCACAGGGAGATGGGCAGATATGTGATCCAGAAAAAAAGGCCGGTGCGACCCAAGGCGCGCGACCAGCCGTGCAGCGTGGCGCCTTGCCCTGAGAGAAGCCGAAGGGGGCGAGCGATAAGTCCGACCAAGCCAACCGCTCCGGCGGCGATGAAGCCCGCCAGCGCGGCCCACACCCAGGCGCCGTGCAGATAGACCACGCGCACATTGGTGCCCAGGGTTGCTTCAGCTGGCCCGAGCAGGGTGTATCCGGCGATTACTAATAAGATTATTGCAAACCATAAAATAGGAGATTTTTTCATGTGTCACCAATAAATTAACGCAGAGACGCAAAGGCGAAAGTATTTACTCCGCGTCTCTGCATCTCTGCGTCATTGCGTTTATATCCAAGTGGGTTCCTGATAAATTCCGAAAACGTCTTTCATCACTCCAACAATTTCGCCCAGGGTGGCGTAGGCGCGCACAGCTTCCAAGATGTGGGGCATGGTGTTCTCTGTGCCCTGGCAAGCGATGCGCAGACGATCCAGCGTTTGTCCAACGCGGCCGTTGTCGCGTTCGGCGCGTAAAGTGTTTAACCTATCTACCTGGTGCTCGTAGCCTTGGGGGTCCATCTCTAGAATGGGGATGTTAATGGGCTTATCTTCGGCATAGGCATTGACGCCAACGATCCTTCGGTCGTCGAGGTCGATCTCACGCTGATAGCGGTAGGCAGCATCGGAGATTTCACCTTGGAAGAATCCTTTGTCGATGGCAGGCAGCACGCCGCCTAATTCTTCGATGCGGCGGAAATAATCATAGGCCTGGGCCTCGATGCGATCGGTCTGGGCTTCCATGAAGAAAGAGCCGCCCAAAGGGTCGATGGTGTTGGTCACCCCTGACTCTTCAGCGATGATCTGCTGGGTGCGTAGGGCAACAGTGACGGCGTGTTCGGATGGCAAGGCCAGGGCCTCGTCCATGCTGTTGGTGTGCAGGGATTGGGTTCCGCCAAGCACTGCCGCCAAAGCTTGAATGGCCACACGCACGATGTTGTTCTCCGGCTGTTGGGCAGTCAAGGATACACCCGCAGTTTGGGTATGGAAACGCATCAACCACGAGCGCGGGTCTTTTGCGCCGAAGGTCTCGCGCATCTCGCGCGCCCAGATGCGGCGGGCGGCGCGGTATTTGGCGATCTCTTCGAAGAAGTCGTTGTGGGCGTTGAAGAAGTAGGATAGGCGCGGGGCGAAGGCGTCCACATCCAGGCCGCGCTCGATAGCCCAACGCACGTATTCCATGCCGTCGGAAAGGGTAAATGCTAGCTCTTGTGCGGCGGTCGAACCCGCCTCGCGGATATGATAGCCCGAGATGCTGATGGTGTTCCATTGGGGAAGCTCGTTGGTGCCAAATTCAACGGTGTCCGTCACCAGGCGCATGGAAGGTTCCGGTGGGAAGATGTATTCTTTTTGAGCGATATACTCTTTGAGTATATCGTTCTGGAGGGTGCCGCGCAGTTGGTTGTGACGCGCGCCTTGCTTCTCAGCGGCGGCGATGTACATAGCCCAAATGATGGCCGCCGGGGAGTTGATGGTCATGCTGGTGGAGACTTTGTCCAGGGGGATGCCGTCGGTGAGCGCTTCCATATCTTTGAGTGAGGAGATGGCCACGCCGCACTTGCCGAATTCCCCAAGGGCTTCGGGGTCATCGGTGTCATAGCCCATAAGGGTGGGCAGGTCAAAGGCTACTGAGAGACCTGTTTGACCCTGATCTAATAGATACTTGAAGCGTTGATTGGTTTCTTCAGCGGTGCCAAAACCGGCGAACATACGCATGGTCCATAGGCGGCCGCGGTGCATAGTTGAGTGCACGCCGCGCGTGTAGGGATATTCACCGGGCATGCCCAGATCTTCTTTATAATCGTTGTCTTTTATATCTAAGGGAGTGTAGACGCGCTCGATGGGTTCCGATGATGTGGTGATGAACTCCTCTTTGCGTTCGGGAAAGCGAGAGAGTGTTTTGCCGAGGGTTTCCTCGTCCCAGCGTTCGAATTCTTTTTCAAGATGTTCCAATTCTTGGGGATCGTACATTCCGGTCTCCTATGGAAGAGTGATTTTTCTAATGGGCCGTGAAATTATAGCACCAATTGCCAGTGGTCAGTGGGCAGTGAACAGTGAACAGAAAAAGCTCTGAACGAGATTCCATCCAGAGCTTTATGGCCGTGGTAAAACTGAATACTGTTTACTGGTCACTGTTCATGGATATGAGCACCGCTCTCACAGCCAGCCGCCAGGTATACTCCCCGCTGGACTCATCGTAGCCCTGGCAGGTGATCAGGGTGAGCACATCATATTCAGAGTGCGGCAGGGCACTCAGGTCGTTGGGACGCACCTCGGTGAGGGCGCGCACTTCGTAAACGTGATCCTGCCCCCAGGCGTGGATGATGATCTCGTCGCCGTGCTGCAAGGTGTGCAGATCCACAAAGGGGCCGGGGGTGTTATCCGCATCCCAGACATGGGCCGTGATAGCCGTGTTGCCTGCCCTGGTCGGGTAAGCTGTCCCTTCGAGGTAGCCAGCAGCCTCACCGAGCCAGGAGACATCCCAGCCTTCCCCGGTCAGGGGAACCCCCACGATGGGAAGCTCCAGCTCAAGGGCGGGGATTGACAATACGAAAGTATTGTCATCGCGAGCCCCATCGGGGCGAAGCGATCTCCCATCATTCAAGGGGGCGATTGCTTCGCTTGCGCTCGCAATGACACTAAGGTTGTAGTTATACTCCTTCCCCTCCGACTTCTCCGGCAACGCTACCACCACCCCCGGCGCAAACCCAGTGGCGGGAATCTCCGGCACATGGATGGTGAAGAAACTCAACTGCCAGATGTCTACACACAGATAACCGTCCTGCTCAAATGTTTCGTAGAGCGGGTTCCAGGATTGCCCGGCATGACTGTGGAACAGCCTCAGGTTGGCAAAGATTGACCCTGCCGCGCCGATTTGATCCGGGGTAGGTTTGAGGCAGATTTCCAAAGGCGGGTTGTAACTAACCGGCTGCCCGTCAGCACAGGTGATGCTGACATCATAAATAGGATCATCCTGGGATAAACCCTTTTCCCCATTGACATTTGAGATAGAAATCTGACAATCGCTGTGATCTGTCAGCGTGCCTTTCGGAACTGTCACGATAACCCTGCCGAAGCGGAAGACGCCGCCATTGACCCCCACACCGGCGAGCAGTTCCTGGGGTTGTTCTGCCCCGTCATCACCGCCCTCGGCTGGCACCGTCCCGGTTCCCTGAATGTTGAAATCGTAAGGGTCTTCGTCGTTGTCGTCGTTGACAATGCTGACCGTGGCTGTACGCAGCCCACCCCCGCGGGGATCAAAGGTGATCTCGAAGGTGGCCTCACCGCCGCCCGCAGGGATCAATGCCACAGGCTGCGTGTTTACGCTGAATTCTGCAGCATGAGCGCCGCTGATGCTGACTGTGGGCGTGCCGCCCAGGTTGAGATCGAGACTGCCGGTGTTCCTGATGATGTAGGTGTAGGTGACCGCCCCGCCATCCACCAGCACAAACCCAAAATCGGTATGCTCTAATGCCGAGGGGCTGGTATCCCCATCCGGGATCGAGGGACTGCCCAACACATCCATCTCTGGCGCCGGACCGGTGCCGGTGCCCTGGATGTCGAACGTGTAGGGATGCTCGTCGCTGTCGTTGTTATCGATAGTGACCGTGGCTGTCTCGGTGCTCTGCGCGCTGGGATCGAAGGTAACCGTGAAGCTGGTTTCTCCGTCCGCCGGGATTATTGCCAGGGCGGCATCACTGGTCAGGGTGAAATCTGCCGAACCTGTCAGGGTTATCAGGGGTGGTCCACCCGTCAGGTCGAGGGTTGCCAAACCAGTGTTCTTTATGGTGAAGGTGCGCGTGATGGTAGCCCCATTCTCATCGGCATTGCCGAAATCGGTATGATCAGCTGGGTCTGGGGTGGTATCGCCACTGAAGATGCTGGTGTCGTTGCCCAGTACATCCATCTCCGGGACAGCAGCGCCGGTGCCTGTGATGGTGATATCGTAGGGATTCTCATCGTCGTCGTTGCTATCGATATGCATATCCAGGCTGAAGGCGCCTAGCGCGTCGACATCAAATGAGATATTGAGAGCCTTTGCCCCTCCCGCGGCTATATCGAGCGGCATGTCAGTGACCACCGTGAAGTTGCTGGCGTTGACCAGGTTGTCGGCGGTGACAGCCGTGATTGTGAGTTGCTCGGTGCCAACCGAGTTATCCACCGTATAAGTCAGGTGCACCGTACTGGGAGCCTGGTTGCCTAAGGCATCTGTTCCGGCATCGGCAATCGAGGTGGTTGTTGGGCGCTGCATGTCAATCTCGGGAATGCCAATGCTGGTGGTGATGACGACATCGTTGCCGTCGCCGCCGGCATAACTGATCTGCGCATCCAGGCCGGAACCCAGGAAATTGGGGATCACAGCCCCTTCTGCCAGGCCGTCGAAAGTGCCGCTGACGGCATCGCTGCCATCGTTGGCGATGATCAGATAGGTATCTCCTCCGGAGGGGGTGTAGCCGCCATAGGCGCTGGTGTTTAACGTGACCGTGCTGCCAATGGCTACCGTACCGGCAATATCGAGCTGGTCGTGATCGGTGCCCGGCGTGGTGCCGCCAAGCTCGAGATTGAAGCTGCTGCTATTGCCAAAGCTGACCGATCCGTTGGCGCGGCTATCCACTTAAGGCGGGACAGCAGCGGTAGCCAAAGGATCGTGGCTGA
>CAZLNX010000113.1:0-16694 GCA_964560795.1 uncultured Anaerolineales bacterium | reverse complement strand
GCACGTTGGGTGGCGTCATAGCCAGGCTTGAAGAGCCAGCGCTGCATGGTCTCGAAGCCGTTGGCGATCTGGGACAAGGTGTCTTCAGAGTAGTTGGCGAAGTAGTCGCTCAGTGTGGACCAACCTTCGACGGCGCTCTCCAAAACGGGGACCTTGCCGAAGGGGGCCAGAGCCAATACATCCTGGTAGTTCTCGCCAGTCATGAAGAACTTGACAACTTCCTGAGCCAAGGGGTCGGCACCTTCGAGAATACCGAGGGTGACCAACTGGCCGTAGGAAGCCGCGCTATTGGGGCCTTCCATAGTAGCGGCGAAGCCAGTTACACCGGGCAGATCCTCAACGGGGATTTCAACATTGCCGCCACCTTCCATGCCAGAGCCGTCGACCAGGTCATCCATGATGTAGGTGCTGTAGAAGAGCATGGCGGATTGATCAAGCTCATACGCCTCACGGGCACCGCGCCAGTATTGCGGACCAGGCAGAGCACAACGCTGCAGACCAGCGTAGAACTCCAGAGCGGCAACCATGTTCTCGGTGTTCATAGAGACGTTGCCGTCACCATCGAATGGCCAGGCGTCATTGGACATAGCGACCTGTTCAAAGACCTGGTGCGGGTAGTTCTGTCCGGGGTCAGTGCCCAAGGTCAGACCGTAGAGCAAATTGCCGGTTCCGGGCAGTGCGTCACAGGCGGCGTTGATATCGTCCCATGTGATGGGTGCGCCAACGCCAGCTTCAGCGAATGAATCAGAGCGGTACCAGATGGCCTGGATCCAACCGTCGAAGGGCACTGCAGAATACTTGCCAGTCTCGGGGTTGGTGACCATAGCTAGCGGACCAGCTCGGAAGTCATCTTCACCAATGGCCTGAATCGTGGCTACTGCGGCGTCTTCGTCAAGAATGCCATCGGCAGCAAAGGATGAAACACGTTCGACACCCATGCGGACGATGTCCGGGAGGCGGTTAGCACCTTGGGCGGTGGCGATGCGCTGTGCAATGCCCGCTTCTTCGATGGGCACTATGCGCAAATCAACATCTGGATGCTCTGCCATGAAAGCGGCCGCAATGGCTTCGTATGTGTCAATGCGGGCTTCCTCATTGTCCGTGGTCCAGAACTCGATCACGGTCTTGTCTTGGCGAGGCGCAAAACCTACCAACAGTGAGCTAATCAGGACGATCAGCATAAAAATTGAAAACTTCTTCATAGTCTTTATCCTCCAAATAGATAAATAGTGACAATTGGGTAAAGATTGATCATTAGATATTTATTTTCGATAGCATCACCTCCTTTAGGGATGAATTACTGATTACCACCGCATGATTCGCGAATAACGAGTTTGGGCTCTAGTAACGTATGTTCGATTTCAAGGCCATCTCTTTGGATACGCTTGATGAGCATCTCGCAGACCTGATCGCCAATCTGGTAGATTGGTTGGTGGATCGTAGTCAGTGAGGGGTGGTTGTATTCTGCAAGCGGGATGTTGTCAAAGCCTGTTATGGCAATATCCTTACCGACTCGCAGGCCGCGTTTTTGTGCAGCACTTATCGCACCTAGTGCCATGAGATCGTTGCTCGCCGCAATTGCTGTCGGCGGGTTAGGTAAATCGAGAAGATAAGCAGCTTGTTTGACTCCATCGCGTTGTGTGAGGTCGCCAGTGACAATAAGATTTTCGTCGAGGTGAATTCCTTTTTCTGCAAGTCCCTCACGAAAACCTTTCAAGCGGTAATGCGCAAACATCAGGTTTTCGGGGGCTGCAATGAATGCAATTCGCTGATGCCCAAGCTCTGCTAAGTGGTGTGCGATAAGGCGCATGCCGTATTCGCTATCCTCATCAACGTAGGGGAAATCGCAAGCGTTCTCTGTGCGTCCAAAGGCAACAAAGGGGAATTCAACTTGGCAAAGATATTCAATGCGAGGATCTTTGCAGCGAGTCCGAACGATGATGAACCCGTCTACCAAATAACTCCGAACTTTACGACGGTAGGCTTTAAGTTCATCATCTCCGGGAGGGTGAGTGGAGACTAATAGATCGTAGCCGAGTTTGGCAGCTTTGTTGCCAATTCCAGCTAAAAATTCGCTAAAAAATGGATCAGAAAAGCGCGGTCCAAAGGTTGGCAAAATAAAACCAATGGTATCGGTGTGTTGTTTTTGCAGTCGTTGGGCAATGATATTGGGCGTGTAGCCCATTTCGTTGGCGACTTTGCGAACCAGGGCGATTGTTTCTGGGCTGACATCGTCGTATCCGTGCAAAGCACGCGATACTGTTGTTACAGATTTTCCCACCTTTTTGGCGATATCTTTTAACGTTACAGGCATGATTAACCTTTAGAATGAGTACCCTAAAAAAACCAAAACGTTTTGGAATAATGTCATTCTATTCCAAAACGTTTTGGGAGTCAATAGACAAGTACAAAACTCCCAGTAATTAAGGAGGTTTGTACTTTATGTCCAATTTATTGTTTGGAAAATTGAGAACAAATCTTATATAGTTTTTCTACTGCTTTATGATTCCCCCCGAATCGGCAGCGTTCTTCCCGAAGATGAGAGAAATATTTCCCTGTATTATTAATTCCCGCCGGATCAGTGGCTAACCAGACCGGTGTGGCCGCGCCCTGTTCGGGGGATTCGCTGCCCCCGAAGCCCAAATCGTTGCTCAATTTGGAATTGACATCCCCTGGGTGGCAAGAATTTACAGAGATTCCAAATTCCTTCAAGCGCTCAGCATAGGCCACAGTCAACATTCGGTTGGCCTGCTTTGATTGCCTGTAGGCAGTGCCGTTGCGATAAGGGCGGCTCTTGAATTCAAGATCGTCGAGATCTAAATCGCCGGCCCAATAGCTGGCAACATTGACCACCCGAGCTGGCGCGCTTGCGCTGAGATGAGGCGCGAAGGCTTCGGTCATCCAAACGTAGCTCAGCACATTGACGGCGAATTGGATTTCAATTCCATTAGAGGATTCTTTCCGTGTTCTTGGAGAAGCAGCTGCGTTGTTGACCAAAACATGCAGCGGTCCTTGCCATTGATCAGCCAGGTCAAATATCTCAGAGCGCCTCGATAGATCAACCATCAGGTAGCGCACATTTTGGTTTTCCGTTGCTTGGATGATTTTTTGGACAGTGTTCTTCGCCTTTGCCTCGTCCCGAGCAGTAATAACAACATCGAAATTGTGGTCTTTTGCCAGCCCTCGAGCGATAGCTTCGCCGATGGCTCCGGTAGCGCCTGTGACGATTGAAAAGATTTTTTCAGTCATGTATTTGAGTATAGCACAGCTGTGGATTGATTTTCTTATTCGTTGGATTTCTCTGTTGAGACGATTGCTAAACCGATCGCCAGAAGCAAAATACCCACAATAGACTTTGGAATAAGCTGCTCTCCTAGCAGAAAGATGCCCAGCAATCCTGCAGTTAGCGGCTCGGCCAGAGTCAATGTTACGGCTCTGGCCACTGGAACCGACACCAGCCCTCGCGCAAAAATTAAGTAAGCCAGCGCGGTAGAGATCAGACCCAGGAATAAGGCTGACATCCAACCAGTTGGTTGTGATAACCAGGTCAGATCGGAGGAAAACAATATCGGTGAGAGCAGCACCGCGCCCAAAGAAAACACGATTGCCATGGCAGCATTAGGTGGAGTGTTCTCAATTATGCCTTTGCTGGCAACAGAGAAGATCGCATACGAGAGCCCAGAAAATAAAGCCAGACTTATGCCCCATGAGTCTGTGGGCAGCGATCCTCCTGGTAGGATCAGCAATACTCCGCCTGAAACAGCCAAGACAGTCGCCAAATACCAGCGCAGGCCAGGGCGTTCCCGTCGAAAGATCCAACCGAGTAAGCCAGCAAGGATGGGTGCGCTCCCTATGGTCACGAGGGTGCCGATGGCGACACCCGCTTTGGCAACACCAGCGAAGAAAAAGAGGTTATAAGCGGCCATGCTGATACCTGCGATGAGTGTTGGTATCAGTGGCCATTTGATGCGGCGAAACGAAAAGCCGCGCGCCAGACTAATAACCAGCAATGCGATACCGCCGACCGCAAGCCTGATTGCACCAAAAGATTTGGGGTCGGCGCTGGTTGGCGCTAAAGCCTGGGCGGTACCCGTCGTACCCCAGAGTACCGCAGCCAGGATGACGAGAATCTCGCCTGGGACTTTTCGCATAGCAACTTCAATGCCCAGACTTCGGAAGTTTGATGATCTCACTCTTCAATAGAAATCCCCACTTCGTGCAGTGGCAGCAACATCCCAGCGACTAAGAGATAGACTTCGTCGGCAGCCGAGGCAACTTTGCGATTGGTCCAGCCCAATAGATCGCGGTAAACCCTTCCAAGGGGATAGGGCGGCACTAAGCCCATGCCAACTTCGTTGGAAACGACGATCCATTCAGCATCGCTCTGATTGATGAATGCCACCAAAGCCTCGATTTCGGCATCGACGACTTGTACAGCGCGATCCTCGTCGGGTTCGAACTCTTCGTCGGTGACTGTCAAAATCAGGTTGCTGATCAACATAGTCAAACAATCTAAGAGTACGAGGTCGGCTTGAGTTTGCCTCTCTTTTAGCACATCTGCTACACCATGCGGAATCTCCATGGTCTGCCAGCTATCGGGGCGTTGCTCCTTGTGTTTTTCGATGCGATCTGCCATTTCTGGATCGAGGGCTTGCGCAGTAGCAATATAGAGCACGCGACCCCCACTTTGGGCAGCAAGCTTCTCTGCGTAGGTCGATTTACCACTCCGTGCACCACCTAATATCAGGGTCAACTTTCCCATATGATTTTCTCCAGAAGTTGCATGTCCAATGCGGATTCGACAGTATCGGTCAGGAATGTTAGGGATGCGGCAAACGGGTCATCCTGAAGGGGGATATCTGGTGAAACTTCCCATCCCAGGCTGTGAAGCCAGGCACGGCGCAAGTTCTGGTTGGCAAACAGACCATGGATATAGCAGCCCCAAACCTTGCCATCCGCGCTGATAGAACCGTCGAGTACGCGCGTCATTTCTTGATTGCGTTCTGTGATTTTCAGCCAGGTATGAGCCCCCGTGGTGCGACCCATATGGATCTCATAACCGCTGATTTTCTGTCCCTGGATGGAGTATAGCCAATTTTCGTTGGGAATATTTTCAAGATTTACTTCCCCTCGAGAGCGGTACGTTGCTTTTTCACCGGCAAATGATGTAGAGATGGGAAGCAAGCCCAAGCCCGTTGTTTGTTCTTCTCTCGATTCGACATGCATAGGGTCGAGAATCTCAAGGCCAAGCATCTGGTACCCGCCGCAGATGCCGACTAATGATCCGCCATGCTCGACTAATTTTTGGATCGCGTTTGCCAGGCCTCTGCCACGCAGCCAGGCTAGATCACGGACGGTGCTTTTAGTGCCGGGAATAATGATCGCATCGGGGTTGCCCAATCTTTCCGTCGAATCAACATAGCGCAAGCGCACACCGGGTTCAGCGACCAGGGGATCGAAATCGTCGAAGTTGGCGATGCGCGGCAGGTGGATCACGGCGATATCTACCGAAGCGTCTTGGACAGGCTTGATCGGATCTGGGGCTTCCAAGGCTACGGCATCCTCCTCGGGAATATATAAATCATGCAGGTACGGGACCACCCCAAAAACTGGCACGTCGCTCCGCTCTTCAATGATCTGGATTCCATCCTCGAAGAGAGAAATATCCCCGCGGAATTTGTTGACAATGAATCCCTTGAGAATTTCCTGTTCCTCGGGAGGGAGCAGCCAATAGGTGCCCAAGAGTTGGGCGAAGATCCCGCCGCGATCAATGTCCCCGACGAGTAGTACGGAAGCCTCGGCGTACAGCGCGGTGGACATGTTGACGATATCGCTCGCTTTCAGGTTGAGCTCTGCAGCGCTGCCGGCCCCCTCGATAATTATAAGCTCATACTCATCTCGCAGGCGATCAATGGATTTGGTGACTTGCTCCCAAAGGTAATCCCTTTTGGGGTAGTAGTCACGGGCATCCAGCGTGCGCCAGGGACGGCCGTTGACCACCACCTGGGAGCGAGAATCAGCCTCGGGCTTGATCAGGATGGGGTTCATATCGACGGTCGGTTCCAAGCCCGCGGCAGCGGCTTGAACCGCCTGGGCGCGGCCGATCTCGGAACCATCCGGGCAGACAGCGGCGTTGTTGGACATATTCTGGGCTTTGAAGGGAGCTACTTTGATGCCACGCCGTGCGAAGCTGTGACAAAGCGCGGTGACTAACAGGCTCTTGCCTGCTGACGAACTGGTGCCTACGATCATTAAGGTTTTTGCAGTCATAAGAATGTTGTAATGGTAAACGTTTGGATGTTTCTACGTTATATGATTTATGTCGTTGAGATAATTGATGATTGCGCCTTCTTTGTATATTGAGATTTTCGAAAGCGAGCAATGCGCCAGGTTGAACTGCCAAAATTTTTCGATAGGGATATCTAACAGCAGACAGATCAGAATTTGTAGAGAACCGCCGTGGGCGACCAATAAGAGTGTTTCATCGTGATGCTGCGCTTGAATGTTACTGTAAAATGATGCTACTCTTTCGGCTAGTTGACGCGGTGTCTCCCCATCTGGGGGAGCGAAGTTCAATAGATCTTCATGCCAGGCTCTGACCGCTTCAGGATCGCGCGCTTGGATTTCGGTGTACGTTAGTCCTTCCCATTGCCCAAAATCCCCCTCACGTAAAAGGGGTTCAGCAATGACCTCACACGGGTGGTGTTCAGCAATTGCCGTGGCGGTGCTTGATGCTCGGTTCAGATCGCTGGCATAGATGGCATGTATTTCTTCATCGGCGAGGTGCTGGGCAATGGCAGCAGCCTGCTGACGACCATTCTCATTGAGCGGCACATCTGTGTGGCCTTGGAAGCGCTGGGCGAGGTTCCAGTCGGTCTCTCCGTGGCGGACGAGTAATAGTTGTGTCATGTTTCGATCGTTTGAATTGCTTCGAGCAATTGGTGATTCTCTTCAGCCCGGCGGGTAGCGATACGTACATAATCTGGTAATCCAAACGAGGCGCAATCGCGCACCTGGAGCCCTCTTTCTAGTAATTGACTTCGAAAGGATGCTCCATCTCCCACGGGAATCAAAAAGTAATGCGTCTGTGATGGCACCGGTGAGAACCCAAGTTTTTTCAATGCCTCGATCAGGCTTGCTTTTTCATGGGATATTTGATCCAGGCAAGATTGTAAATATTCATGGTCTTTGACAGCGATAATCCCAGCGGTCTGGGCTAAAGCGTTTACGCTCCATGGCGGTTGTGATTTCTTTAGGTAATTTATGATCTCTGGGTTCCCAATGGCGTATCCCAGCCGCAAGCCAGCCAGGGCATAATCTTTCGTCATTGAGCGCAAAACAAGCATGTTTGGAGATTGAATATCCACAGCCGTGGGGATTCCTTGCGTGAAATTGATATACGCCTCATCGATTACGAACAACGTTTGCGGGTGATCCTGGGCCCATTGTTCCACAATTTCCAATGAGATTGCCTGCCCAGTGGGATTATTGGGGTTGCATATGAAAACCAGGCGGAATCGAGTGCTTTCCAGGATCTGTTTTATCCTGTTAGTATCGAATGCAAAAGCCTTTTCGGCCGTGGCGCGATCCTCGTGGATTTTTGCGCCCATCAAGGCAGCTGCATTGGCATATTCACCAAAGGTGGGACCTAAGATGAGCACTCGATCCCCAGGTTGTAGATAGGTCAGCGCTACTGACAAGATTAATTCTGCAGTGCCGTTGCCGGGAAGGATTTTTCCCGATGGCAGGTTGTGATGAGCAGATATCGCCCGTCGAAGTGCGAGACAATCCCGATCTGGATAGCGATCCAAAACGACTTCCTTTAGGACTGTTCTGACATTCGGTGATGGCCCATAGGGATTGCTGTTGGTGCTGAAATCGATAACCTGATCCGCGCTGATCCCCAGGCTCTCCAATTCGGAGTAATTTGGTGCGCCATGATGAACGCCGGAAAGCTGCTGGATTTCTGGGCGGGGTTTCATGTCGGTAAGCAGTTTACTGCTTTCTCTTAGTTGGCATGATAATGAGTAGGATGGCTGCTAACCCTGTTGTGAGAGTAAGGAGCCTGCGCGCCTTTCCGATATCGCTTGCCTTTGGATGGCGGCATCCAGCACCGAGCTTATATTGCCCAACTTTTTCCAATTCGACGTCTAGCGCCCCGGCCATGGCGCTCATGGGATAGCCGGCGTTGGGGCTGTCAGTTTTTTGGGCATCACGTTGCATAACTTGCCCGGCATTGGATTGACGATTTTCGTTCAATTTGGTTACTTTGTCGGCCAGCACAATTAACAAGCCAGTCAATCGAGCTGGGATGAAGTTTAGCATATCATCAAACCGAGCCGGAAATTTTCCTAACCATTCCCGCTCTACATCCCGGTAGCCCAACATGGCGTCGGCGGTGTTAGTAAAACGGTATGCAAGAACAGCGGGTAAGCCTCCCTGGCTGTAGTAGTATAACGGCGCTATGACGCCATCGCTGGCATTCTCAGCTACAGACTCGATGGTGGCAGCAGCAATCTGCGAATCATCAAGCTGCGAAGTATCCCGGCTTACTAGATGCCAGCTTGCCAATCGACGCGCCTCGGGCAGATCTCCTGCTTCTAAGGCAGATTGCACTTCTCCGGCTGCGCGATCCAATCCTTGGAGTGAAAAGGTTGACTTCAAAATTGCCGCCTCAGCAAGCCATCCCAGCGGACCAGGCAATCGGGCAAACAGCTTGTTGAGCAAAAGCCCGATCCCGGTGACCAGTGCAGTCCCAGAAAGAGTGAGAAGCGTGCCAAAGGCGAACTGTTGTTCGTGTCCTTGACGCGGTGCGCGCTGCCTCAGTGCTGTGATCAGGTTGCCCATCCAGGCTACAGGATGAAAACGGTTGGGCGGATCGCCAAAAATGATATCGATGAGTAAAGCAAATATCAGGACAAATGTATTCATAAAATTTGGATGGCTCACCCCGAAGACGCGAAGTTCGCAAAATTATTTAGTATTTCTTCACGATCTGCCCGTAGGGCCACATAGTGTGCGTCTACGGGGTAAAGCATTTATTCAGCTTGCAGTTGAGATAATTTGTCTCTGACTTTGTCAGCGTGTTTGGTTTCGCCGCTTTTGGTTTTCGAACGTACGCGCACATTTCGCCATGAAGCGGCAATCTCTCCTTCTGGCGAGATAATATACGTCGAGCGAATGGTGCCCTCGTATTCTTTGCCGTAGTTCTTCTTCAGACCCCAGGCACCATAGGCTTTATGGACAGTTTTGTCGGGGTCACTAAGCAGCGTGATACCCAGGCGATATTTTTGGATAAACTTTTGATGGGATGCGATACCATCCGCGCTGACTCCGATCACGCTGGCATTCAAGCCTTTGAAATCATCTAGTGCGTCGGTGAAGTCGCAGGCTTCTTTGGTGCAGCCAGGCGTGTCATCTTTGGGGTAGAAATACAGCACCAACCACTGGCCTGCAAATTCGCTCAGAGAGACGATTTTGTCGTCCTGGTTGGGCAGGGAAAATTGTGGGGCTTTGTCACCGATCTCTAGCATTTGACTCTCCTTTATCTATTGTGTGAAATATACCGTTGAAAGAAATACTAATAAAACCATTTCTACAAGCTCATTAATTGCGCCGTATATATCTCCCGTCAGGCCGGGGATGCGACGCAAAACGAAAGTTGATATGCCCCAAACCAGTAGCAGCGTGCCTCCCAAGGCGATCAAGCCCATCCAACCCACGCAGAACCAGGCAGCTACGAACGCGGTCACGCTGGCGAGAGTAACCTGTTTCCAGGTAATGTGTGTTTTGACAGCACTGCCCAGTCCCTCAGGACGTGCGTAGGGAAAAGCGAATACGGCCAGGGTCATGCCCCAACGACCCAGCGTAGGAATTAGGATCAACGCCGGGGCAGATTGGGGGAAACCGTTCAGGGATGCGTATTTGATCAGGAGCAGGATCACGCCCGCGCTGAGTCCGAAAGCGCCTACACGTTCGTCCCTCATGATCTCCAGGCGTTTTTCAGGCGTATACCCACCCAGGATTCCATCAAAGGCATCTAGCAGTCCATCTAAATGCAAAGCCCCGCACAGCAAAACCCATAACGACACCAGCAGGGCTGCGCGCAATGCATCGGGTACGATAAAGGCGAGACCGTAGTTTGCCCCATAGAGCATTGTGCCTATGAGAACGCCGACGAGAGGATAGAAGCCTGCCGCCTGGCCAAGTTCTTTTTCTGTGAACGGGCGCTTGACCATTGGCGGGCTGAGGGTCAGAAATTGTAGGGCTGCTAGGAATGGGATCATGAATTATCCACGAAGTACACGAAGTGCACTAAGAAAAAAAATTTGTGATCCTTAGTGCCCTTCGTGGAATCAGGTTGTTATTCTTTGTCCGAAACGCCAGCCTCGCTGAAGGTAGCCATTTCGCTGAGAATCTTGCAAGCTGCCTCGACCAGTGAGAAAGCCAGCACTGCGCCGGTGCCTTCGCCAAGCCGCATTTGAAGATCGAGCATTGGTTCAAGTTCCAACCATTCTAGCATAATCTGGTGGCCCAATTCTTGTGAACGATGGGCGCTGAAGAGATAGTCGCTCACCTGTGGGGCCAAACTAACGGCGATCATCGCCGCAGCGGTGGAGATGAAACCGTCGATGATCACGGGTTTGCGATGGGCGGCTGCAGCCAGAATGGCCCCGGCCAACCCGCCAATCTCAAAACCGCCAACCTTGGCCAACATATCAAGACCATCTGCGGGGTCGGGTGAGTTGATTTTCAAGGCATTTTCGACAGCGTTGATCTTGCGCTGCAACCCATCATCGTCGACACCTGTACCTCGTCCGACAATATCTTTAGGGGGGCGCCCGGTGATCGCCGCGGCGATAGCTGCTGAGGGGGTGGTGTTGCCAATCCCCATATCGCCGGTCGCCAGGATGTCGAGCCCCTTTTCTAGTTCTGCTTTGACAACCTGAGCGCCTGCTTCAATGGCCTGCACGGCTTGCTCGCGAGTCATGGCTGGGCCCTTGGCGATATTGTCTGTACCCAAGGCGATCTTCTTGTTCACCAGGTCTGGATGGGGTTCCATCTCGGATGCGATGCCCATATCGACAACGGTTACGCGCGCGCCGACGTGCCGCGCTAGCACATTGATCGCCGCGCCACCATATAGGAAGTTGAGTACCATTTGTGGGGTGACTTCTGATGGGTACGCGCTGACGCCTTCGGCAACGACACCATGATCCCCAGCCATTGTAGTAACAACTTTATGCTGGATGACGGGCTTTTCTTCTCCCGTGATACCGGCGATCTTCACCGATATATCTTCGAGTTGCCCCAGGCTGCCGCGTGGTTTGGTCAGGTCATCCTGACGGACGCGGGCCGCCTGCATAGCGGTTTCATCTAAAGGTTGGATTTTCGAAATAATATCTTGCAGTGACATGGTGTTCTCCTATTTTGTTGGATTGATATATTGGGCCACCGTCTACAATGCGATGACACGAAATTTTCACAGATGATGGTAATTGAGTAGCAACGTATGTTGCCGCTTCTTCTGTATTTTCTTTTTCGGGATCGATGATCAGGCCTATGATAGTTCCGCTGTGCGCCCTGCAGACACCCAGGGCTCGGATCTGGTCTGCAAGCTGGAACGCTTCATTTAGTAGTGGATTGTTTAAGATTACTTGATGGGCTTGGGCGCTCAGAGTGGCCGCCTGACCAAAGGCATCCCAATTGGCGCTTTCTAGGCTTGACCTTAGTATAAGAAAAGCTTCCTGATGGATTGATGCCTGTTTTTCGAGAAATTTCTGGTGGTCAAGTTGGTTGAATCGAATGGTGTCTACCGCTCCCCCGGGGTCAAGCAGGATTATATGTAGGGGTGGTGCTGCGCCCCAGGTATGGTGGAATGCTCCCTGACGATGATCGAATAAAGTCAGGCCAGGGAAAATCGTGCTGTCGGTTGGCTCTATGCTGACGGCCATTTCAGCGACGGTGGCAGGGGTGAATTCGTTTCGCGTCGCGCAGCCGAAAGCGTATAGGCACGATGCAATATCGGCGGTGCTGGTGCCGTAGCCGCGTCCTCTAGGGGTAGCAGACTCAAGTTCTATTTTGCCTCCCCCCGTATACACGAACCTCTCGCCAGCCATTTGAATTGCGGCGTTAGTTTTGGATGTGTCTTCGGGCAATTGCCATGTATTCGCCAAAGTCAGGTGCGCAGTGCTGTAAAGGTCAATGGGGCAAGAGACCAGCGCGGGTAGGCCCTCCCACAGCCCTTGTACTAATTCGCCACAAGTCAAAGGGATACTGACAGTCGCCATTTAGAATTCAATTCCTTTTTGCCCCTTGTATCCCTCGTCGTGGGGATGTTTGATTTTTGTCATCTCTGTAACCAGATCGGCATATTCGATTAATGCTTCGGGGGCATGGCGCCCGGTGATGACCAGGTGTAGTTCTGGCGGTTTGTGTTCTTTGAACCACTCAATCACTTCGGTGGTGCTGATCCACTCAAAGTGCATAGGGTAGGTGAATTCGTCTAAGACAATCAGGTCGTAATCACCAGAAGAGATTTTGCTTTGGGTGATTTGCCAGCCGTGACGCGCTTTTGCGATGGTTTCATCAAGGTCCTTTGCTTTCCAGGTAAAACCATCGCCCATCTTGAGCCATTCGATACCTAATTTCTGCGCGGTTTTGACTTCACCCCAGCGCCCGGTCTCTCTCTTGATGAATTGGATCACGCAGACTCGCAGCCCTTGCCCGATAGCCCTCATCAGCAAGCCGAAGGCGGCAGTACTTTTGCCTTTGCCTAATCCTGTATTGATGATGACAAGTCCTTTTCTCTTTTTTGCCATTTTTTGCTTGATCCTTCCGAAATAAAAAAATCCCTGACGCTTGGACAGGGATTGATGGATTGAGATTACGAATGCATTCCCACCTCCTTGCCTCGAGGTACGTGGAAATCTCGATCTTGGTGGGCGGCCTGGCTTGGCCCTTGGGGCCATACAGTTGCGGGACAGCGCCGGACTTGCTTGCACTTGCGTACAAAGCGTACCGGCTTCGCCTCGGATAAACAATTGTTTATCCGAACCTTCCCATCCGGGGGGTAGGTGCCAAGATCGGATTTATTGAATTGATAATGTGCTAACGTAATTGCGAATTTATTCTATCACAGTTGGAGTTCACCAGACGCTTTTTGATGTCAGAATTATTCCCTGATAAATGTCAGGATTATTCCGCTGATTTTGGCGCAACTCTGTTCAAAATTATGAAGCGGCCAACTTTTGACCCAACTTGAATGCGTTTTCCATCAAAACAGGCTGTTTCTCGACATCCCCTACATCCATCGCTGTGCCATGGACGATGCCGGCAATTTCGGCGCCGATATAGCGGCTCATCGATTCGAAGGTATGGATGGCGTTTATTCCGCCGGATGAGTGCAAATCGGTGTCACCATAGGCTAGAACGATAGCAAACTTCTTCCCGCGTAACTCGCTTCCTTCGGGGGTTTCAAGAGCGTACCAACGATCGATGCATAGTTTCAGTTGCGCGCTGATAGTAAACCAGTAGACTGGACTGGCCAGCACGATAGAATCCGCCTGGCGGAGCTTGGAATACAGCGTCTGCATATCATCCTTGATGATGCAGACGCCCGTCTCCTGACAAGTATCGCAAGCGTCACAAGGTTCGATATGCATGTTGTGAAGATAGAAACTCTCGACTTCAGCACCTGATTCTTTCGCCCCTGCGGCAACTTGATCGGCAAGGACAGCGCTGTTACCATTGACTCTGGGGCTGCCTTTCAAAATAACGATATTTTCTGACATATATCCTCCTAACGAGTGCTTTAGGCGATCGGCGGCTTTGACCCTGAACAACGCTTGCCTAAAACCTTTGAACTAAATTCAACATCACGACCCGGCGTTTTATGCTTTTTGCCAATCTTTTCCAAAACCGATTCTCTGACTTTTCGCGCTGCTTATCCACCGGCTGCCAGCCGGGTCGCCTGCAAGACTCGTTCACCGGATCAAGATACCACCGCAAGCGAATAATTTTTCTCAAATTATTTCGTTATTACCTTGACCCATGTATCCGTTACTTTCATTTCCTGCATAACGGAACGATACAAGAAATCAGCGGGTTTTTCGTGGGCGGTGGAAAAAACATGTTTGCAGCCCATTTCTTTAAGTCTTCTTAACCCTTCGGCGATGACCGCTTTGCCAAGTCCGCGCCGCCAATGTTCAGCTGCAGTACCGACCAAAACTGTCACCGCACTCCGAGTGAAATCATCATAAAAAATGGTACAGAATGCGACAATGTTTTCATCAGACGCGACTGCGACAACATCCAAATCGCGACGGTACAATGGCGCAGATTGAAGGTTCGCGTACCATGAATAATCGCCATCGTAGTTTTCGTCTGGTTCATCGTTATGGAATGCCCGCCAAGATGCCCAACTTCGTGTGGAGTATTCCTCCGCACCACCCATCGAGCGAATTACGTAACCTGAAGGGATCGGTACGTCGGGGATGGATGAATATAAATTGCGACGATAGTGATGTCCCCAGCCAGGTTGTTTTTGGTACCCTCTGCTCTGTGCAATATCCTGACGCTGTGTATCGTCCTCAAAGATAGGCATTTGAATATACCGTCTGCCGTCATCTGTAATCGAGAAGAATTTTTCCTCACCATAAGCAAGTATTTCATTTTCCAGCTCAGGGGAACGAAAGTGTGGATGTACGTGTAGACGGAGTTCGCTATCGCCAAGATGATTCAGTGCGGCAATGATTTTGCCATTGGCGTTTTCCCAAATCGCCATTCCATTTTCAACCGATCCGAATATTTTGCAAGTTTTAATGAAATGCCAACGCCAGTAATCGAGGCGCGCTACATTCCAACTGTGTTCAAAATTGCCATTGAGTAGAAATATTTCGCGCAAAAAATTGCGAGTATTCCAGAAATCATCTTCTTCGGTACAAACGCGAGAGGTAAGTATCATTGCATATTCCTAAAATTTTATTTGTTACCGATAACCGCCAAACGTAGACTTTTAACTCTGGGGGATTTGTCCCCTAATCCGGCTTTCAAAAACGCCCATCGTTGCCTGTCTCCAATTTTTAGCCACGATCACCCCAGACGCCTACGAACGTGGTTGGCAAAATGCCTATTAATTCATTCGAACATTTTCACACCGAAATCTTCCGACGATTTCTGTCGCTAATGTTTTTGATCCTCGAGATTCCAAGGAAGATGAAATATATTCCTGCTCCAAAGATTAGATAAGAAAATACATCGAATGCCTTAAAAATATCAACAAAACCTGGTTCGAGAACAGCCTCAGAAGGAGCTTTCGGATTGTAAAATACAATTACGTCTTTTCCGACCGGGTATCGACTTGCATAGCTAGATGGATAAAAAGGGGTATTAATTGAATTTATGGACAATGAAGTAAATGATATGCCATTTACAGAATATTGATAGCGAATATATACATCGATATTTTTGTAAAAGTCGCCATCGTATTCTTCAAACATTTGTCCCACAAATTTATGATATAGGATAGTCCCGTCAGTTGTAGGCCAGCCCTGACTAACGATCATCGTTGGAATGTCTGAAAACAGGATGCCCATGACCAATATCATTCCACCAATTAGTAGACTCAAGAGTGGTTTTCCACGGATGAATTCGAAGACATCTGGTTTCTTCTGCATACCAATACCCTCGCAACAACCTGGCTCCTACTATTGATTATCCATAAAATATGACACAAGAGTTAACGGGTGGATTGATTTGTCTTTCTTCAAATTTTGATCTTTTTGCTCTGCCAACGATAGCCTAACCAGGTAGTGTTGAATTTTCAGGGATTTGCAGGAGTGCGAACCTTATGACGCACGCATCCTTCTCAGGAGAGAATCGCCAAAATGTCAACACGGCCTAGCCGGGTGGTTCAACTCTTTCGCCTCACAATGCCTTGCTGCCAAGCATAAACCGCTGCCTGCGTCCGATCTCCCAGGTGTAATTTGCTTAAAATATTGCTAACATGCCCCTTGACTGTATTCTCGCTGATGACCAGTTGGTTGGCGATCTCACTGTTTGAAAGACCATTGGCGATTAATTTAAGCACTTCCATCTCGCGGTCGGTGAGTTCGGTATAAGGGTTGAGTTCTTCGCTTTTCGCGCCATGGATCTCTTGGATAACGCGCGATGCCACCCTCGGATGCAGAGTTGCTTCACCCGCTGCAGCACGCCGAACAGCGTCCGCCAGTTCGTTCATCTGAATATCCTTGAGGATGTAGGAGATGGCACCCGCTTGCAAAGCAGGGAAAATGTATTCATCTTGGTGGTACGAAGTCAGTACTACAACTTGCGTCCTCGGGCTGGCGTTCTTGACTTTGCGCGTCGCTTCCACCCCATCAATTTCGTCCATCACTAAATCCATCAGCACGACGTCGGGGATGTGCTCAAGCGCCATGGCAACCGCCTCTTCCCCAGACTTTGCTTCGCCTACAACAGTGATATCGGGTTGGGCATCTAAAAATGCGAAAACACCGCTACGAACAACTTCATGATCGTCAACGATCAAAACTAAAATCGGTTTAGACATTCATTCCTCTCCAATAAAGAAGGGTAATGGGCCAATTCGCTATGCGTGGCCCGTTTTCACCAGGGATTTTCTACTAGCTTGTCAAGCATGATAAGATGGGTATAGTCGTTTCAATTTGATACGT